>JAHJOG010000286.1 GCA_018820395.1 Gammaproteobacteria bacterium | reverse complement strand
CGAGCCAGTCGAAGTGCCATTGCTCGAAGGCCGGCAGGAAATCCTCGAGCCGGCCTTGCCGGCTCCAGTCGCGCTGCGCCGGCTGGGCCGACTCGATCTCGGCCACCCAGTTCACGAGCTGGTGGCCCTCGGCATCGATCGCATCGCGGATCGGGTAGATGACCATCTTGCCGACCGCCAGCCAGCCGGCGCGGATCATGCTCGCGCCCGACAGGATGGGCTTCCAGCGCGTCACGCCGCGCCACATGTTGATGCCGGAATAGCGCGGTGCGCCTTCGTCGGGGTAGAACTTCTTGCGCAGCACCGAGTGGATGCCGTCGCACGCGATGGCGAGCGAGCCGCGCACCGGGTCCACGGGCGCGCCCGCAGCGTCGGTGAAGGAGGCCGTGACGCCCGCCGAGTCCTGCTGCACGTCGACGCAGCGCCGGTTGCAGACGACGCTGTCCGCGCCGAGCCGCTCCCGCACGGCCGACAGCAGCACGGTCTGCAGGTCGCCACGATGGATCGAGAACTGGGGCCAGTCGTAGCCGGCGGCCATGCCGGCGGGCTCGGTGAAGACGAGCTGCCCGTGCTCGGTGAAGAACACCGCTTCTTTCGTGCGCACCGCGGTCGCGTCCAGAGCGTCGAGCAGGCCCAGTTCGGCCAGCTCGCGCACGGCGTGCGGCAGCAGGTTGATGCCCACGCCCATGGGCTTGAGTTCGGGCACGGCCTCGTACACGCGGCACGGGATGCCGGCCTGGTGGAGGCTGAGCGCGAGGGTCAGGCCGCCCACGCCGGCGCCCAGGATGAGGATCTCGTCTTGCTGGCTCATGGTCTTCGTTCGGTTGTCTCCGGATCGTCCGGGTCGTCTCGTCGGGCCGTCCATTGGGCCCGCATTTGCGCGATATTGGAAGTTTAGATATGACATGCACTCATAAAATTGGCACATGAATCTCTCGACCCGCCAGATGAGGGCCTTTCGGCATGTCGCGCATACCGGCAGCTTCACCCGGGCCGCCGAACTCACCCACATGACCCAGGCCGGGCTGAGCATCCTGGTGCGCGAGATGGAACGGCAGCTGGGCGTGCGCCTGTTCGACCGCACGACCCGCACGGTGCATCTGACAGCCGCAGGCCGGCGGCTTGCGCCCGTGGTCGAGCGGGTGCTGCGTGAGCTCGACGACGTCACCGGCGAGATCGGCGCGCTGGGCGCTGCGGCCCGGCAGAACCTGCGCATCGCGGCGACGCCTCTGGTGTCGGCGCATCTGCTGCCGAGGCTCCTGGCCCTGTTCCGCGAGCAGCAGCCGCAGGTTCAGGTGCGGCTCTTGGATTCGAGCCTGGACGATGTGCAGAAGTCGGTGATGGCCGGCGAGGCCGACCTGGGCCTGGGCTTCTTCTTCAAGGCCAGCACCGGACTCGCGCGCACGCCGGTCGCGAGCTTCCGGCTCATGCGCGTGACGGCCGCAGGCGGCGCCGCAAGAGACATCGGCCGCGTGCCGTGGTCGTCCCTGCGCAGCGCAGACCTCATCGGGTTGCCTGCGGAAAACCCGATCCAGAAATTGATCGATGCGCAACTGGCCAAGTTGCACATCGGCCCGGCCGAGCGGCGGTCGGTGAGCTTCTTCAGCACGCTGATCTCGATGGTCGAGGCCGGCTTCGGCACGGCCGTCATGCCGACCTTCGCCATGGCGGCCTGCAAGCGGCACGAGGTGAACGTGGATCTGCTGACCGCCCCCGGTGTCGAGCTCGCGTTCTATCGGATCGCCAAGCGCGGCACCCGTGAGTCCGAAGCCATGCGCGCGTTCATCGCGCTGCTCGAAGAGAAGCTCCCGTCGATGGCGCGTTGAACTGCGCTGCGCGGCGCACCGGACGCCCGGACCGTGCATAAGCGGCAAATTTCCAGCGCTGCCGAGGCGTGGAACCGCGTCATTCGGCGCCCTGGCTGCCTATGATTTCCGACATCGCCACTGGAGTTCGACTTGAAGCATTCGATTGCCATCTGCACCCTGGCCGCCCTCTGCGCGACCTGGACTTCCACCGCCGGTGCGGCCGGCCTCGGCGAGCGCGTGGCCGCGATGTCCGAAAAAGGCCGCCGCGCATTCATGGCCGTGTTGGTCAACCAGAGCGGTTTCAAATGCCCCACCGTCCAGCGCGCCTTCCACCAGGGCGAGTCCGATGGCACCGCCGGTACAAGCACGTTCTGGAACGCGAGCTGCGGCCCGCGCGCGGACTACGCCATCGTGTTCCACAACGACAAGGGCAACTCGACGCGCGTGGTGAAGTGCGACCAAGCACAGTTCCACGGTGCGTCGGCGCCTTGCTTCAAGAAGTTCGCGGCCGACAGCCGACCGACCGCAGAGCGGGCCGGCGGCAGCGCGGTCGCGTCGCTCAGTCGACCTTGATGCCCGCCTCGCGGATCGGCGTTCCGTAGCGCTGGGAGTCCGCCCAGAGCCGCTTGCAAGAGTCGTTTCGTGATGCCGCATGGCGGCCGCGCGGTGCCCTATCACTGGGGGGCTTTTTCGCGGACTCGCGCAGGAGATCGATCCAGCGCACCGGAGTCGGTGCGGATCCACGCCCGCGGTCAGTGTCGGCAATCCCCGCGGGCAGCGGGGTGAGTTCCCCTTGTGCTGCCTTGTGATTTTCTTGTCGCGCCGCTCGTGAGCGCTATTGCACGATCTCGCGCCAGCTGATGCGCTTGCCGAGCGGAGGCGGGCTGCCGACCGGTACCCTCAACGTCCTGGTCGCACCGGTCGCGTCGCGGCCGAGCGCGCGCACCGTGCCGTCGGGCAGGCCCACCAGGCCCAGCCCGACGACCACCGAGTTGTCGAAGAAGGGCACCGACACGACCGAGCCTTCGCTGGTCGCGACGGCCTCGCCGTTGATGAGGTTCACGTAGTTCAGCCAGCTGTAGCCGCCGGCGGCGCACAGCGTGTTGCTCGGCACGTTGCTGGCGAAGACCAGGGTGCCCAGCACGGTCTGCATGTCGACGTTGACGCGCTCGCCGCCGTCGGGCAGATCGATGTACCAGCCGTTGCTGCCCGAGCAGTCGGTGACGGTGGCGCCGTCGCAGGCGATCTGCCGGGTGGCCGACGCACCGGAGCCGGTCTGCGTCATGCGCATGCGCTTGAGCGACGTGCGCAGATTGGCATAGGTGGGCGAAGTGCCGCTCAACGGGTCCTTGATGGCATAGACCGATTGCTGGCTCGTGTCGGTCAGGTCGGCGGTGGCGAGCATCTTTCCGGTGGCGACCAGCACCATGGTGCTGCCGCTGACTTCCGCCAGTTCGGGCCGCGTGGTGATGGGCTGCGGATTGCCGGAACCATCTTTGGCGGTGCCGAGCAGGGTGGCTTCCTTGCCGGCCGGGGCGATGACGTCGTTGATGTCGAAGCGCCAGACGTTGCCGAGCACGTCGGCGCCGTAAGCGCGCTGTGCCGTGTTGTCGTAGGCGACGTCGTTGACGAAGAAGTTGATCTCCTTGAGCCCGCTCGGCGTGCCGATCGTGCCGGCACCGGTGTCGATGCGCGAAATGATCTGGCCCGTGATGGCGTCGAGCACGAAGAGAAAGCCGCGGCCGTTGCCGCCGGCGGTCACGTTGTTGTAGCCCGAGGTCACCATCACCACCCACTTGCCGTTCTTCAGCTTGGTGATGACGGGGCGGCCGAAGCTGTAGCCGAGGTTGCAGTCCGACGTGGCGCCGACCGGGTTGCCCGAACAGGCCGCCTGGTTGAATTCCCACAGCACCTTGGGAGACACCGGGTCGGTCACGTCGAGCGCGTAGTAGCCCTTGCCGCCGAGCCCGAGGCCACCGACGACGATGGTCTTCCAGCTGTTGCTGGCGGTGTCGCGCACGTCGCCCGAGATGGGGCTGCCGTCCACGAAGAACATGTGGCGGTCGCCGTAGTTGGTGTCGGCGAGCTTCCAGAGGTTGGCGATCACCGCGTTGGGCACGAAGGCCCAGGCTTCCTGCCCGGCCTTGGCGAAGTTGGGGTCGTTGGTCTTGCTCGGCGCATAGAAGGCATGGAGCATGCCGTCGTTGGCGCCGACGTACACCATCGGCGTGCGCGCTGCGTTGGCGGTCTTGAACGCGTCGTAGCCGGCATCTTGGTAGCTGAGGCTGGGCGCCTTCACGAAGTTGGGCTGCGAATTGACGATGTCGCCGAGCACGTGCGAGCGGGTTCGATAGAGCTTGCCGGCCACGTTGGAGACGAAGCCCTCGTTGCCGCGCTGTCCGCGCAGGTAGTTGACCAGGTTGGCGCCGCGCACGGCCGATTGCTGGTCGGCGGTGTTGCTGGAACCATCGGTCATCAGTGGGTATTGGCTCAGCGCCGACAGCGTGCTCGCGCTATTGAAATAAGTCTGCAGCGAAGAGGGGAGGCCTGTCTGGGCCGATCCCTGCGGCAGTCCGGCGCTGGCGCCGGTACCGCACTTCTTGGTGTTCCAGGTGAAGTCGACCATCGCGCCGTTGGCGGGGTTGCGCGTGAAGATCTTCCGGCTGTCGCATGCGTCGCCGACCGATTGGTCGAGCAGCGCGCGCGCCGACCATTGCACGCTGGTCTGCAGGTTGCCGGTGGTGAGGTTGATGTCTTGCGCCTGCAGGTCGCCGGTCCATTCCGAGGTGACGAAGCTGCCGGTGTAGGCCTGGTTGTCGCCGGCGATCGGCGTGAGACTGGAGGTGGCGGCACCGGCGCCGGCGCCGGCCTGGCCCTCGATGCCGGCCAGTGCGTCGCGCAGGCCTTGCACCACCGAATCGGGGTCCTTGGCGCTGAAGAACTTGCCTCGGCCGTTGACGGCGGTGTGCCAGAAATCGTCGATGGAACGGGGGTCGTTGTAGGCGAGCGGGCTCATGGTCGCGCTGGTGGGCCACACCGGCCAGTTGAGCGCGGGCGTGTTTTCGTAGCTGCGAATCTTGGAGAAGTCGCCGCTGGTGGCGCTCTTGTAGTCGGGGCGGTATTCGCGCGAGCCCGAGACACCCAGGCCCAGCACGAAGGTGGTCATGTGCTGCCAGGGCGCGCGGTCGTCCTCGGCGCCGGAGCCGAGCCTGGGCACGTCGTTCTTCCACGGGTCGGGCGTGGCGCCGTCCGGGTTGGGGCGCAGGTCGGTCACGTAGTAGTACTGCGCCACGTCGGCGAGCGAATTGATGCTGCCGGCCAGCGCGGTGCTGGTGTCGACAGAGCCCAGGCAGGGCCAGGCGCTGCAACCCGAGGGCATGCCCGTGGTGGACTGGTGCCAGTCCGGCGTGGTGTCGACGACCGGAGGCGACGCTGGCGCCACGTAGCACATGCTGCCCGGCGCATCGGTCCAGCCGGTGTCCTGCGGCGGGTCGGAGGCGGCCGTGTTGTCGAGGGTGGTGGCGCCGCTCACGGTGTAGGTCGTGGTGATGGTGCGGGTCTTGGTCTGCACCTTCTGGCCGGTGATGGGCGAGCAGGTGGTGGTCTGGTAGCCGTTGCCCGCGGTCGGCGAGACGTTGGAGCAGCTGCTGACGCGCTCTGGAGTCGAGGTTTCGGGCGTGCAGGTGGTGGTGAGGAAGTTGCTGTCGGTGCCGGGCGTGCACGCCGCCACCGGGGTCGAGGCGGTGCTGGCGGTGCTGCAGGTCACGACCGGTTTGACGCCGGCCGCGCTGGGCGAGCACGTCCCTGCCGAAACACCGGTCGTCGTGTCGCTCGCCACGCAGCTGGTGCTCGTGAAGTTGTTGGACGCGCTGGGTGCGGCATTGGTGCAGGACGCACCCGGGTCGATCGCCGTGGGGCCGTTGGTGTTGGTGCTGCAGCTGGTGACCATGAAGTTGGCATCGGTCCCGGGCGTGCACGCGGCCACGAACGCGGGGCCGGTGCGTGTCGTCGAGCAGGCCGTGGTGGTGAAGTTGGCATCGGTGCCGGGGGTGCAGCTGCCGTCTGCCACGAAGGTGGGGCCGGTGTTCACCTGGCCGCAGCTGACGGTCTTGTAGCCGTTCAGCACGGTGGGCGACACGGGGGTGCAGCTGCCTGCCTGCACGCCCGCGGTCGAGCTGTTGTTGGTGCAGACGGTCGCCGTGTAGGCATTGCCGTTGCCGGCAGGCACGTTCGTGCAGGAGCCGGCCGCGACCGGCGTGACGGCGCTGTTGTTGTTCGAGCAGGTCGTGACGGTCTGGTCGGTCGCGGTGCCGGGCGTGCAGCTCGCGACGGGCGTCGGGCCGGTGCTGGTGGTGTTGCAGCTGGTGGCGGTGTATTGGTTGCCGGACGTGGCCGCCGCGTTGCTGCAGGTGCCGGCGGCGACCGGCGTCGGGCCGGTCACCGTGGCGGTCGGGCACGAGACGGTCTGGTAGCCGTTCAGCGCGTTGGGCGACTGGGCGACACAGCTGCCGGGCGGCACGGCGACCGTGCTCGTATAGGGCGTGCAGACCGTCTCCTGGTAGTTGTTGCCCGGGCCGGGCGCCACCGGCGTGCAGCTCGCCACCGGCGATTCGGTGCCGTTGCTCGTGTTGCAGGTGGTGGTGGTGTAGCCGTTGCCCGCGGTGGGCGACGACGGCGTGCACGAGGCGACGCGCGTCGGGCCGGTGTTGTTCGTCGAGCAGGTGACGACGGTCGTGCCACTGCTGGGCGTGCACGACGCCACCGGCGTCGCAGGAATGTTGGTCGTGTTGCAGATGGTGGTCACGGCGCCGGACGTGCCGGCCGTACAACTGGTCACCCGCGTCGGCGCCTGGGTCTGCAGGTTGCGGCACTGCGTGGTCGTGAAGCTGTTCGACGACGAGGCGGCGATCGGCGCGCACGATGCGCTCGTGGTCCAAGCCGAGTTGTTCGGTGTGCAGACGGTGGCGGTGAAGCCGTTGGCCGACGACGCGGGCTGTGCGGTGCAACTCGCGACAGCGGTCGCGGGCGACACGGTGCTGGTGCTGCAGCTGGTGACGACGAAGCTGCCGCTGGTCCCGCCGGTGCACGAATCGGTGAGCGTGGGGCCGGTGGCGTCCGTGGCGCAGGTGGTGGCGGTCCAGTTGTTGCCCGACGATGCGGCCGAGGCCGAACACGAGGCCACGCCGGTCGGGCCGGTCGTCATGGTGTTGCAGTTGGTCGCGACGTAGCCGTTGGTGGAACTGGCGCTCGACGGCGAGCAGGATGCGGCAGGCACGTTGGTGGTCGTCGCGGTGCCACAGCTGGTGGTGGTGTTGCCGTTGGACGAGCTCGCATTTGCTGGCGTGCACGAGCCGACCGGCGTGGGGCTCCCTGTGACAGTGTTGCAGCTCGTCGTCACGAAGTTGGCGTCGGTGCCGGCGGCGCAGGACGCGACCAGCGTCGACGGCGTGTTGTTGCTGCTGCAGGTCACGGTCAGGAAGCCGTTGGACGACGAGGCCGTTTGGGGCGAACAGCTGGCGGCGGGGCTCGGACCGCTCTGGCTGGTCGAGCAGCTGGTGGAGGTGTAGTTGTTGCCGCCCGAGGCCGCGGTGGCCGAGCACGATGCCACGGGCGTGGGCCCGGTCACCACCGGCGCGTCGCAGCTGCGGTTGAGCCAGTTGTTGCCGGCCGCAGCGGTCTGCGGAGAACAGCTGGCGACTGCCGTAGGGCCGGTGACGAGCGTGTAGCAGCTCGTGTCCGCGTCGGCAGGACAGGACCCGACCGCGACGGACTGCTCGGTGCGGCCGTTGTAGGCCATCAGCTGGCTCGTGCGTTCGAAGAGGCGGGTGGTGCTGGCCAGGTTCTGCGACGTGCTGCGGATCGGTTGCGTGGTGGTGCGGAAGACCTGGGAGTCCGTTCTGCGCAGCTGGCTGGTCGACGCGAGGATCTGCGAGGTGCTCTGGCGCTGCTGCGTCGTGCTGCGGGTGGTCTGCGTCTGCGACTGCAAGGTCTGCAAGGTCTGCTGCTGCCGCGTGGTGCGCGACCTCTCGGTGTAGCTGGTGGCCTGGAGGTTCTGCGTGGTGGTTTGCTCGACGATGCGGGTGCTTCGCCCGGTGTAGGTGGTGGTCTTGAATTCCTGGCGGGTCGATCGCGTTGTCTGCTGCGTGCTCGCCAGCCGTTGGCGCGTCTGCTGGGTGGTGTTCGACGTGGTGGCGGTGGTCTGCGAGGTGGACTGGCTGGTCTGCGAGGTCGACATCGAGATCTGCGAGGTGGTGATCGTCAGGCCCTGCGTACGGCGCAGGCTCTGGGTCGTCGAGCGACGCACCACGGACACCGTCTGGAAGAACTCGCCGCTCTGGCACGGCTGGTAGCGCGACTGCTCGTAGCGGTTGACGTCGGTGCGCGTGCCGGAGGTCGACCCGTCCCAGATGGGCCGGTGCGAGTACTGCGAGGCGTCGGTGCCGTCGAGGCTGGTCTTCGGGGTCAGCAGGCCGTCCCGCTGACCCACCTTGGTCACGCCGTCGAGGCCCACCGGTCCGCGCGTTTCCTGCGCGGTGTTCCAGTAGCCGTCGGTCGTCATGATGGTGAAGTTCTGCTGGCAGCTGTTCTTCACGGGATCGGGCGTCATGTCCCGATTGATGCCGTCGGTCTTGCCGGCATAGTGGCGGCCGACGCGGGCCAGCCCTTCGCGCGCCGGGGACGAACCTTCCGGCGCTTGTGCGAACAGCTTGCCGTACCACGCGTTCTTCTGCGTGGTCGCGAAGTCGTCGATCGCCAGGTATTTCGACGCGGCGACGCCGCTGTCTGCGTTGGAGGGATCGTTCAGCGGGTTGACGCTGACCAGGCCGATGCGGAACTTCTCGGTGAGCGGGCTGAAGGCGAGGCTGACGCTGCTCTTCACCATCGCCATGCGGGTACGGTAGTAGGTGTACCAGATGGCGAAGTTTCGCCGTTCGTCGGTCGCGCCCGGGCCGGAGGCGGCGGTGACCAGCTTGCGCTTCCATGTGCCGCCCGTGGTGTTGGCCGAGAGCGTCGACTGCGAAAAGTCGGCATTCGGGAACAGGTTGGACTCGAGGTCGGTGCAGGGCGCCGTTTTGTAGTTCGGCGGGGGGGTCGCGTCGGAGCTGGGGACGAACTGGTAGTAGTAGGCCGGCTGTTCCTTGTCGTTCGCGCTGTCGTCGAAGGTCTGGCGCGTGGTCTTGTCGAAGGCACGAAACCTGGCGCTGAGGTCGGTCGTGCTGAGGTCGGCGGACGAGTAGGCGTTGTAGCGCGCCGAAGTGAACATCGGCGTCGGCAGGTAGGCGCCGTCGGCGTTCTTTGGCAGTCCGTAGACCTTGTTCGGGTCGTAGTAGATCGAGTTGCACTGGGCGCTTCGGTAGCCCACCGGCAGCACGTACTGCTGGCCTTCGAGCTCGTCGGGCATGTGCGTGAAAGCCATGGACCGCGAGGTGTCCATGAGCAGCATGATGTTGGGCTTGGGTGCGGCCTGGCCGACGCCCGCGACCGGGACGGTCGACAGGTCGGTGACGGCGGACTGCGCCGGATGCGTGCTCGCAACGAGAAGGGCGGCGGCAAGACCGGCGAGGCGGAGGCGACTCTTGGGATCGTTCAAGATGGCGATACCTCAGAACATGATGACTTGCACGTAGCTCACGGTGCCGCGTGGCCCGTCGACTCGCGAGGTGATTCGGTAGTAGGGCTGGCCGACCAGCCCGGAAAAGCCGGGACCGGAAGCGCCACCGCCACCGGCACCGAGTGCGGATCCCGACGACGGGATCGCGCAGTGCTGGCCCGGCGCCGTGGTCGGACCGGCCATGCTGCAGAGACGGTGGATCACGTAGCGCACGCGATTGCCCGTGCCGTCGTCCGCCGCGGCTTCGCGCGACGCGGACCAGTCGTAGGTGCGCGGATCGAAGGCCTCGTTCCAGCTGGCGAAGTAGGCGTTGCCGGGGCTGTCGTTGTCGAGCGGCACCGCGCTCGCGGCGAAGCCCATGAGGTAGGCGCGACCGGTCTCGACGCCGAGGTCGCCCAGCGACGTGGCGTTCTGCTTGAAGCCCACGTTGCCGGCCACTTCTACGCCGGTGCCGGTCGAGCGGAACATCAGCAGGCCGGCAATGGTCATCACCAGCAGGACGACCAGCGCGACGATGAGCACCACTCCCCGCTGTGCGGTCGGCGCACGGTGTCGCCGGTTGGCAATGCGGGCGTTCATGGCGCGGTTCCCCAGATCATGTTGCGCAGCGGCACCACCGACTCGTACACCCGATAGCGGTAGTTGCGCCAGTTGTTGGGCCCGGCCGGGCCGTCCACCGCGGTGGGCGAGCTGCCGGAATCGGAGGTGTTGTCGACGTTCTTCATCACGAAGGCTCCACCGGCCCACGAAGGGATGGCCTGCGTGACCGGCACCGGAGCGCCGCCGTCGGTGATGGGGCGCTCGAACTGCCGGCTGCGCACCAGCACTGCGAAGCGCACGGCGCGAACGCGGGTCCAATCCATCCCCGCGGCGGCGGTGTTGGTCCATTCCCCGGTCGCGATCTCGCCGTCGCCGTCGGTGTCGATGCCGTATTGCGCCTTGAGCGTGACCACGTCGGACGCAACCTCGACCGCCGACGTAGAAGGCTCCTTGAGGAAGTCGTAGCGGGTCAGCGAGCCCTTGCTGGTGTCGACCGTCCAGACGTTGAGCACCGGCGCCGGGCCGAGGTTGTAGACACGGCCGGACGAGAAGGTGCTGCCGGTGCCGCCGGCGACGTTCATCGATGCGCTCTTGGGCTGCCCGGTGAGCGTGACGTAGGACTTCCCCGCCTCGTGCTCGACCGTGAAGGTGTCGGTGAGCGAATTGCCGGTGACTTCGACCAGCGCGCAGTCGACCGGCGAATTGCCGGTGACCAGCATGCGGTCGCCCGGATTGAAACCATCGCGCGACTTGAGCGTCTTGGACTCTGCGCCCGAATCCGTCAGGGGCTGGCTCGCGACGAAGTATGCGGAGTTGCCGTACAGCGCCCGGATCTCGTCGGGTGCGTCGTCCACGCCCTTCACGATCTCGACGGGGCGCAGGATGAACGACACGTCGGCGGGCGAGCGAAGCGTGTTGCCCGCGACGACCGAGCAGCCCATGACTTCGGACGTGGCCGTACCGAAGCCATAGCCGGCCAGGCGCAGATCGCGATCCAGCGTGAACTCGGCCAGGGCGCCGCTCATCTGCGCACTCGCGCCCGATGTGACGGTGCGCTTGCGGGCTTCCCAGACCGACAGGATCTGAAGAATGATCAGGACGCACAGGACGCCGATGGTCACGCCGACCATCAGTTCGATCAGCGACAGGCCGCGCTGTGCACGGCGATGAGAGGCGCGGTGGATGCGTTGCATGGCGTTCAGTTGACGAAAGTCGCGAGGACGTGCCTGCGCGGGACGGGATCGGTCGGTACCTTCCAGCAGACCGTGACCGTGACCTTGTTGAAGCCGCTCGCGGCGTCGGTGTTCACCTGGATCTGCTGCATGGCGGTCGTCGCGCCGGGCATCGCCTGAGCCGCCGTGGCCCAGGCCGTCACGGCCGCGTTGGCCGACGTACCGCCGGAGAAATTGCAATCGGTGCCGCTGGCGTTGTGCCGGAAGGTCACGAGCGAATCGGCAAGCGCCGCGGCGCGCGCGGCGGTCGACGCGCCGGTCTGGCGTTCCACGCTGACCCAGGCTTCCTGCGCGATCCGGTTGGCCAGGTTGGCGGCCTCGGTGCGGTATTGCGCGTCGGATTGGGAGGCGAGCGCGCGTGCGCTCAGGCCCACCAGTCCGAGGACGCCGATGACGAACAGCATGATCGCCACCAGCGCTTCGATGAGGAACATGCCCTCCTGGCTGGAACGTGAAGCGGGCCTTTTCATGGGGAGCATCTCCGGGTGTCGCCGGCGGCGTTGGCCGCCGGATCGCACATGCGAGCCTGGCCACCGGTGGAAACGGTGACGCGCAGGCAACGGATGGCACCGCCGGGCGTGCAGCCTGCGGTGTGGCTGGAAAGATCGATCGAGACCGGGGTGGTCCCGCCGAGCGCTCCCAGTGGATTGAAGGCCACGGTGTTCGTCGACGCAGCGATCAGCGCGGAGCTGATGCCGCCTTCGCGCCCGCCGCCTTCGGCACCGGTGCGGCCTTCGATGAAGATCGGGTCGGCGCTGGGCGTGGGCGGCACCTGGCGGATGATCCAGTTGGGACCGGCGGTGGTGAGCCCGGAGGTGTCCACGTTGCCCGCGGTCGGTGCCTGGTCGGTGAAGATCAATTCGACCGTCGCGTTGCGCCGGATCGCTTCGGTGCGCGCTTGCTGGACCGATGCATAGAGCACTTCGGCCGTGCCGCGGACCTTGGCGTTCTCGACATACATCGAAAGGGACGGCACGGCGAGCAGTGCGAGCACCACCATGACCGCCATCGTGACCATCAGCTCGATGAGCGTGAAGCCGCGGGCCGGCGCGCGCTTCAGCACGAGCCGTCTTTCTTGATCACCCAGCAAGTCGAGGTCGCGGACGCACCGGTCCAACCTGAGGGAAGAGTCAGCGTGCGGCGCGTGCCGTCTTGCACCACGGCGTAGCTGAAGCCGGTCATCATGGCCTGCCCCGTCGCCACTACCTGGAAGGTGGATGCGGTCAGCGTGGGGCAGGAGAAGGTGAAGGAGGTCGTCGCCGTCGGGATCGGCGCGACGGTGCCGGACGCGCAGGCGCCGAGATAGGTGCGGTGGTCCTGGAAGTACTGCTCCATCTTCACGCGCATGTCGGCGAGCGCGGACACCGCTTCGGTGATGCGGCCACGCCGGATGTAGTCGCTGTAGCTCGGAATCGCGATGGCCGACAGGATCGCGACGATGGCCACGGTGATCATCAGTTCGATCAGCGTGAAGCCGCCGGCGCATCGCGCTCGGAGAATTTTTCCTCTACCGGCTCTTTCGGATCGAAAGTGGGACGGCCCTCTTTGCTCGCTCGACATGTTGTTTTTCTTTGTGTCAGTTTGTGATGAGCAAAGTCTATTGGGCGCTTACTTCGGCCGCACCCCTACCGCCCCATAGATTTCGCGACATATTCATGATTCGAGGCGCGAGTTGCCGAAAGCGCAGGAACGGATCGCGGCCGTTCACGGCATGGCACGCAGCCGTGCGGCCGCATCGACGTGATGTCGGCGACGCTGTCGGATCGGGTGCTTCTCGGAGCCTCGGGACGAGGCGTGTTTCAGTCGATCTCGTCGATCGGGTTGGCCGCCGGGGGCGTGCCGTCGTCCATGGAAAAGCGGTCTCGCGTGCGCACGTAATAGCTCGCGCCGAAGCGCGCGACGGGAAAGTACTCCTGCAGTCGCACGCGATGCCGCTCGATGTCGATCAGGCCCTCGCGCGCATGCAGCCACAGCACGGTGCCGATGAAGATGTGCCGGCTCGCGGTTTCGAGCGTTTCATGCAGGCGGCATTCGAAAGCCACCGGCGCTTCGACGATGCGCGGCGGCGCCACCGCCTGCGATGGCGCGGTCGAAAGCCCGACATGGTCGAGTTCGCTGCAAGACGACGGAAGCGTTTCTCCGCACCGGTGCATCTGCAGGGCCATCGGCTCGTCGGCGATATGCACCACGAACTCGCCGTTGGCCAGGATGTTGGCAGCGGTGTCCTTGAGGTGGGCGTCCTGCAGCTTGTTGATGCTGATCATCAGGATCGGGGGGTCTTCGCCCAGCATGTTGAACATGCTGAACGGCGCGGCGTTGACCAGTCCTTCGGCGTTCTGCGTGGTGACCAGCGCGATGGGCCGCGGCACGATGAGGCTGGCCATCAGCTTGTAGCGCTGGTAGGCGCTCAGGGTCGCGAAGTCGATCTGCATGGTCGGTCGGTCAGAAGGTGCGGGGCAGGAGCGCGAAAGGGGTCGAGCCATTATGAAGTCCGGCAGGTCATTCGCTCGCACTGCGCGGGTCTTCCGGATTTCGAAGAAGATGATCGAGCGCTCTGTCGACTTCACTCCTCCCACCATGAACCTGTCCGACACGTCCCTCGAACGCCTCGCGCGGGGCGTTCGTGCGGGGTGCTTCGGTGTGGTGATCGCACGTGCGTCGCCGCTGGTGCTGGGCGTGACCGGAGCGCTGTGTCTCTTTGGTGCGGCATCGGCGCAGCAACTGGAGGTCGAATCCTCGCCACAGGACGACGCGATCACCGTGCGGGCGTCGGCTGACCTGAAGGTGGAGCCTGCCGCGGTGTGGGCCGTGATCACCGACTACGACCACCTGGCGGACTTCATCCCCGACATGGTGCGTTCGCACGTGATCGGGCGTGTGGGCGACCGGATCGTGGTCAGGCAGCAAGGCGAGTTCCGTTTCCTGCTGTTTCGCCAGTCGATCGACGTGAAGCTGATGGTGGTCGAATCGCCCCAGCGGGAAGTCGTCGCGCGCGCGGTGGACGGCAACCTGAAGGTCATGGAGGGCCGCTACACGCTGAGCACGCTGGCCGGTGGCGGGGTTCGGCTGTCTTATGCGGGGCGACTGGTGCCGGACTTTTCGGTGCCGCCGATCATCGGCCGGCTGGTGCTGCGCAACGAGCTCGAAAAGCAGTTCGCCGCCGTGGTGAAAGAGATCCGTCGACGCGATGCTCTGGCCGGCCCGGCGCAGTCATCGATGCCGCCATCGGCGCCGCCAGTGAAATAGCGCGCGACGCGGCGAGCGCGTCAGCCCGCCCGAAGAAAGCGTTCGGTGAGCAACACCCAGTAGGCCGAGCCGACTGCGATGTTGCGGTCGTTGAAGTCGTAGCCCGGGTTGTGCACCATGCACGCGCCGGCGCTGTCTCCGTCGCCGTTGCCGACGAAAAGATAGCTGCCGGGCACGCGTTCGAGCATGAAGGCGAAGTCCTCGCTGCCGGGCAGCGCCGGCCCCTGCAGAACGACGCGTTCGGGGCCCACCAGTTCCAGCGCGACTGCGCGCGCGAATTCCGTTTCGTCGTGCGTGTTGACCAGCACCGCATAGCCCGGGCGCCAGTCGATGCTGGCCTCGACGCCGAAGCTCTCCGCCTGCGCGGCGATCAGTGCCTTGACGCGTTGCTCGAGGCGGCTGCGCACGTCGCGATCGAGCGCGCGAATGCTGATCTCCAATGTCGCGGTCGCCGGGATGACGTTGTTGGCCTTGCCGGCATGGATGGCGCCCACGGTGACGACCGACATCTGCATCGGATCGATGTTGCGCGAGACCACCGTCTGCAGTGCCATCACGATGCTGGCGGCCGCCACGATCGGATCGGCCGCGCGGTGCGGCATGGCGCCGTGCCCGCCGATGCCGCGCAACACCACGGTCGCATAGTCCGACGACGCCATCGTCGCGCCTTCGCGCAGCACGAGTTGGCCCTCGGGCATGCCCGGCATGTTGTGCATCGCGAAGATGGCGTCGCACGGAAAGCGCTCGAAGAGTCCGTCGTCCATCATCTTGACCGCGCCGCCGCCGCCTTCCTCGGCGGGCTGGAAGATGAGGTTGAGGGTGCCCGAGAAGTTGCCTTGCTGCGCCAGGTGCTGCGCGGCGGCGAGCAGCATCGCGGTGTGGCCGTCGTGACCACAGGCATGCATCACGCCGGCATGCCGGCTCGCATAGTCGAGGCCGGTGGCTTCGTCGATCGGCAGTGCGTCCATGTCGGCTCGCAAGCCCAGCCGGCGCCCGCCGTGCCCTCGCACCAACTGGCCGACGACCCCGGTGCCGCCGAGTCCGCGCGCGACCGTGTAGCCCCATGCGGCCAGTTTGTCGGCCACCAGCGCAGAGGTGCGGTGCTCGTCGAAGGCGAGTTCGGGGTGGCGGTGAATGTCTTGCCGCAAGCCGATGAATTCAGGCGACTTGCGATGCAGTTCGTCCAGCAATGCGCTCATGGTTTGGCTCCAGGAAAAGGCGAAAGCAGAGGGCTCTTCGTGGGCATTGTGCACAGCACCTGCGCGCCCGCCCCCGAATGAATGCAATGGTATTCATCTGCGCTTCGCTCTCGAAAAGGCGCGGCGTGCGTGCGCGTTCGAAGGTGCCTGCTTTGCGGATCGCTTCGCGCAAACTTACACGGTGCGGGGATCTTTAGGACATGCATGGCCTTCCTCGGAGGCATGTGCTATGCAAAACTCGTCGTGAACGAGCGGGGGGACGATCTCCTCAACACCGGATACCTATGCGATCAGCAGATCTTGAAACGATAGAAAGCGCGCGAGCGTCGATCGAAGAAATCGTCGCCACACGTTATCTGGGCGTGCAGGCCGTACCTTCGCTTGCACCCACGGACTTCGGCATGCTGCCCCCGGCCATGCAAGAAGTGGAGAAGCGCATTTCGGAAGAGAACGAACACGGCAACCGCATGCGCGCCGGCATTCACATGTGCCTCAGCGCAGCGACGGTCGCGCTCGAGGTCAGCCATCGATTGATGGGGGAGTGCGCGGACATGCCCACGCCCGATCGTGTGAAGGCGCTGCTGAAATGCGCCGAAGACGCGATGGCCGCAAGCGATGCGGCACGTCATGCCGCCGGCATCCTCGCGGGCGAAGAGCTGCCCGAGACGGAGTCCTTCTTCGAGCTCTGAGCTTCGGTCACCCACGGCTTCCCGCGCGACGGAGCCGGAAGCGAGGGCGATTCGAAATCCCCCTGTCTGCCGCATTGCGATGTAGATTACGTCAGCCGATGCGGAGACAGACAACATGCAGATTCATGCAAAGCAGGCCGGACGCAGGGACGAGCGGCTCGACCAGGTGGTCGAACTGGTGCGGTCGCGGGTCGCGAGCGCACAAGCCGGCGAACTTGCCGCGTTCGTCCGCCGGTATCTCGGCGACGTAGATCCAGAGGATCTCGCCGATCGGCAGGTGGCCGATCTGTACGGCGCGGCCCTGTCGCATTGGAGCTTTGCGCGCAAGCGCGAACGAGAGCGCGCCCGCGTCCGGGCTTTCAACCCGACGATCGCCGAACACGGCTGGCAGTCCACGCACACCGTCATCGAGATCGTCAACGACGACATGCCTTTTCTGGTCGATTCGGTGACCATGGAAGTCAATCGCCACGGGCTCACGCTTCACCTGATCATCCATCCGCTGGTGGCGGTGTCGAGGGCGGACGATGGCACGCTGCTCGGTCTGGCCGACGAGTCGGCGCCCGGCCCTACGGCACGACGAGAGTCGTTCATCCATGTCGAGGTCGACCGGGTTCCCGAGGCGGCGCGACTCGATGCGCTGGCCGCCGACCTGACCCGCGTGCTGGGCGACGTGCGGATGGCAGTCGAGGACTGGACGTCCATGCGGGACCGCGTGCTCTCGATCGTGCAGGGCCTCGACGACAAGGCTCCGCCGATCCCGCCGCAGGAGCTGGCGGAGGGTCAGGCCTTTCTGCGGTGGCTGGCGGACGAGCACTTCACCTTTCTCGGTTGCCGCAGCCATGAGCTCGTCACGGTCGACGGCGAGGACGCGTTGAAGATCGTGCCCGGAAGCAGCCTCGGCATCCTCCGGGAAGCGCCTGCGGCCGCCAACGCGACCTCGGCGTACGCGGCGCTGCCGCCGGAGGTTCGGGCCTATTCGCGACGGCCCGAACTGCTGGTGGTCACCAAGTCCACATCGCGTTCGACCGTGCATCGTCCCGGCCACCTCGACTACGTCGCCGTCAAGCGCTTCGACGATGCGGGCCAGGTCTGCGGCGAAGACCGGTTCCTCGGGCTGTTCACTTCCAACGCTTACAGCGCGAGCCCCGCCGAGATTCCGCTCTTGCGTCGCAAGCTGTCGAACGTCATCGAGAGAGCCGGCCTGCCGCCCGGAAGCCATTCAGGCAAGGCGCTCATCAACATCCTCGAGACCTATCCGCGCGACGAGCTCTTCCAGACCGGCGAGGACGAGCTTCTGCCGATCGCGATGGGCATCCTGCATCTCGGAGAACGGCAGCGCTTTCGGCTGTTCGTGCGACGCGATCCCTTCGGGCGCTTCATCTCGTGCCTCATCTACGCGCCGCGCGAGAACTACACGACGGAGCTTCGCGAGAAGTGGCAGGCCATCCTGCTGCGCGAGTTCAACGGCGTGGCGTCGGAATTCAACGTGCACCTGTCCGAGTCGGTGCTGGCGCGGGTTCTCATCACCGTGCGCACCCGGCCGGGCCAGATTCCGACCTTCGACGAACAGGAGATCGAAGAGCGCCTGGTAGCGGCGGCGCGCCGCTGGGACGACGACCTGAAGACGGCGCTGGTCGAGACCCTCGGCGAGGCAGCGGGCATCGAACTGCTGCGCCGATTCGGCGGCGCGTTTCCTGCGGGATACCGGGACGAGTTCTCTGCGCGCGTGGCGGTGCACGACATTCAACTCATCGGGCAGCTCGGCGACGGCAAGCCGCTCGGAATGAACCTCTACCGCCCGCTCGAGGCCCAGTCCGGCACGCTGCGCTTCAAGGTCATGCGCCGCGGCGAGCCGCTCACGCTGTCCGGCAGCCTGCCCATGCTCGAACACCTGGGAATGCGTGTGCTGGACGAGCACCCGCATCGGCTCGCGCCTGTCGGTGAGGCGCCGATCTGGATCCAGGATTTCGGGCTGCAGAGCGCCATCGGCGCCGTCGATGTGGAGGTCGACGAGCTGCGGCCCGTCTTCGAGGAGGCCTTCGGTGCGGTGCTGGCCGGAGAGATCGAGAGCGACGACTTCAATCGGCTCGTGCTCGCGGCCAGGATGCCGGTGCACGAGATCGTGATCCTTCGCGCGTATGCCAAGTACATGCGGCAGACGGGCTTTCCGCTGTCGCAGGCCTTCATCGAGAACACGCTGGTCGGCAATGCCAAGGTCGCCGCGGCCCTCGTCGGCTTGTTCAAGCTGCGTTTCGATCCGGGGCCGGCCGACGCGGGGGCGGGGGCACAGACGCGCGCGGATCAGCAGGTGGCAGCCATCGAGTCGGCGCTCGAATCGGTCGACAACCTGTCCGAGGACCGCGTGCTCCGCCACTACCTCGGCCTGATCCTCGCCACCATGCGCACCAACTTCTGGCGGCGCGATGCGACAGGCAAGCGCAAGGGCTTCGTGTCGTTCAAGTTCGACTCGGCGAAGGTGCCCGATCTGCCGGCGCCCAAGCCGATGTTCGAGATCTTCGTCTACTCGACGCGATTCGAAGGCGTGCATCTGCGCGGCGGCCGCGTGGCCCGCGGGGGCTTGCGCTGGTCGGACCGGCCGGAAGACTTTCGCACCGAGGTGCTGGGGCTGGTCAAGGCGCAGATGGTCAAGAACACCGTCATCGTGCCGGTCGGCTCCAAGGGCGGGTTCGTGCTCAAGAAAGCCCCGCCGCCCTCGGATCGCGATGCCTATCTGCGCGAGGGCGTGGCCTGCTACCAGGACTACCTGCGTGGCCTGCTCGACATCACGGACAACCGGGTCGCCGACGCGATCGTGCCGCCGCCGCAGGTGCGGCGGCTGGATGAAGACGATCCCTACCTCGTGGTGGCTGCCGACAAGGGCACGGCAACCTTCAGCGACTACGCGAACGGCATCAGCAAGGAATACGGATTCTGGTTGGGCGATGCGTTCGCCTCGGGTGGATCGGTGGGCTACGACCACAAGGCCATGGGCATCACGGCACGGGGCGCGTGGGAATCGGTCAAGCGCCATTTCCGCGAGATGGGCATCGATACGCAGAGCACCGAGTTCACGGTCGCAGGCATCGGCGACATGTCGGGCGATGTGTTCGGCAACGGCATGCTGTTGTCGCGCCACATCCTGCTGGTGGCCGCGTTCGACCATCGCCACGTCTTCCTCGATCCGCAGCCCGATGCACAGAAGAGCTTCGCGGAGCGCGAGCGCCTCTTCGCCCTGCCGCGCTCTTCCTGGGCCGACTACGACGCGACGCTGATTTCCGAGGGCGGCGGCATTCATGCGCGCAGCGCCAAGTCGATCGCGATCACGCCGCAGGTCGCGCAGGTGCTCGGGATCGCCTCCGGCTCGCTCACGCCGACCGAGCTCGTCAACGCGATTCTCAAGGCCCCTGTCGACCTGATCTACAACGGCGGCATCGGCACCTATGTGAAAGCGTCGTCCGAAAGCCATGCGCAGGCGGGTGACCGCGCCAACGATGCGCTGCGGGTGAACGGACGCGATCTGCGCTGCAAGGTGTTCGCCGAAGGCGGCAATCTCGGCTGCACGCAGCTGGGCCGCATCGAATATGCGCTGGCCGGTGGCCGCATCAACACCGACGCCATCGACAACTCGGCCGGTGTGGACACGTCCGACCACGAGGTCAACATCAAGATCCTGCTGGGTCTGCCGGTCATCGAAGGCGAACTCACCGAGAAGCAGCGCAACCTGATCCTGCCGGAGATGACCGACGACGTGGCCGCGCTCGTCCTGCGCGACAACATCTTCCAGACCCAGGTGCTGTCGGTCACGAGCCGGATCGCGCCGCAACTGCTCGATGCGCAGACGCGGTTCATGCAGTTCCTCGAAAAGGCCGGCCGCCTGAATCGCGCCATCGAATACCTGCCGGCCGACGACGAGATCGCCGAACGACGCGCGCGCGGGCAAGGGCTGACCAACCCGGAGCGCGCCGTCATCCTCGCGTACAGCAAGATCTGGCTGTACGACGAACTCCTGGAGTCGTCGCTGCCGGACGATCCCTGGGTGGCGACGGCGCTCGAACGCTACTTTCCGCAGCTGCTCAGGAAGCGCTTTGCGGCCTATATGCAGCGCCATCCGTTGCGACGCGAGATCATCGCCACGCACGTGGCCAACAGCGCCATCAATCGGGTGGGCAGCACTTTCGTGCATCGGCTGGTCGAGACCACCGGCGCCCGGCCCTTCGAAGTCGTACGAGCCTACCTGATGAGCCGCGAGATCTTCGCCATGGTCCCGCTCTGGATGTCGATCGACGCGCTGGACAACGTGGTGAAAGACGAGGTGCAGTCGTCCATGCTGATCGACACCAGCCGGCAGCTCGAGCGCGGCACGACGTGGTTCCTGCGCTCGCGACGGCTGTCCGATCCGATCGACGCCACCATCGAGCACTTCAAACCCAAGGTCGAAGCGCTGTCGGCGCGGCTGACCGATCTGCTCGACACGGACGAGCGCTCACGCGTCGATGCCGCCAAGGCCCGCTACGTGTCCAGCGGCGTGCCCGGCGAACTCGCCGAGCGGGTGGTGACTTTCGGCACGCTGTACGCCACGCTCGACATCGCCGAGATCGCGGGCGACGCGCGCTGGCCGGTGGAGCGGGTGGCCGCGATCTATTTCGATCTGGCCAATCTGCTCGGCATGCCGTGGCTGCGCGATCGCATCGCCGCGCTGCCCGGCGACCACCATTGGCAGGCGTTGGCCAAGGGCGCGATGCTCGACGATCTGGCTGGGTTGCAGCGTTCGATCACGGCCGCAGTGCTCGCCGGCGCGGAGTCCGATGCCCCCGACGCATTGGTCGAGGCATGGCGAGCCGCCAATGGGCGAGTGCTCGAGCGAGCGGCTCAATTGATGGGTGAACTGCGCGCCGTGGCGTCGCCCGACGCCTCGATGCTGGCCGTCGCTCTCAGGGAACTGAGGGCGCTGGGTTGAGCGCTCGTAGCGACCGGGCCCGCGTTGCATCCGCACGACGAAACCCTTCGCATTAAGAAGAAATGCTGCCGGGTACGCAGGTAAGATTCGCGAATTCGAACAACTCGATTCGAGATAGTCCGCAAATGGAGAAGGATTGCCGTGCGCTTTCTCCGGCGGACCGCGAAGATGCAGGCAGGCCCCCGTGCGAGGGGCCTTTTTATTGAATCGCCGATAGAGGAGTGTGCAGTGAGCATGGTGGGGAATTCATCCTTCGCAGGGCTTGGCAACTCGTCGTTTTCGAGTCTCACGCCTGCGCCGGCGTCTGCCGACGAGGCCGAGCCTTGGGTCCGGGGTGAACTGATCCGCAGCCTGATGCGGGCCTCGCGCGGCTCGTACCTGCTGGCCGCGGCGCTGATGCCGGCCATGGTCGGCCTGAGCTGGGGCTATGTGCCGATCTGGCAGTTGGCGGCCTGGCTCCTGATCGGTGCGATCGCCACCGGTTTTCGCATCTGGGGCGAACAGCTCTACGCGCGGCAATACGCCGACCGAGACTCGGCCGCCCAGCAATTCTTCGTCCAGAAATACCGCTATCTCTGGAGCGCCAGTTCGTTCGCCTGGGGCCTGTCGCTCCTGATCTTTTTCGAGCGCACGCCACTGGTCAATCAGTTCATGAGCTGGCTGATCGTCGCGGGCGTGGCGACCTTTCCGCTCAACGGGCTGGCGCTGCATCCGCCGCTGCTCAAGCGCTACGTGAACACGCTTTTCTTCACCATGGTCGCGGCCATCGCGTTCCGGGTGATCGAACTCGAATTCGAGCGGCCGCACTTCAACTACGGATTCCTGCTGCTGCCTCTCTTGCACTGGTGGCTGCTGTTGCGTGCGGGGCGGCGCATCCACGAGACGGCGCGCAACAGTTTCGAGCTGCTGTTCCACAACCACATCCTTATCAACTCGCTGACCCAGCAGCGGCAGGCGGCCGTTTCGGCGGTGGCGATGAAGAACCGATTTCTCGCGAGCGCGGCGCACGACATGCGCCAGCCGGTGCTGGCCCTGTCGTTGTACGCGGACTGGCTGCGCAACGAACCCGAGCTGGTGGCCGAGATCGCTCCCAAGATCGTGCGCGCAACGCATGCAGTGAATGCGCTCTTCGATTCGCTGTTCGATCTGGCCCGGATCGATTCAGGCCAGGTGAGGCTGCACATCGAGCGGGTCGACGTGGCTCAGCTGCTGCGCGACCTCGAGTTGCAATACCGGCCGGTCGCCGAGGCCAAGGGCTTGAGCTTTCGCGTGCATGTGACCCAGGGGTCGGTGCTGACCGACCCGATCCGGGTGCGCCGCATGATCGGCAACCTGCTCGCCAATGCCATCAAGTATTCGGTCGAGGGCGGCGTGTTGCTGGCGTCACGCCAGTCCAAGGACGGCCTGCGGGTAGAGGTGTGGGACACGGGCATCGGCATCGCCCGCGAGCACCTGCGCGACGTGTTCCTGGAGTTCTACAAGGTGGCCGATCACGCCGGCACGTCTGACGGATTCGGCCTGGGGCTGGCGATCGTCGCTCGCCTCTCACATGCCTTGGGTCATCCGATCAGCGTTCGCTCGCGCATCGGCCGCGGAAGCGTTTTTCGCGTCGCGTTGCACGACGCCGACGAGTCGCAAGCGCAAACGCGAATCTCGGGCGCTGTCGGCTGAGACGGCAGCGACGGAATGCCCTGGCAGGCCGTCGCCAAGAAAAAACCCGCCTGAATCCGCCGGAGACTCTTCTTGCGAAGGCCGCGGCGGCTCTAAGCGGGTGTTTTTGTGTGCTTATGCGCTGGGTTGTTGGCTGATCAGCCCGTTGGTCCGTGCGTGGTGCAGCGCCTGCGTGCGGCTCTTCACACCCAATCGACGGAACAGGCGCCACAAGTGCACCTTGACCGTGTGCTCGCTGATGTCGAGTTCGGTGGCGATATCGCGGTTGCTCAGGCCTTTGTCGAGCATGGCGATCAACTGCGTCTGGCGCTTCGACAGCTTGCTGTTGGACGCCGCCACGGGCTCGTCGGCCTCGGTGTCGGCCATCAACAGGCCCCGAAGGGCGGCCGTCAGTTCGGCCGAACTGGCCGACTTCTCGATGTAGGTATCGGCTCCAGCCTCGATGCAGGCTTCTTCCATGTCAGCGGCGGGGGAGGCCGAGTACACGGCAATCGGAACATCGGGATAGGTCTGCTTGACGGACAGCACGCCCGAAACGCCCATCACGTCCGGCAGCTTGAGGTCGAGGCAGAAGAGGCCGGGTGGGCCGTGCTGCTTGACAGCGGCGGGCAGCTTGTCGAGACGTTCCAGCTCGACGATGGTTTCTGCCGGGCGAAGGCGTCGCAACACCATCACGATGGCATCGCGCATCAGGGGGTGGTCGTCAATGACATAAATACTCATGGTGATACTCATTGTGCACGCGTCGGATGGCCGGATGGGCGTCCTGGTCGTACTGATCGTCGATTACTTCTCGCTTGCTGCCGCATCGGCGGCAAGTTCCTGCAAGACGGCCGAGACCGCTTGCCTTTTCTCGTCGCCAACGGGCTCCAGCTGTTCCGCAAGCAGCGGCAGCGCGTCGGTGCCTTGCTGTCGCAGCGTGGCGATCGCTTGTGCCGCGTCTCTCGGAGACGAGAACCCCAGGCTTTGTAACAGTTGTGCCCCCCCTGCGTCGAGCAATTTGAAATAAAAAAGTCCGTCGGCTTCGCGGTACTGCTTGAATGCGGCCCTGGCGGTTTTGCCGGACTTTGCCTTGGCAGCGCTGGGCCGGTCGTCGAGCTTGCGCAAGCCGACGGCATGGCGCAGACGGGTCACGAAGGGCCCCGAAATCGCACGCGCCTTGGACGCGCCGTCGAGCAGGATCTTCTCGATCTGCGCAGGATGATTCAGCAGGTCGTCGTAATGCGCACGAAGGGGAGCGATCTCGCGGTCGATGCGCTCGAAGAGGATCTGCTTGGCGTCGGCCCACCCGATGCCGTCGGCGAAAGCGCGACGCATGGCCTCGGCCTCCTCATGGTCCGCGAAGGCCTGATAGATGTCGAAGACCGCGCTGCCCTGCGTGTCCTTGGGTTCGCCGGGGGCGCGCGAATCGGTGACGATGCCTCCGATCAGCTTTTGCAGCCGCGCGCGCGGCGCGAAGAGCGGGATCGTGTTGTCGTAGCTCTTGCTCATCTTCCGGCCGTCCAGGCCGGGCAGGGTGGCCACCGCATCGTCGATCTCGGCCTCGGGCAGGGTGAAGTGCTCGCCATAGAGATGGTTGAAGCGCTGGGCCATGTCGCGCGCCATCTCGATGTGCTGGACCTGATCGCGTCCGACGGGCACCTTGTGGGCGTTGAACATCAGGATGTCGGCGCCCATCAGCACCGGATACATGAAGAGCCCTGCGTTCACGTCGGCATCGGGGTCGTCGCCGCGCGCCAGGTTCTTGTCCATCTGCGCCTTGTAGGCGTGCGCCCGGTTGAGCATGCCTTTCGCCGTGACGCAGGTCAGCAACCAGGTGAGCTCGGGGATTTCCGGGATGTCGGACTGCCGATAGAAGGTCACGCGTTCGGGGTCGAGTCCGCACGCGAGCCACGTTGCCGCAATCTCCAGGGTCGAGCGCTGGATGCGAGCAGGGTCGTCCACCTTGATGAGTGCGTGATAGTCCGCGAGGAAATAGAAGCTCTGCACGTCGGCCCGCTGGCTGAAGCGGACCGAATGCCGCACCGATCCCACGTAGTTGCCGAGGTGCGGCGTGCCGCTGGTCGTGATGCCGGTGAGAAAGCGATGCGGGGCCGAAGAAGACGAAGTCATGGGAAGCTCAACGCAGCAGGGCAGTGATGGGGGCCAGCAGGAATCCGATCGATTGATAGCCGAAGGAGATCAAGGGCCGCAGCCACCAGGAGGAGATGACGCCGGCGATCACCAGCGCCATCACGATGAAGAAGCCATAGGGCTCGATGCGTGCGAGCAAGTCCTGCGCGCCGCCGCGCGGCAGCAGGCCGGCCAAGACGCGGCCACCGTCGAGCGGCGGCAACGGAAACAGGTTGAAGGCCCACATCACCAGATTGACAAGCACGCCGCCTTGCGCCATGCGCACGAAGAAGGGCTCGTCGATGCCGCCGAAGGCCAGGGCGACGTAGACCAATGCCCAAAGGATGGCCTGCACGAAGTTCGATGCCGGGCCGGCGAGGGCGACCCAAATCATGTCGCGCCGCGGATGGCGCAGCCGCCCGAAATTGACCGGTACCGGCTTGGCGTAGCCGAACAGGAAGGCGCCCGAGGTGGCGAAGTAAAGCAGCAGCGGCATCAGGACGGTGCCGATCGGGTCGATGTGATTGATCGGGTTCAGCGTCACGCGGCCGGCCGCGTACGCCGTGTCGTCTCCGAGATATCGCGCCACGTAGCCGTGTGCCGCTTCGTGGACCGTGATCGCGAACACCACTGGCAACGCGAAGATCAGCACGGTTTGAATCAGATTGGGGATATCCACCCGTGGATTGTGTCAGACCGCCTGATTCCGTCGGCCGTCTGCAGGCGTCAGAGCCCCAGCACGGACGCGGGGCCGCGGCCCTGGCGGATCAGCACCGGGTCGCCGCCCGCGCCCATCGGCGTGAGGTCGACGACGGTGGTCGGCTCCGACGCACAGGCGCCGGCGTCGATGACGGCGCCGATCTGCTTTTCGAAGCGCGCCCGGATCAGCGCGGCGTCGTTCATGGCTTCGGACTCGCCGGGCGGAATCAGCGTGGTGGCCAGGAGCGGCTCGCCATGCAACGTCAGAAGTTCGCACAGCGCCTTGTGGTCCGGCACGCGCAGCCCGATGGTCTTGCGTTGCGGATGGCTGACGCGGCGCGGCACTTCGCGCGTGGCTTCCAGCAGGAAGGTGTAGGGCCCCGGCGTGGCCGCCTTCAACAACCGGTATTGCTTGTTGTCGACCCGCGCATAGGTGGACAGCTCGCTCAGGTCGCGGCAGAGCAGGGTGAGGTGATGCTTGTCGTCGACCTGGCGCAGGCGCCGGAGCTTGTCGACTGCGTCCTTGTCGTCGAGGTGGCACACCAGCGCGTAGCTGGAATCGGTCGGCACGGCGAGCACTTCGCCGCGGGCCAGAAGCGCTGCCGCCTGCTTGAGCAGCCGCTGTTGCGGATTGTCCGGATGGATCTCGAAAAACTGGGCCATGAGGGTCTATTTTGCAATGCGGCTCAGGATTCCGCAGGCTCGATCGGCACGCGCCGTTCGCGCACCGTGAGCCACGCACCAGCGGCACCGCAAACCGCGATCAGCGCCATGCCGAGCAGCGACGTGGCGTCGGGCACATGCGAGAACATCAGCCAGCCGCCGAACATCGCGAATGCGATCTGCGCGTACAGGTAGGGCGTGAGCGTGGAAGCCGGCGCGCGCTGGTACGCGAGGATAAGTATGAAGTGGCCGACCGTGCCCATGAACCCCATGAGGCACAGCAGCGCCCACGAATGCCAGCTGGGCAGCGCAGTCCAGGCGAACGGCACCGCAATGGACGCGATCAGCGCGCCCACCCAGCCGGTGTAGAAGTGCATGGTCAGCGGATTCTCGGTCTTGGCGAGCTTGCTGGTCAGCACCTGGAACCAGGCATTGCTGAGCACCAGACCGAGCGGCAGCAGCACCGCCCAGGTGAAAGCGTCGCCGCCCGGTCGCAGGATGATCAGCGTGCCGACGAAGCCGCCGATCACCAGCGCCCAGCGCAATGGCGAGACCTCTTCCTTGAGCGTGGTGGCCGCCAGCAGCGTGATGACGAGTGGCGCCACCAGCACCACCGAAGTGAATTCGGCCAGGGGCATGTAGCGCAGGCTCAGGAAAGCCAGCATGCTCGATGCCAGAAGCAGCGCGCCACGCAGCACCTGGTAGCGCGGGTGCTGAGTGCGCAGCAGCGCGGTGCCGTGCCGGGGCAGCAGAACCAGCGCAGTGGCCACCGCCTGGAATGCATAGCGAAACCACACGCCCATCAAGATGGGCACGCTCAGCGTCGACAGCTTGGTCGCCGTGTCCAGCGTGGCGAAGCAGGCCACCGCGAGGATGACGAGCGCGATGCCGGCGAGGATGCGTTCGGATTCGAGGTCGCGGGTGCGCTTCACGGCGTTTTGCGCGCCGTCGCCGGACGGGATCGTCACCGCAGACGATGCTCGAGCAGCTCCCACACGGGCGTGAGCCTGCCGGGCAGGAGCGCCAGCTGGCCCAGGTCGCAGTGGCTCTCGCCGGGACTGTGGAAGTCGCTTCCGCGCGAAGCGGCAAAGTCGAATTCGAGAGCCTTGTCGGCGTATTCCTCGTACTCGGCCGGTGTGTGGCTGCCGGTCACGACCTCGATCGCCTCGCCGCCGTGGGCCTTGAACTCGACGAACAGCGCATATTCTTCGTTGGCCGTGAAGCGATAGCGCGCCGGATGCGCGATCACCGCCAGGCCACCTGCGCCTTTGATCCAGCTCACCGCATCCTTCAGGCTGGCCCACCGGTGCGGCACGAAGCCCGGTTTGCCTTCGGTGAGGAACTTGCGAAACACTTCGGAGGTGTCCTTGCAATGGCCTTGCTCCACCAGGAAGCGTGCGAAATGCGTGCGCGAAACCAGCTCCGGATTGCCGACGAACCTGAGTGCGCCTTCGTAGGCGCCATGGATGCCGACGCGCGCCAGGCCGTCCGACATCTCCTGCGCGCGCTTTCCGCGGCCGCCGCGCGTGTCGTGCAGGCCCTCGGACACCGCGGCATCGTCCGGGTCGAAACCGAGCCCGACGATGTGCACCGTTTCGCCGGCGAAGGTCACCGAGATCTCGGTGCCGGTGAGGTACTTCATGCCGTGTGCGCTGGCCGCCGCGGCCGCCCGGTGCTGGCCGCCGACTTCATCGTGATCGGTCAGCGACCACAACTCCACGCCGTTGCGCGCGGCGCGTTCGGCCAGCGCCTCGGGAGTCAGCGTGCCGTCCGAGACCACGGAATGGCAGTGAAGGTCGGCGTTCAGGATCTGGCTCACCGGGCGATCTTATGCTTTCTCGCCTCCTTGGTCGGGCTCAGCGCTTCTTGCGCAATGCCACCCACGCCGCGATGGCGGTGAAGGTCCCGACGATCAGCACCACGATCCAGAAGCCGTGCTTGTCCTCGGCCAGCGGAATGCCGCCGACGTTCATGCCGAACAGGCCGGCGAGGATGTTGATCGGCAGCGCCAGCACGGTCACCACGGTCAGCACGAACAGGCTGCGGTTGTTGTCCTCGTTCACCGAGGCGGCGATTTCTTCCTGAAGCAGTTTGATGCGCTCCTGGAGCGCGCCCATGTCGCGCAGCACCACCGAGAACTCTTCGGTCGAACCTCGCAGCTCCTGTGTGTCGGCTTCGGCCATCCAGGACGGCGGACTCTGCAAGAGCCGGAAGAGCGCCGCCGGCTCGGGTGCGAGCAGGCGCTGCAGTCTCACCAGCAGCCGACGCATCGTGCCGAGCCGCGTGCGCTTGTTGTCCAGCCGGCCGGCCAGCAGATCGTCTTCGATGTCGTCGACGCGCGTGGTCACGCCGCGCACCACCTGCACCAGGGCATCTGCCTGCGCGCGCAGCAGATGCTCCAGCAACTCCGTCGTCGATCGCGGCGCTTGGCCGGCCTTGACGGCGGTGCGAAGCGCGTCCACCGAGCGCAGCGGCTTGGCGCGCGCCGTGACGACCAGGCGTGGCCCGACGCTGATCCACAGCGTCGAGATGTCGGACGGCTCGAAGCTGAAGTCGAAGTGCACGTCGTTGATCACCGCGATGAGCGAATCGTCGGCGCGCTCGATGCGTGTCGAATGCAGACCTTCCTTGAGCGTCTCGAAAAAGGTGTCGGACAACCCGGCGTGCCGCGCCAGCCAGCGTTCGGCCTGTGCATGGCTCAGATTGAAATGGAGCCAGAGAAAGCCGGGCGGGTGAGGCTCGGTTCGCAACAGCTCGGCCGCCTTCGCGGAATCGATGGCCACCGTGGGTTCCGCCCCGGCGGCATCGAAACGGTAGCCGCAGATCAGCCCGGCTTCATCGCCGCCGTAGGACAGGGCTCCAGGTTCTCGTGACTGCGGCAAAGAGGGATGCTTCTGGCCGCAAGGTGCGGCGGCAAATCGAGCCGTCGATGCTGCCCGGCGCACATGTCGAAAAGATGACATGCCTGTCACGGAACCGTCACGCTGCGCGGCCACCATGACGAATTGCCCTTTCTTCCCGCCCGTCATGACGTTTTCCGCACTGCCACCCGACCAAGAAGACCTGATGCAGCGCATCGCGCGCGAGCTGGTCGACAGCTACGATGAGGAAATCGAACTCGAGATCGAAGACCGCAGCCTCGATGAACTGGAATCCGGTCGCAGCGCCGACAAGGCGGCCCGCCAGATCTATTTCAAGGAGCTGTTCCGCCTGCAGGGCGAACTGGTCAAGCTGCAGGACTGGGTGCAGCATCACAAGCAGAAGGTCGTGATCCTGTTCGAGGGGCGCGATGCGGCAGGCAAGGGCGGCGTCATCAAGCGCATCACACAGCGTCTCAACCCGCGCGTGGCCCGCGTGGCGGCGCTGCCGGCGCCCAACGATCGCGAGCGCACCCAATGGTATTTCCAGCGCTATGTGGCGCACCTGCCTGCGGCCGGAGAGATCGTTCTCTTCGATCGCAGCTGGTACAACCGCGCCGGTGTCGAACGCGTCATGGGTTTTTGCAGCGACGAGGAGTACGAGGAGTTCTTCAGGACCGTGCCCGACTTCGAACGCATGCTCGTGCGATCGGGCATCAAGCTGGTCAAGTACTGGTTCTCCATCACCGACGAAGAGCAGCACATGCGCTTTCTCGGCCGCATCCACGACCCGCTCAAGCAATGGAAGCTCAGCCCCATGGACCTGGAAAGCCGGCGCCGCTGGGAGGAGTACACCAAGGCCAAGGAAACGATGCTCGAGCGCACCCACATCCCCGAGGCGCCGTGGTGGGTGGTGCAGGCGGTGGACAAGAAAAAGGCGCGGCTGAACTGCATCACCCACCTGCTGGGGCAGCTTCCCTACAAGGAGGTTTTGCACTCGCCGGTCGAACTGCCCGCACGGGTGCGGCATGCCGACTACCTGCGCCAGCCGGTTCCGGAATCGATGATCGTGCCCGAGCGGTACTGATGCAGTGCTGACGCGCTGCTGAATCGCAGCCGGAATTCCCCCCGTCCGCGCCACGCGCACGCGGACTGTCCAACCCGGCAGCATGCCGGACGCTCTTTTGGAGTGCATCATGGCGACCATGCGCCGTCGAAGCTCTTCCTCCTCCGCCGCGGGCGCGCTGGCGCGTGCCTACCAGCGCAGCATGAAGGCGCTGACCCAGGCCACGGTGCGCAACAGCCGCCGCGTGGTCGCGAAGGCCACGCGCGCCGCGGCCGCCCAACTGAAGCCGCCCCGCGGGCCGGGCGACTGGCTGACGGGCATGGCGATGGGGCCCGGCGGCGCGCGCGGCTACCACCTGTACCGCCCACCCGGCGTTGCGCTCGGCGAGCGACTCCCGTTGCTGGTCATGCTGCACGGCTGCGGCCAGACCGGGCGCGACTTCGCGCTCAGCACGCGCATGAACCGGCTCGCCGCACGCGAACGCTTTCTGGTGCTCTACCCGGAGCAGGATCGGCTTCACAACGCGCAGGGCTGCTGGAACTGGTTCGACCGACGCTCGGGCAAGGCCGATGCCGAAGCAGCCACGCTGATGGCCGCGATCGACCAGGCCTGCCGCCTCTATCCGGTGGACCGCGACCGCATCGCGATCGCCGGCCTGTCTGCCGGCGCCAGCATGGCGGCGCTTTTGGCCACCCGACATCCGGTGCGCTTCCGGGCGATCGCCATGCACTCCGGCGTCGCGCCGGGCGCTGCGAAGTCGCCGGCCACGGCGCTGGGCGCCATGCAGGGGCGGCATGTGCCGCCGATGCCGGCCACGGCCGTCGGCAAGGCCATGGGTGCTGCCGCCGTCTTTGCCGTGCTGCCGCCGATGCTGGTGCTGCACGGCGACGCCGATTCGGTGGTGTCCGCCCGCAATGCCGCCAGCACCGCGGAAGTCTGGGCCCATGCCACGGGCGCGACGCCGGCGCCTGCGCGACAGGTGCAGCGCGGCAAGCGGCTGCCGATGCGCATCACCGACTACAAGAGCAAGGGACGGACGTTGGTCACCCTGTGCGAGATCGGCGGGCTCGGCCATGCCTGGAGCGGCGGCACGGCCGCGCTGCCTTTCGGCGAACCGACCGGCCCCGATGCGTCGCGGCTCATCTGGGCCTTCGTTTCGCGGCAGTTCGGCGCGTCGGCAACGGCGGCGGCCTGAAAGGCGAAGACGCCCCGAGGCTCGGGGCAGGCCCGCCGCCCAGGCGACGCCGACGCTCCCGGCAGTGCAGCAAGCGCGCCGTGCCATCATTCCATTTCTCCCTGCAGATTCCCTGCAGACGGTGCAGAGCTTCGATCCCCTCATGAAAAGGCCCTGACGAATGGCTCGCGTGCGTGACCCTGCCGGCTACGACGGCCAGCGGGAAATGATTCTTTCCAAAGCGGCGCAGCTCTTCGCGCAGCGCGGCTATGCCGGCACCTCGATGAACGAAGTCGCCGCGGCTTGCGGCGTCTCGAAAGCCACCCTCTACCACTATGTGCGCGACAAGCACGATCTCGCGGTGCGCATCGCCGAAGAGCATGTGCTGCGGCTCGAGGCCGTGGTCGACGAAGTGCTGAGCGAGCATGCGGCGCCCGAAGCGCGGCTGCGCGAACTCATCCGCCGCTTCGTGGCGGAGTACGCGATCGCGCAGAACGCGCAACGCGTGCTGACCGAAGACGTTCGCTTCCTGCGCGCCGACGATCAGGCCCGCATCCTGGGCGTCGAGCGGCGCGTGGTCGCCGCTTTCGCGCGGTCCATCGCCGAGGCGCGCGGCGATTCGACGCAGAGCGCGCTGGGCAAGCCCATGGCGATGCTGCTTTTCGGCATGATCAACTGGATGTTCACCTGGCTGAAGCCCGACCGCGAACTCGACCACGAGGCCATCGGCGTGATGGTGGCGGACCTGTTCTTCGGCGGCGTCCAGGCGGTGTCGATGCCGGACGCGCTCGCCGCGAAGAAACGGACGCAGCGTCCCGGCTGACCGGCACCGCTGACGCGAGCGACGTTGGCGCGGCGCGCCGCCTCGTGCATCGTGACGGGTGTTGTCACGCTTGTGCCCGAGACGGGTTAGTACCTACGATGAGAGTACCCACCTTCCTCGGGCCACTGCTTATAATCTACCGAACGGTCGGTCAATTAATCAAAGAGCGGGTTCGGGTCAGGCCAGGCAACCCTGTTCATTCGATCCACCTTCTTCATCCACCATGAGCGAAACCCTCGTCCGTATTTCCAGCGCCGGCGCCGTGCGCACGATCCGGCTCAACCGCCCGGAAGCATTGAACAGCTTCACTTCGCAGATGCACGCCGATCTCATGGCCGCGCTCGAAGATGCCGCGGCAGATCCATCGGTGCGCTGCGTCGTCCTGGGCGGCGAGGGCCGGGCCTTCTGCGCCGGCCAGGACCTTTCCGACCCGATGGCCGCACCCGAGCTGTCGCCCGACAAGCCACCCAAGGATCTCGGCCACCTCATCAACTCGCTCTACGTGCCCCTGGTGGCGCGCGTGCGCTCCATGCCCGTGCCGGTGATTGCCGTGGTCCACGGCGTCGCCGCCGGGGCGGGTGCCAACCTGGCCCTGTGCTGCGACATGGTGGTGGCCGGGCGGTCGGGCAGCTTCATCCAGGCCTTTTCCAAGATCGGCTTGGTCCCCGACACGGGTGGCACCTGGTTGCTCCCGCGGCTGGTCGGCCACGCGCGCGCCATGGGTCTCGCCATGCTCGGCGACAAGTTGCCGGCCGAAGAGGCCGAGCGCATCGGGCTCATCTGGAAGTGCGTGGACGACGCCGAGCTCGCGTCCACCGTCGAATCACTGGCAGCGCGCCTGGCCGCGATGCCGCTTCGGGCGCTGGTGGCGACCCGGCAGGCCCTGGCCGAGGCGCAGCAACTCGATCTGCCTGCCGCACTCGCGCTCGAGGCCCGGCTGCAGACCACGCTCGGTGCCGCGCAGGACTACCGTGAAGGCGTCGAGGCCTTCCGCGCCAAGCGCGCACCGCGGTTCACCGAGCGCTGAAGGCCGGTCCCGATGACGCCATCTGCCGCACAGACCACCGCCGAGCGCGTGCGCGACGCGATGTTCGCCAACGACCGCGCGGCGCGCGGCCTCGGCATCGAGATCGAAGCGGTGGGCCCGGGCCGCGCCGAACTCGCCATGACCGTCCGCGAGGACATGCTCAACGGCCACGACATCTGCCACGGCGGCCTGATCTCCACGCTGGCCGACACCGCCTTCGCCTACGCCTGCAATTCGTACGACGAAGTGACCGTGGCTTCGGGCTTCGGCATCGACTTTCTGGCGCCGGGCCGACTGGGCGACCGGCTGCGCGCGGTCGCGATCGAGGTGTCCAAGAGCGGCCGCACCGGCGTGTACGACATCGAAGTCCAGAACCAGCGCGGCGAGCGCCTTGCGGTGTTCCGCGGGCGCTCCTACACGCTCAAGGGCAAATCGGTCACCGCCCCACAGCCCACCTGATCAACGCTGCCATTCATCTTCCAGAGGAGACCTTCATGCCCGTTCGCAGCCCGGCCCCCGGCGATCTCGAACCCATCGAGCAAGCCAGCCGCGACGAGATCACTGCACTCCAGGTGCAGCGCCTGCGCGCGACGCTCCGGCGCGCCTACGACAACGTGCCGCACTACCGGCAGTCCTTCGAGGCCCAGGGCGTCCACCCCGACGACCTGAAGACGCTGGCCGATCTCGCCAAGTTTCCGTTCACGGTCAAGAAGGACCTGCGCGACAACTACCCGTTCGGCATGTTCGCCGTGCCGCGCGAGCAGGTGGCCCGCATCCACGCATCGTCGGGCACCACCGGCAAGCCGACCGTGGTGGGCTACACGCTGAAGGACATCGACACCTGGGCCGACCTCGTGGCCCGATCGATCCGTGCCGCCGGCGGGCGCCCCGGCGACATCGTTCACGTCGCGTACGGCTATGGGCTGTTCACCGGCGGGCTCGGGGCCCACTACGGTGCAGAGCGCGCCGGCTGCACCGTCATTCCGATGTCCGGCGGCCAGACCGAGAAGCAGGTCCAGCTCATCCAGGACCTGAAGCCCGACCTGATCATGGTCACGCCGAGCTACATGCAGGTGATCATCGAGCAGTTCCTGCGCCAGGGGCTCGATCCGCGCGAATCGTCGCTCAAGGTCGGCATCTTCGGCGCCGAGCCCTGGACCGAAGCGATGCGCCGCGAGATCGAGAGCAAGGCCGGCATGGACGCGGTCGACATCTACGGGCTTTCCGAAGTGATGGGCCCCGGCGTCGCCAGCGAGTGCATCGAAAGCAAGGACGGCCCGGTGGTCTGGGAAGACCACTTCTACCCCGAGATCATCCATCCCGAGACCGGCGAAGTGCTGCCCGATGGCGAAGAGGGCGAACTCGTGTTCACCTCGCTCACCAAGGAGGCGTTGCCGATCATCCGCTACCGTACCCGCGACCTCACGCGGCTCTTGCCGCCCACCTCGCGCAGCTTCCGCCGCATGGGAAAGATCGTCGGGCGCAGCGACGACATGCTGATCATCCGCGGCGTCAACGTGTTTCCCACGCAGATCGAAGAGATCGTGCTCGCCCACGACAAGCTGTCGGGCCAGTACCAGATCCGCGTCGGCCGCGAAGGGCATCTGGACTCCGTCGAGATCGACTGCGAGATCCAGGCCCTGTCCACCGGCATCGCCGACAGCGAGCGCGAGGAGATCGCGCAATGGGTGCAGCAACGTATCAAGACGCTGGTCGGCATCTCGACCCGCGTGCTCGTCAAGCCGCCCGAATCCATCGAACGCACGCTCACCGGCAAGGCCCGGCGCGTGGTCGACCAACGAAGCAAGTAGCCAAGGAGAACGCCATGTACACGCAAGCCATGGACACCATGGGCAAGGAAGCCGGAGACGGCCGCAAGAACGTGCGGTCCGCCGAAGAGATGCAGCTCGAGGAGCGCTTCGACGCGCAGATCGACGCCGGCAACTTCATCGAAGCCAAGGACTGGATGCCCGAGCACTACCGCAAGACGCTGGTGCGGCAGATCAGCCAGCACGCGCATTCGGAAATCGTCGGCATGCTGCCCGAGGGCAACTGGATCAGCCGCGCGCCGACGCTCAAGCGCAAGGCCATCCTGTTGGCCAAGGTGCAGGACGAGGCCGGCCACGGCCTGTACCTTTACGCCGCCGGCGAAACGCTCGGCACCAGCCGCGACCAGATGCTCGACGCGCTGCACAGCGGCCGTGCCAAGTACAGCTCGATCTTCAACTACCCGACGCTCAGCTGGGCCGACGTGGGCGCCATCGGCTGGCTGGTCGACGGCGCGGCGATCATGAACCAGGTGCCGATCTGCCGCTGCTCCTACGCCCCGTATGCGCGCGCCATGATCCGCATCTGCCGCGAGGAGAGCTTTCACCAGCGCCAGGGATTCGAGGCGCTCCTGACCATGATGCAGCACGGCACCGATGCGCAGAAGGCCATGGTGCAGGACGCGGTCAACCGCTGGTGGTGGCCTTCGGTGATGATGTTCGGCCCGCCCGACGACGAGTCGCCCAACAGTGCGCAGTCGATGCGCTGGGGCATCAAGCGCGTCTCCAACGACGAGCTGCGCCAGAAGTTCATCGACGCGGCCGTCGACCAGGCGAAGGTGCTCGGCGTCACGCTGCCCGACCCCGAGCTCCGATGGAACGAAGAGCGCCAGGCGCACGACCACGGGCCGATCGACTGGAGCGAGTTCTGGCGCGTCATCGCCGGCGACGGCCCCTGCAACCGCGAGCGTCTCGCGGCCCGCGTCAAGGCCTGGGACGACGGCGCCTGGGTGCGCGAGGCGGCGATGGCCCACGCAAGCAAACACGAACCTGTGAGGGACGCAGCATGACCACCACATCCAACGAATGGCCCCTGTGGGAAGTGTTCGTCCGCAGCAAGGCCGGCCTCGACCACAAGCATTGCGGCAGCCTGCATGCAGCCGACAGCACGCTGGCGCTGCAGATGGCCCGCGACGTCTACACCCGCCGCCAGGAGGGCGTGAGCGTGTGGGTGGTGCGTTCCGATCAGATCGTGGCCAGCGACCCGGGCGACAAGAGCATGTATTTCGATCCGGCCGAAGACAAGGTCTATCGCCATCCCACCTTCTACGAACTGCCCAAGTCCGTGGACCACATGTGAGGCTGTGATGCAGGCATCCATCGAACTCGACCGCAGCCCGGCGGTGCAGTATCTGCTGCGCATCGGCGACACCTGCCTCGTGCTGGCGCAGCGGCTCGGCGAATGGTGCGGCCACGCGCCCATCCTCGAAGAGGACATCGCCATGACCAACATCGCGCTCGACCTCGTGGGCCAGGCGCGCGCCGTGCTCTCGCGGGCCGGCCAACTCGAGCGCGTGGCGCACGACGAAGACCAGCTGGCTTTTCTGCGCGACGAGCGCGACTACTTCAATCTGACGCTGGTCGAGTTGCCGCGCGGCGACTTCGCCTTCAGCGTGCTGCGCAACGCCATGGTCGCCACGCTGCTCAAGCTGCTCTGGGAACGGCTGGCCGCGTCCAGCGATGCCGAAGTCGCCGCCATCGCGGCCAAGGCCGTGAAGGAGGCGCGCTACCACCAGCAGCATTCCGCCGACTGGGTGGTCCGGCTCGGCGACGGCACGGCCGAATCCAGGCAGCGCATGGAAGCGGCGCTCAAGCAGCTGTGGCTCTACGTGCCCGAGATCTTCCAGTCCGACGCGGTCGAAGAAGCCGCCAGCGCCAGCGGACTCGGCCCGCGCTGGGCCGACTTGCGCGACGACTGGCTCTCGGAAATGAACACCATCTTCGAGGAAGCCACCCTCGCTGCGCCCGCGGAGGCGGCCTTCATGAGCACCGGCAAGCGCGGCCTGCACAGCGAGCACATGGGTTACGTGCTGGCGGAAATGCAGCACCTGCAGCGCTCCTTTCACGGCGGGGTGTGGTGATGACCGGCCTGCCATCGACCGCCGGCGCCGCGACCCGTGTCGACGCGGCCTGGGACGTGCTGTCCGGCGTGCTCGACCCCGAAGTGCCGGCCCTGTCGATCCGCGACCTGGGCATCGTGCGCGAAGTGCTGGACGATGCCGAAGGCCTCGAGATCGTCTTGACGCCCACCTATTCCGGCTGCCCCGCCACCGAAGCCATCGAACGCAGCGTGCTGGACGCGATGGAAGCGGCCGGCCTCGGCCCCGCGCGCGTGGTGCTGCGCCGCGCACCGGCCTGGACCACCGACTGGATCAGCGACGAAGGCCGCCGCAAGCTGCTCGAGTACGGCATCGCGCCACCTGGGCCGGCAGGCCCGGCCGGCGCAGGGCAGGCCGTGCCCATCCGCTTCGTCGGCCGCCCGCGTGCCGACACGGTGGCCTGCCCGCGCTGCAGCAGCCCGCGCACCGAGCGGCTCTCGGCCTTCGGCTCCACCGCGTGCAAGGCGCTCTACCGCTGCGGCGCGTGCCTGGAGCCCTTCGACCACGTGAAGGAGATCTGAGGTGGGCGTCCCGACCCAGGAGCTGGCCCAGGAGCCGGCCCAGGAGCCGGTCCAGCCGCGCTCGCGCAGCGGGTTCCACGCCCTCACCGTGGCGCGCGTGGACGCGCAGACCGAGGACTCCGTGGCGATCACCTTCGAGGTGCCGGGGGACCTCGCCGAGGTCTTCGCCTTCGAGGCCGGCCAGTCGCTGACGGTGCGGCGCAGTGTCGACGGGGTGGAGCACCGGCGCAGCTACTCGATCTGCGCGCCCGCCGGCGCCGCTCCCCGCATCGGGGTGCGCGAGGTGCTCACCGATGCCGATGGCCTCGAGATCGTGCTGACGCCGACGTACTCCGGCTGCCCTGCCACCGAAGCCATCGAGCGCAGCGTG
>JAHJOG010000285.1 GCA_018820395.1 Gammaproteobacteria bacterium | reverse complement strand
CTGGTTCGACGAGCCACCTCCACTGCCGCTGGCGGCCCGCAACCCCGACGGGTGCATTTATCTCGGCTCTTTCTCGAAAGTTCTTGCGCCCGGACTTCGCCTCGGCTTTCTTGTCGCGCCGAAGCCGATCTTTCCGAAGTTGCTCCAGGCCAAGCAAGCGGCCGACCTTCACACGCCCAGCTTCAACCAGCGGATGGTGACGGAAGTGATGAAGAACGACTTCCTCGCCACGCACATTCCCACCATCCGTGCGCTCTACAAGCGCCAGCGTGATGCGATGCTCGCGGCCCTGGCGCGCGAGATGAAGGGACTCGACGTCGAGTACAACAAGCCAGCCGGCGGAATGTTCCTCTGGCTGCGCCTGCCGGCAGGGACGGACGCTGCCGCACTGCTCCCCGCAGCCGTCGAGCGCGGCGTGGCGTTCGTGCCCGGCGCACCGTTCTATGCCGGCGAAAGCGACCCTCGCACGCTGCGCCTGTCGTTCGTGACGGCGACGGTCGAAGAAATCGACTTTGCCATCGCGGCGCTGGGCGGCTTGCTCCGCGAACATTCGACGTGAGCCGTGTCGCATCCCGCACAGACGTATAGAGTGAGCGACGCATGAGCCGGCGTGGCCCGGGCACGAGTGGTTCGTGCTTTCCCCCATGAAGCCGGCCGAATCCAAGGAACCCTGAACATGCTCAACATCTGGGGGCGCATCAGCTCCATCAACGTGCGCAAGGTGGTGTGGTGCGCGCAGGAACTCGGCCTCGATTTCCAGCGTACCGAAGCGGGTGGATTGTTCGGCATCGTCCAGACAGCCGAATACCTGGCCATCAATCCCAATGCGCTGGTGCCCGCGATCGACGACGGGGAAGGGCCGGACCGCGTGACCCTCTGGGAGTCGAACGTGATCGTTCGCTATTTGTGCGCGAAGCATTCGCCCGGCAAGCTGTACCCGGAACCGCTGGCGGCACGCTTCGACGCCGAGCGCTGGATGGACTGGCAGCAGACAACGCTCAACCCCGCAGGCACCGGCGCGTTCCGGCAATGGGTCCGGACGCCACCGCATCAGCGCGACGCGGAGCTCATCACCCGTTCGGTTCGCGCCACGGAGCCCCTCTTCGCGCTGCTGGACGCGCATCTGTCGACTCACGCCTTTCTTGCCGGCGACACCTTCACCATGGCCGACATCCCCGTGGGTTGCGAAGCCCATCGCTGGTTCGGCCTGCCTCAGACCGAATACACGCGCCCTGCGTGGCCGCACGTCGAGCGCTGGTTCGCCGACCTGCGCTCCAGAGCGGGCGCTCGCGGCGTGCTGGATCTTCCCCTGGAGTAGCAATGCGATGAGAAGCCGTCCCTTCAAGCAGATCGATGTCTTCACCGCGACGCCGTACGCAGGCAACCCGCTCGCCGTGGTCCTCGACGGATCGGACCTGAGCGACGACGACATGCAAGGCTTCGCGCGTTGGACCCATCTTTCGGAAACCACGTTCGTCTTGCCGCCGACGGAGCCGTCTGCAGACTACCGAGTGCGCATCTTCACGCCCGGTGGAGAGATGCCCTTCGCCGGTCATCCGACGCTCGGCACCTGTCACGCCTGGCTCGAAGCGGGCGGAAAGCCCAAGGCGCCGCGCCACATCGTGCAGCAGTGCGCGGCCGGATTGATCACGCTGCGCCGCGACGGCACTCGGCTTGCGTTTGGCGCGCCACCGCTTCGGCGAAGCGCTCCCAGCCCGAGCCTGCTCGCCAAGGTCGCAGCGGCGCTCGGCTTGAAGGCGCGGCAGATCCGCGCGGCGCAGTTGCTCGACAACGGACCCGTTTGGCTGGGCTTGCTTCTCGACACGCCTGACACGGTGCTGGCCCTGCAGCCCGACCATCGCATGCTGGCAGAGCTGGGACAAAAGGTCGGCGTCGCAGGCATTCATCCCGCCGACGAATCACCGATGCCGCTGATCGCGCGATCGAGCCGCGAAGCGCGCGCCTTCAGTCAGTCGGAACGCGCGGACATCCGCCTCGAAGTCCGCGCCTTCGCGTCGCCCGTCGGCGTCGACGAAGACCCCGTCACCGGGAGCCTCAACGCGAGCCTTGCGCAGTGGCTGATCGACGACGGGCAACTGCCCGAGAGCTACCTCGCGGCCCAGGGCCAATGCCTCGGCCGCGCCGGACGCGTGCATGTCACTCGCGATGCCGAACGGCAAGTCTGGGTCGGCGGCGATTCGGTGACGTGCATCGACGGCAGCGTCGTGCTCTGAGACCTTCATGACTGCGTCCATCGACCATCTTGTGATCGCCGCGGCCAGCCTCGAAGAAGGCGAGAGCTGGTGCCGCAGGACGTTGGGCGTCACGCCCGGGCCCGGCGGTTCGCACCCGCTGATGGGAACGCACAACCGCCTTTTGAGCATCGGCGGGCCTGCGTGTCCGCGCGCCTACCTCGAGATCATTGCGATCGATCCAGACGCCAAGCCGGCGCGCGGCGAGAGCCGCCGCTGGTTCGACCTCGACGACACGGCGCTTCGGACGTCGTTGGCAGAACGCGGCCCGCAGCTCGTTCATTTCGTTGTTGAAGTCGCCGACGTGCGCGCAGCCGTGAAAGCACTCGCAGCGCAGGGCATCGATCGCGGTGCGGTGATCGAAGCCACGCGCGACACGCCCTCCGGGCTGCTTCGCTGGCTGATCACCGTGCGCGACGACGGACAGCGCCTCTACGGCGGCGCCCTGCCCACGCTCATCGAATGGGGATCGGTGCACCCGTCGTCCGGCATGACGGACTCCGGCGTTCGCTTGCGTCGCCTCGAAGTCACGCACCCCGAGGCCGCCGAGCTCGACGCCGCCTACGCGGCCATCGGGCTCACCACAGTGCCGATCGCACCCGGCCAGGCCAGGCTTCGCGCGGTGCTCGATACGCCGCGCGGGCCCGTCACGCTCGATTCGGCCGACACCTGAGCGGTGTCGACCCGTCGAGCGCTTACCAGCGAGCGCGCAGCCCCAGCGATCCCTGAACGGATGACCGCACCTTGGTGTCGCCGCCGGCGCTGAACACCTTGCCGACTTCGCCGTAGACGCTGACCACCCGCGACAACGACAGCGTGGCACCGGCCGACAGTTCGGCAGAGGTGTAGGAGTTGGTCACTCCGATGGGCGTATCGAAGCCGCCATTGGAGAAGCGCGTGGCATCGCTGCCGCCGCTGCCGTGCAGAACGCCGACGCGGGCGTAGGGCTGCAGCCGCCCCGCCGACGTCGCGAAGTCGCCCTTCACGCGAACGCCGAGCCCGCCGAGCCAGCTGCCGTCGCTCGACTGCCGCACCTGTGCGCCCGAGATGGCGAGGTCGTCGATGCGAGCATGCCGATAGCTCAGTTGCGCCTGCGGCTCGAGCGTCCAGCCGCTGCCCAACGCGAAGGCCTGCCCCACCTCGACCGATGCCGTCAGGCTGTTGCCCTTGCCGGCGGCGGATGCGCCACCCAGCGGGTTGATCGTGTAGCGCTGCGAGCCGTACTGCAACACGCTGTCGACATAGAAGCCGGTCGTATTGGCGTAGGACGCATAGGCACCCAGGTAGCGTGAACGAAGATCGGTGGCGCCCACGCGGCGCCACAAGCCGCTGGCCGAGCCGCTCACGTCGACGCTGCCGTCGAGCGTGCCGACGTAGAGGCCGGCGCGCCAGTCGCCGAGCGCACTCACGTACAGATCGGTGCCGGCTTGCACGCCCGACACATGGCCTTGGGTCGATGGGCTCACCGTGCCACCCTGGCGAATGTCGATGTCGCTGTAGACCGCACGTGCCCAGGCGCGGCGATCGGGCGACAGCACGCCTTCCACCGGCGTGAGGCTCGCAACCGGCCGCGCGGTCGCGTCGTCATCGCCGAAGCGGCTATGCATGTTGCCGATCATGGCCATGTCGGATTGCCGCATCTGCGAGGGCAAGGCGGCCAGCATCGAAGCCTCGGCGCGGTACGCGGTCACCGCCACGGGTGGCAGTACAGGCGCTGGCGCGGGTGCGGGCGGTGCCGGCGGCGCTGGAGGGGCCGGTGGCGCGGGGGGCGCAGGAGGTGCAGGCGGCGCGGGTGGAGGCG
>JAHJOG010000284.1 GCA_018820395.1 Gammaproteobacteria bacterium | reverse complement strand
CCTGCTGGTGCTTTCCGACGGCGGCGCACCGATCGACGTGCCGCCGGGTGCGACGCTCACGGTCGGTCGCGACGGCACGGTCAGCGCCAAGACCGGCGACCAGCCGTCGTCGACGCTGGGCCGCATCAAGCTGGCGACGCCTTCGCAGGCCGACCCGCTGCGCCGCAGCGAAGACGGCCTGTTTCGCACCGCCAGCCTGGACCCGCTTCCGACCGACGCCACGGCGGGCCTGGAGACGGGCGCGCTCGGAGGCTCCAACGTCAATCCGATCGAGACCATGGTCGGCATAATCGCCGCCGCCCGGCAGTTCGACCAGCAGATGCGCTTGCTGTCGACCGCCGAAAGCTCCGACAAATCCGCCTCGCAACTGCTGGGCGTGGGCTGACGCAGCGCGCACCCTTTCAAGGACACACCGAAATGATCAACTCTCTCTGGATCTCGAAGACCGGCATGGAAGCGCAGCAGACGCAGCTGGACGTGATCTCCCACAACCTGGCCAACGTCTCGACCACGGGCTTCAAGCGCGCGTCGGCGGTGTTCGAAGACCTGATGTACCAGAACCTGCGGCAGGTCGGCGCCAACAGCACCGAGCAGTCGCAGTTGCCCACGGGCCTGCAACTGGGCCTGGGCGTGCGCACGGTGGCCACGAGCCGCTCGTTCACGCAGGGCAGCATGCAGCAGACCAACAATCAGCTCGACCTGGCCATCAAGGGCAACGGCTTCTTCCAGGTGACGCAACCCGACGGCACCATCGGCTACACGCGCGACGGCTCGTTCCAGGTGGACTCCCAGGGCCGGTTGGTGACGTCGTCCGGCCTGCCCGTGGCCAACGGCATCACGGTGCCGCCGAACGCCATCAACGTCAGCATCGCGAACGACGGCACGGTGTCCGCCACCGTGTCGGGCCAGGCTGCACCGCAGACGATCGGCACGCTGGCGCTCGCGAACTTCGTGAATCCGGCCGGCCTCGAGCCGCGCGGCGACAACCTGTATGCCGAGACGGCGGCCTCGGGCCAGCCCAATGGCGGCACGGCCGGCACCAACGGGCTGGGCACCGTGATGCAGGGCTTTCTCGAAACGTCGAACGTCAACGTGGTCCAGGAGCTCGTGTCGATGATCCAGACGCAGCGCGCCTACGAAATGAATTCGAAGGCGATTCAGACGAGCGACCAGATGCTCCAAAAACTCGGCCAGCTATGAACACGCTCTCACTCAGGCTCGCGGCGTTCTCGCTCTTCGGCGCCCTGTGTGTCTTCGCGACAGGCTGCAGCACGATCGCCAACACGCCGCAGGTCGACATGCCTGCAACGACGCCGCCGCCGGTAACCACGCAGCCGATCGCTGCGCCGAAGCCGGTGACCGGCAGCCTCTTTCGCACCGTCAGCTATCGGCCGCTCTTCGAAGACCGGCGCGCGCGCATGGTCGGCGACAACGTCACCATCGTGATCGTCGAGAACGTGAGCGCGAGCCAGAAGTCGACATCCACCATCGACAAGAAGAGCGGCATCGACAGCAGCATCAGCGCGGTCCCGTTCCTGTCGGCCAACTCGTTCGGCCGGGCCAGCGCCACCGCGAGCAACGCGCAGAACTTCGCAGGCAAGGGCGGCACCGAGAGTGCCAATACCTTCCAGGGCTCGATCACCGCCACCGTGGTCGACGTGCTGCCCAACGGCCACCTGATGGTGACCGGCGAAAAGCAGATCGGCGTGAACCAGAACGTCGACGTGCTGCGCTTCTCCGGCACCATCGATCCGCGCGCCATCCAGGCCGGCAGCAGCGTCAGCTCGACCCAGGTCGCCAACGTTCGCATCGAGTCGCGCGGCCGCGGCGCCCAGCAGGAGTCGCAGGTCATGCCGTGGCTCAACCGGTTCTTCATGAGCGTGCTGCCCTTCTGACCTTTCCCTTCCACCTTCCCCAGATTTATCGTCATGCGCAGCCCTCTCTTTAATCTTTTTGCAGCGCTCGTCCTGGCCGCCACGCTGTTGTCGCCGGCGCATGCCATCCGCATCAAGGAAATCGCCGCGGTGCAGGGCGTGCGCAGCAACCAGCTGACCGGCTACGGTCTGGTGGTCGGCCTGGACGGCACGGGCGACCAGACGACCCAGATGCCCTACACCACGCAGAGCGTCGCCAACTACCTGCAGCAGCTCGGCATCACGCTGCCGGACAACCGCGCATCGCAGCTTCAGCTGAAGAACGTGGCCGCGGTGATCGTGACGGCGCAACTGCCGGCTTTCGCGCAACCCGGGCAGACGCTGGACATCAGCGTGTCGTCGATGGGCAATGCGCGCTCGCTCAAGGGCGGCACGCTGGTGGCGACGCCGCTGCGCGGCGCCGACGGCGAGATCTACGCGCTGGCCCAGGGCAACCTGGTGGTCGGCGGCGCCGGTGCGTCGGCGGGCGGCAGCAAGGTGCAGATCAACCACCTGAGCGCCGGCCGCGTGCCCAACGGCGCGCAGGTCGAACGCAGCGTGCCGTCGCCCCTGCTCGAAGGCGACAGCGTGAACCTCGACCTCAACTCGGTGGACTTCCAGACGGCGCGCCGCGTCGCCCAGGCCATCGACCTCAAGCTCGGCGCCGGCACGGCACGCTCTCTCGACGGCCGCACGGTGCAGGTGCGTGCGCCGACCGATGCCAACGCCCGCGTGAACTTCATCGCAGAACTGGAAGAGCTGACGCTCGAGCAATCGGCGCCGGCGGCCAAGGTGGTGATCAACGCACGCACCGGCTCGATCGTGCTCAACCAGGCGGTGACGCTCGGGCCCTGCGCGATCGCGCACGGCAATCTGTCGGTCACGATCAGCTCGACGCCCATCATCAGCCAGCCGGCACCGCTTTCCAACGGCAAGACCGTGGTGGCGGAACAGGCGAGCATCCAGATCAAGCAAGACCCGGGCATCCTGATCCAGGTGCCCAAAGCGCCGCAACTGGCCGAAGTGGTGCGCGCACTCAATGCGCTCGGCGCGACGCCTCAAGACCTGCTCGCGATCCTGCAGGCAATCAAGGCATCGGGTGCGCTGAATGCGGAGCTGGAGGTGATCTGATGAGCGTCTCGTCCTCGATTCCTGCCCTGAACTCGAACAGCCTTGCGGCGGACGCGCGCTCGCTCGACACGCTGAAGCTCGCCGCGGGCAGCAACGACCCCAAGGCGACGAGGGAAGCGGCCAAGCAGTTCGAGTCGCTCTTCATGCGCGAGCTGATCAAGAGCATGCGTGAGGCGACCATGAAGTCCGGCCTCATGGACAGCGACGGCGAAAAGCTCGGCACCGACCTGCTCGATCAGCAGTTCGCGGTGCAGTTGTCGGGCATGCCCGGCGGCCTCACCGAGGCAATCACGCGGCAACTCACGCAGCAGATGAGCGGCGCCGGTCGCACGCCATCCACCGTTTCGCTCGGTGCGACGAGCGCCGTCAATCCGACGGCCAGCCAGTCCGGATTCGTGTCGCAGCACAGCGACGCCGCCGGCCGGGTGGCCCAGGCCACGGGCATCCCGGCGAGCTTCATGATCGGCCAGGCCGGCCACGAAACCGGCTGGGGACGCAGCGAGATCCGCAATGCCGACGGCAGCAACTCGTTCAACCTGTTCGGCATCAAGGCGACAGCCGGCTGGACCGGCAAGGTGGCCGAGATCACCACCACCGAATACGTGGACGGTGAGCCGCGCAAGGTGAGCGCGAAGTTCCGCGCCTACGACTCCTACGAGGATTCGTTCCGCGACTACGCGCGTCTCATCAACGAAAGCCCGCGTTACGCGCAGGCACGCGCCAGCACCTCGTCCGCCACGGCCTATGCCAGCGAACTGCAGCGCGCAGGCTACGCGACCGATCCCTCGTACGCGGCCAAGCTGAGCCGGGCGATCAACACCACCCTGCAACTGCAGCGCACGCAAGCATGAGCTCCCTCCTCAACGTCGGCGCGCGGGCCTTGCTCGCCAACCAGATCGCCCTGTCCACGACGGGGCACAACATCGCGAACGCGAGCACGGTCGGCTATTCGCGCCAGACGGCGGTGATGCAGCAGGTGCCGGGGCAGTTCACCGGCAGCGGCTACATCGGCAAGGGGGTCGAGGTCTCGACCATCGAGCGTGCCCACAGCGACTTCCTGACGCGGCAGGCAGCGGTGGCGCAGTCGGTGCAGGCCATGGACGTGACGCGCGCCGACCGGATGGCGTCGCTCGAAGACATCTTCCAGGGCGGAACGAGCGGCCTGGGTGCTGCGGTATCCGACATGCTCAACGCGTTCTCGGACGTGGCGAGCGTGCCCAACGACGTGACCGCGCGCAGCGTGGCCATCTCTCGGGGCAGCGAACTCGCCGCGCGCTTTCGCAACGCGCAGTCGCAGATCAACGACCTGCAGCAAGACTTGAATTCGCGGCTCGGCGATTCGGTGTCGTCGATCAACAGCCTCGCGTCGCGGCTCGCCGCGCTCAACGAGCAGGTCGCCCGCGCCCAGGGCAGCGGCCAGAGCCCGAACGACCTGCTCGACCAGCGCGATCAGCTGATGCGCGACCTGAGCCAGCAGGTGCAGGCCACCACGGTGCCCGCGGACGATGGCACGCTGAGCATCTTCATCGGCAGCCAGGCCCTCGTGCTCGGCAACTCGGCGGCGCCCGTCACGCTGACGCGCGGCGACGACGGCACCAGCAAGCTGTCGCTCACGCGCGGCGCGCTTACCAGCACCATCGACGAATCGACGCTGGGCGGCGGCACCGTCGCGGGACTGCTGCGCTTCCAGAACACCGACCTGGCGGAGGCCCGCGACGGGCTCGGCCGGCTGGCGCTGACGATCTCGACCGAAGTGAACGCGCAGCATCGACTGGGAGTCACGCTCGACGGTCAGCCCGGCGGTGATTTCTTCAAGCCGGTGGCCATTCCCGACGCAGGCCCGGCCCAGGGCAACACCGGCAACGCCGTGGTCGGCGCCACGGTGTCGGACACGAGCAAGCTGGTGGCTTCGTCCTACCAGATCAAGTTCACCGGAGGCACGGGCGTGGAGGTGACGCGCCTGTCGGACGGCAAGTCGAGCGCCTTCGCGGGCCCGATGCCGATCCAGATCGACGGGCTGACGATCGACCTGTCGAGCGGCGCCGCCGCCACCGGCGATTCGTTCGTGCTCAAGCCTTACGCGACGGCCGCCGGTTCCATGGCCACCGCCTTGACCTCGCCGCGCGAGCTTGCGGCTGCCAGTCCGGTCGAAGCCAGAGTAGGCAGCGGCAACACCGGGAGCGTCTTGGTGGGCGCGATCGCCGCCAGCAGCGCCAACCCCAACCTGAGCGCGACGGTCACGCTGACCTTCACGGCAGCAGGCACCTTCGACGTGTCCGGCACCGGCACCGGCAACCCGACCGGCGTCGCCTACGCCGCCGGTGAGCCGATCAGCTACAACGGCTGGAGCATGACGCTCAGCGGAACACCGAAGCCGGGCGACACGATCACCATCCAGGCCGCCACGCCGGGCTACTCGGCGCTCAATGCCGGCAATGCGGGCGCGCTCCTCGGCTTGCGCGACAAGGCGGTCTTCGACGGCGCGCCCCTGACCGACGGCTACGCGGCACTGATGGCGCAGGTCGGCGTGCGATCGCAGAGCGCACAGTATTCGGAGGGCATCTCGGGTTCGATCGCCACCAGCCTGGAAACGCAACGCACCAGCGTGTCGGGCGTCAACCTCGACGAAGAAGCGGCCAAGCTGCTCCAGTACCAGCAGGCCTACCAGGCATCGGCCAAGATGATCCAGATCGCCCAGAACATCTTCGATTCGCTGCTGCAAGGCATCAACTGACGCACACAGGAAACCCCATGTCGACCAACAGCACACGACTGGCCAGCGCGAACACCTATGACAACGCACTGAACCGGCTCACCGCGCGGCAAACGCAGCTGTCGAAGCTGCAGGAGCAGCTCAGTGCCAGCAAGAAGGTGCTGCGCCCGAGCGACGACCCGACGGGCGCGGCGCAGGCCGAACGCGCAATCACCCGCCTGGCGCGCGTCGCCACCGATCAGCGCGCCCTCGAAGTGCAGCGCAACGCGGTCACCACCGGCGAATCGGCGCTCGGCAACGCGGTGTCTGCCGTACAGGACTTTCGGACGCTGGTGGTGCAGGCGGGCAACACCTCGCTCACGGCGAGCGACCGCTCCAGCATCGCGCAGCAACTCATCGGACTGCGCAACCAGATCCTCGGTTATGCGAACACCAAGGACAGCAACGGCCTGCCCATCTTCGGCGGCCTGGGCAGCACCGCGTCGCCCTTCGTCGACAGCGGCGCCGGCGTGTCGTTCAACGGCCTGCCGGGCCAACTGGCAGCCGGCGATCTCGCCGTGCCGGCGGTGCTCGACGGCAGCGCTGCCTTCATGGACGTGCCGAGCGGCAACGGCGTCTTCGCGGTCGCGCAGGCGGCGGGCACCACCGCCGTATGGAGCGGCTCCGGCCAGGTCACCGATCCGAGCGCGCTCACGGGCCACGCTTACAGCATCCAGTTCAACGTCGCCGGCAACACGACGACCTTCGATGTGATCGACACGACCACCAACACCTCGGTGCAGAGCGGTCAGCCCTATGTGGCCGGGCAGGCGATCTCCTTCGACGGCGTGTCGCTGGTCGCCAACGGAACGCCGGCGAACGGCGACGCGCTGCAGATCACGCCGAGCGTCAAGACCGATCTGTTCGCCGTGCTCGACCAGGCGATCGCCGGCGTTCGCGATTCGTCTGGTGGAACGCTGTCGCAGAACGTCGCCCAGGCGCTGTCGCAGATCGATGCGGGCATGAGCCGCTTGTCTGCGTCGCGCGGGCAGGCCGGCAACCTGCTCAACCAGGTCGACAACATCACCGACCGGCAGTCGTCCCGCTCGGTGCAGCTGGAAGCCGACCGGTCGCGCGCAGAAGACTTGGACGTGGTGAAGGCCCTGTCCGACTTCCAGAACCAGCAGACGGCATATTCAGCCGCACTGGGTTCGTACGCGCAGATCCAGAAACTCAGTCTCTTCAATTTCATCAGCTGAAGGCTAAGGCGTCATGGCGCAATCGGTACTTGGCAGTCTCACACTGGGCTACCGCCCGCTCTGGAACCGTGCGCGTTCGCTGGCTGGGCTGCAGCTTTTCGTCCACGAAGACGACCAGGGAACCGACGGTCGACATCTGCTGAGCGCGCTCGACGAAACATGGTCGG
>JAHJOG010000283.1 GCA_018820395.1 Gammaproteobacteria bacterium | reverse complement strand
TCCAAGGTGGGGATTATCGGAGCAGGCGCCATGGGGCGCGGCATTGCGCAAATCGCAGCACAGGCTGGGAGCCAGGTATTGCTGTTCGATTCACAGTCGGACGCCGCATCGCGAGGACGTGAATCAATTGTCGCGCAATGGCGCAAGCTGCAAGAAAAAAGCAGATTGAATTCAGAGGACCTCGAAGCCAACACCGCCCGGCTGGCGGTCGCCGAATCCGTGCAGGCTTTCGCGGATTGCGATTTGGTCATCGAGGCCATCGTCGAAAACCTGGACATCAAACGCACCGTCTTCAAGCAGCTCGAAGGGGTCGTCAGCGACTCGGCAGCGCTCGTCACGAACACATCGTCTCTTTCGGTCACCGCAATCGCGGCAGGACTGCGGCGCCCGGAGAGATTTGCGGGCTTTCATTTCTTCAATCCGGTCCCCTTGATGAAAGTGGTCGAAGTCGTGGCCGGCTTCAAGACCGAGCCGGCGCTGTGTCGGCGATTGGCTGATTTCGCTTCCGACATGGGGCACAGCGCAGTCCAGGCCAAAGACACGCCCGGCTTCATCGTCAATCATGCGGGCCGCGGCTACGGGACCGAAGCGTTGCGCATCGTCGGCGAGAGCGTCACCGACTTCGCGACGGTCGACCGGATCCTCAAAGATCAAGCGGGATTCCGGCTGGGGCCGTTCGAGCTGTTCGACCTGACGGCACTCGATGTCTCGCACCCGGTCATGGAATCGATCTACCACCAGTATTACGAAGAGCCGCGGTTCCGGCCCAGCGTCATCACCGCACAACGCCTGGCCGCCGGCGCGTTGGGACGCAAGACGGGCGAAGGCTTCTATCGCTACGTCGACGGAGCGATGCAGACGTCTGCGGAGGCGCCGGCCCCCACTGTCGGCCACGTGCCGTCGTTCTGGGTGTCGGCACGGGCGACTCGCCGGCCCGAGTTGCTGAAGCTGGTGCATGAGCTGGGAGCGCAACTGGAAACCGGCGCCACGCCCTCCTCCACCGCGATCATCCTCGTCGCACCGCTCGGCTTCGACGTCACCACCGTGGCCGCGGTGGACCATCTCGATGCCACGCGCACCATCGGCATCGACATGCTCCCGGCCGACGCAGCCACCAAGCGCCGCGTGCTCGCCACCAACCCTGCGACCCGGCGCGACATCCGTGATGCGGCGCACTCGGTGTTCGCGCGCGATGGCAAGGCGGTCAGCGTGATTCGCGACAGCGCCGGCTTCGTCACGCAGCGCGTGATCGGCAGCATCGTCAACATCGCCTCCGACATGTGCCAGCAAGGTGTTTGCACGCCCGCCGACCTGGACACGGCCGTCCGCTTCGGGCTCGGCTACCCGCAAGGCCCGCTGGCCATGGGCGACCTGTACGGCCCGACGAACATCCTCGAAGTGCTCTTCAATCTGCAGACCGTGTATGGCGACCCACGCTACCGTCCAAGCCCGTGGCTGCGCCGACGCGGGGCGCTCGGCCTGAGCCTCACGCACCAAGAGGAATAGGAGCGACGATGACCGCGGAACTCAAGAGTTCGAGCGAAGGCCGGACCATGGTGCTGACCCTGGCGAACCCGGCCCAGCGCAACGCGCTCGGCCCCGAGATCTACGCCGCCGGCATCGAGGCGTTGAATGGCGCCGAAAGCAGCGCCGAGATCCGGTCCGTGGTCATCGTGGGTGAAGGCGCCTGGTTCAGCAGCGGCGGCTCGCTGCAACGGCTGGCCGCCAATCGCGAACGCGACCCCGCAGCGCAAGCCGAAAGCGTCGAAGCGCTGCACAACTGGATCGACTCGATCCGAACGTTCCCCAAACCGGTGATCGCCGCCGTCGAAGGTGCAGCGGCAGGGGCAGGCTTTGCGCTCGCGCTGGCCTGCGATTTCGTCGTGGCAGCACGCGATGCGGTTTTCGCCGCTTCATACAGCAACATCGGACTTTCCCCCGACGGGGGACTGAGCTGGCATCTGGCCCAGTCCTTGCCACGGCAACTGGCTTGCGAATGGCTCATGGGCGGCGAGCGCATCGCGGCCACGCGCTTGCACGAACTCGGCCTGGTCAACCAGCTCGCCGAAAACGGCCAGGCCCTGGCGGTTGCGCTGGCGCTGGCCGAGCGGCTCAACGCGCGCGCACCCAACGCGCTCGCAAGCATCAAGGAACTGGTCGGCGAAGCGCGCACGACCACGCTCGCGCAGCAGATGGCGCAAGAGCGCGACCATTTCGTGCGCAATCTGCATCACACCAACGCAGGCATCGGAATCGCCGCGTTCCTTGCGAAGCAGCCGCCACGCTACGAATAGGCAGCGCCACGGCCGCAGCCCAAATCGCTCTGCCTTGCGCCCCAGTCACCCACAAGACAGCCCATGGACGATCCTATTCTTACTATCGAGGAACGCGAGGCGATCAACGGCGGTCGCTGGTTCTCCACCCTGTCACCTTCTCTTCGGCACGACATTCTTCGATGTGCATTCGTCAAACGGTTCAAGGATGGAGAGCTGATCGCGGCCCGGGGAGACCCGCCCGAACAGTGGATCGCGTGCGCTCGCGGTGCGGTCAGAGTCAGCTCGACGGCCGTGTCGGGCAAGCAGGTGACCTTCACCTATGTGGAGCCTGGCATCTGGTTCGGCGACGTGGCGATCTTCGACGGCGATCGCCGCACGCACGATGCCTATGCGCATGGCGAGACCACCATCCTGTGCGTGGCGCGGGCGGACTTCCAGAAGATCCTGTCGAACCACGTCGAACTGTACGAAGCGCTGATGCGGCTGCAGGCGCGCCGGATCCGACAGCTGTTCGGGCTGGTCGAAGACCTCAACACGCTGCCTCTTCGAGCGCGGCTTGCCAAGCAACTGATTCATCTCGTTCGCAGCTACGGCATCCCGAACCTCGCGGACGACAGCCAGATGCGCATCGGTCTTCATCTTGCCCAGGAGGAACTCGCACAGTTGCTCGGCGCTTCGCGGCAGCGGGTCAATCAGGAACTCAAATCGATGGAACGGGAAAACGTGATCCGCATCGAGTCGGCAGGCCTGGTCGTGCTCGACCGAGCAGCACTCACGCGCATCTCTGAATCGGACCAACAAGACTGACTGCACGAGACATGACCCAGAACTTCGACAACTTCATCGGCACGCGTGCCGTGTCCGGCCAACACGGCTTCGACACCGCCGCGCTCGAGACCTGGCTGCGCAGCAACCTCCCCGGCTTCGAAGGACCGATGACCGTCGAGATGTTCAAGGGTGGCCAGTCCAATCCGACCTACAAGCTCATCACGCCATCGCAAAGCTATGTGATGCGCGCCAAGCCGGGCCCTGTTGCCAAACTGCTCCCCTCGGCCCATGCGGTCGAGCGCGAATTCAGGGTCATGAGCGGCCTCGCCGGAACCGATGTGCCGGTACCGCGCATGTACGGCCTGTGTGAAGACGAATCCGTCATCGGACGCGCCTTCTACGTGATGGAGTTCATGGCCGGACGGGTGCTCTGGGATCAGGCGTTGCCAGGCATGAGCCCGTCGGAGCGCGGCGCCATCTACGACGAGATGAACCGCGTGATCGCCGCCCTGCACAAGGTCGACTTCGCGGCGCGCGGCCTGGCCGACTACGGAAAACCCGGCAACTACTTTGAACGCCAGATCGGGCGCTGGAGCAAGCAATACGTGGCATCGATCACGCAGCCGATCGTCGAGATGGACCGGCTCATGGAATGGTTGCCGGCCCACATCCCGGCGAGTGCGCGCGACGAGTCGATGAAGTCGATCGTGCATGGTGACTTCCGGCTCGACAACCTGATGTTTCATGCCACCGAGCCGCGAGCGATCGCCGTGCTCGACTGGGAGCTTTCGACGCTCGGACATCCGCTCGCCGACTTCAGCTACCACTGCATGTCATGGAACATTCCGCCGGGCTCGTTTCGCGGCATCGGCGGCCTCGACCTGAAGAGCCTGGGCATTCCAGACGAGAACGATTACATCCGCCGTTACTGCGAGCGCACCGGCATCACCACGCCCGATGCGCTCGCCGCCGACTGGAATTTCTACCAGGCCTATAACCTCTTTCGCATGGCCGCGATCCTCCAGGGCATCGCCAAGCGTGTAGAGGCCGGCACGGCATCCAGCGAACAGGCCGTGGCGTCGGGCCGCGGGGCGCGGCCAATGGCCGAGATGGCCTGGCAATTCGCGCAGAAGGCATGAGTGCGGCACCCGCCCACGGTTGACGAATCACCACCAGGAGACGACATGGATTTCGACTATTCGACGAAGACCAAGGAATTGCAGCAACGCGTGCTGGCATTCATGGACGAGCACATCTATCCGGCCGAGACCGAGTACGCGAAAGAGCTCGCCGCGAACACAACCGCCGGCAAGCGCTGGACCGCGCTCGAAACGGTGGAGAAGCTCAAGCAGAAGGCCAAGGCCCAAGGCTTGTGGAACCTCTTCCTTCCCGTCGACAGCGCGGCTGCCTCGGGCTATGAGGGCGCGGGCCTGACGAATCAGGAATACGCGCCGCTGGCCGAGATCATGGGTCGGGTGCCGTGGGCGAGCGAGGCCTTCAATTGCTCGGCGCCGGACACCGGCAACATGGAAACCATCCCTCGTTACGGTTCCGACGACAT
>JAHJOG010000031.1 GCA_018820395.1 Gammaproteobacteria bacterium | reverse complement strand
TCTTCCTGCATCACCACGCGCGTCTGCGCGTCGAGCGCGCCGAAGGGCTCGTCCATCAACAGCACCTTGGGGTCGAGCACGTAGGCCCGCGCGATCGCCACGCGCTGCTGCATGCCGCCCGAGAGCTGGTGCGGAAACGCGCGCTCGTAGCCGCCCAGGCCCATCAGTTCGATGTACTGCTCGATGCGGCGCTTGCGCTCGGGTGCGTCGACGCCGATGGAGCGCAGGCCGAACTCGATGTTGTCCCACACCGTCTTCCACGGGAACAGCGCGAACTGCTGGAACACCACTGCGCGGTCGGGCCCTGGGCGCGTGACGCGCACGTTGTCCACCGTGACCTCGCCGCCGGTCGGGTGCTCGAGCCCCGCCGCCATGCGCATGCAGGTGGTCTTGCCGCAACCCGACGGTCCGACGATGGCGACGAACTCGCGCTCGCGCACCTCGAGGTTGATGCCGGTCAGCGCGACGAAGTCGCTGCCGCCCTGGCTGAAAGTGCGTTCGATCTGGTTGAACTGGATGATGGCCACTGAAGTCCTCGTTGGGTTGTGGGGTGGAGGGTCAGGCCCCGAGCCGCCGCTCGACGGCGCGATGGAAGCGCCGCAGCGCCACGTCGATCAAGAGGCCGACGATGCCGATGGCGATCATTCCGCTCATCACCGTCGCGGTCGACACGCTGGCCTGCCCCTTCACGAGCAGGTAGCCGACGCCGCTCGACGCGACGATGAGTTCGGCGCCGACCAGCGACTGCCAGCCCAGCCCGGCCGAGATGCGCAGGCCCGCCACGATCGACGGAAAGGCCGCCGGCAATAGCACCTGCGTGATGGTGCGAAAGGACCCGATGCCCAGCATCTGCGAGGCCTCGATGTACTTGACGTCCACGCCGCGCGCACCGCGGTAGGTGTTGATCAGCACCGGCGGAAACGCGCCCATGAAGATGATCAGCACCGGGCCGCCGATGCCGGTGCCGAACCACAGCGCGGCAAAGGGCACCCAGGCGATCGGCGCGACGAAGCGGATGCCTTCGAAGAGCGGTGTGACGATGCGGTCGACCCAGCGGAACCAGGCCATCGCCAGGCCCAGCGGAATGCCCACCACCACTGCCAGACAGAAGCCCGCCGCGAAGCGCTGGATGCTCGACAGCAGGTGGGACTGCAGCGTGTGGCCCGCAAAGGGCGCGCTGATGAGTTCGACGAGCCGTTGGACGACGTCCCACGGCGCGGGCAGAAAGGCGCGCGGCGTCAGGCCGGACAGCGCGGCTGCGCTCCAGAAGACCAGGAAGCTGGCGGCGCCGGCCAGGCTCAGGAGCCAGAACTGGCGCGCGGTGAGCGGTGCGCCGCCGTTCATGCCGACACCTTCCAGGGCGTGGCGCGCTTTTCGACCCAGCCGAGGGCGAGCGTCATGAGCCAGCCCCAGAGCGCCACGCTCATCATCCCGACGAGGATCATGCCGGGGTAGATGTCCTGCGCGGCCTGGTTGAGGATCTGCCCGAGGCCCGCCGTCGCGCCGACCAATTCGGCCGCCACCAGCGTGGTCCACGATGCCTGCAGCGACAGCCGCAGGCCGGTGAAGATGCTCGGCATCGCGCCCGGTATCAGCACCTCGCGCCAATAGCGCCAGCCCGTCACGTCGAGCATGGCGCTGGCCTCGAAGATGGTGCGGTCGATCTGCCGCACGCCGCTGTAGCTGTTGATCACCGACGGCACGAAGGCCGCGACGAAGATCACCATGATCTTGGCCGCGTCGCCGAGGCCCAGCCAGACGATCGCCAACGGAATCCAGGCGAGCGGCGGAATCGGCCGCAGGAAGAGAAAGATCGGGTTCGCGAAAGCCTCGACGCGCCGGCTGGCGCCCATCGCCAGTCCCAGTGCCACGCCGAAAGCCGAAGCCACCGCGAAGGCGCTCGTCACCAGCATCAGGCTGCGCGCCACGTGCTCGTGCCAACGCGCGTTGCTGTAGCCGTCGACCAGCACCTGGCGAAACGCAAGAAAGACTTCCTGCGGCGACGCGAAGCGCCCCGAGCCGATGACGCCGGTGCCGGTGGTGAGCAGCCACCAGACCGCGATCAGCGCGGCGAGCCAGCCCACCACATACAAGGCGCGCCGCCCGGGCAGACGGCCCGGGGTCGGTTTGGATGTCGAGGTGCCGGACAGCGGGGTACCGGCAAGCGCGAAGGGAGATGCGGCCATGGCGGGTGTCTCGGGTTGGAGCGGTGTGTCTCGTTCTTCGATGAAGGCGATTTCGCGAAGGCAGCTCGCGAATGCAGTTTTGAAAGATTTTTGAAAGCGCTTACAAAACAACTTTATGTTAGACCGCACTAGCCAGAACGCCTTGGGTACTTTCCCTTAGAAGCATTACCACATCGGAAAATGCAAGCGCGTACACCTATGATCGTGCCATGCGCAAACCAGAAGCCCTGCCCACCGTTCAGGACGTCGCCTCGGCGGCCGGCGTCTCGACCGCCACGGTGTCGCGCGTCCTCAACCGGCCGAGCTCGGTGCGGCCCGTGCTGCGCGAGAAGGTCGAGGCGGCCGTGCTGCGGCTGGGCTACGTGCCGCATGCCGGCGCCCGCGCGCTGATGCTGGGACGCTCGGCCACGGTCGGCGCCCTGTTCCCGACCGTCGACAACGCCATCTTCGCGCAGGCGATCAACGCGCTGCAGCGCCGGCTGTCGCAGGACGGCTACCACCTCCTCATCGCCACCACCGACTACGACCCCGACGCCGAAATGCGCCAGGCGACCAACCTGGTGACGAGGGGCGCCGACGCACTCGCCTTCTGCGGCACGGACCAGCATCCGGAACTGATCCGCCTGCTGGAGCGCCGATCGCTGCCGTGGGTGCATGTCATGGTGGCGGCGCCCGACGACGCGGCGCCGGGCATCCACGTCGGCTTCGACAACGCCCGGGCCATGGGGCAGGCGGTGCGCTATTTGCTCGACCTGGGGCACCGGCGCATCGGCATGCTGGCCGGCATCACGGCCCACAACGACCGCGCCAGCGCGCGCGTGGCGGGCACGCGCAGCGCGCTCGAAAAGGCGGGGCTGTCGTTGCCGCCGCAGTGGTGCGTCGAGCGCCGCTACGGTCTGGCGGAAGCGCGCGACGGCCTGCGCGCGCTGCTCGCCTCGGACCCGGCGCCGACGGCCATCCTGTGCGGCAACGACGTGCTGGCGCATGGTGCGATGCTCGAAGCGGCTTCGCTCGGCATCCGGGTGCCGCAGCAACTTTCGGTGATCGGCTTCGACGATCTCGAAATGGCGCGCCATCTGCAGCCCGCGCTCACCACGCTGCACGTGCCGGCCGAGGAAATGTGGCGCACCGCGGCCGAGCGGCTGCTGTCGGCCCTCTCGGGGCAGGTGCCGCAGGCCAATACGCAGATCAGCGTCGAACTGGTGGTGCGCGATTCGACCGGGCCGGCGCCGGCAGACTGAACTTCGCGCGCGGCTCGAGCGCGCCGGGCGTCGCGCAGGTCGCGCAGGTGTCGCTCAGGCCGCGAGCAGTTCGCGCCAGTCGTGCGCGACCGGCGCTGCAGCGGCCGCGATCTGCGCCGACGACAGCCACGGTTCCCCATCCATCGTGAACACCTCGCCGCCGGCTTCGCGCACCAGCAGCACGCCGGCAGCGGCGTCCCACGCGCCCATGCCGTGTTCCCAGAAGGCATCGAGCCGGCCGGCTGCCAGGTAGGCGAGTTCGAGCGCCATGCTGCCCGAGCGGCGCACGCCCGCCGTGCGCGTGACGACGCGGCCGAACTGGTCGAGATAGCGCGGCATGAAGCTCGCGGCCGGCTTGGGAAACACCGTGCCGGCGACGGCCTTGTCGAGACGCGATGTGGTGGCGCAGCGGATCGGCGTGTCGCCGAGCCACGCGCCCTGCCCGGCCGCGGCGCTGAACACTTCGTTGCGGCACGGATCGCCCACCACGCCCGCCAGCGGCTCGCCGCCATCGACCAGCGCGATCGACACCGCGTACTGCGGGTAGCCGCGCAGGAAGTTCATGCTGCCGTCGATGGGGTCGACGATCCAGGTCGGGCCGGTGTCGCGGCCCTGCGCCGTGGCGCCTCCGCCCTCCTCGCCCAGAAACGCGTGGCCCGGAAACCGCCCGGCGATGCGCTCGCGCAGCATCGCTTCGATGTCGCTGTCGAGCGCGCTGGCCCAATCGCCCGGGGCCTTGACGAGCACCGAATGCGCCTCGTGCGCGGCCCCGCGCAGTCGTTCCATCGCCTCGCCGGCCAGGACACGTGCGAACGCGCAGGCCTCGCGGGCCAATTCGGGGTCGATGCTCTTCATGGGGTCACGCTCCGGTGGGTGGATGCGTTGACGCGTGCACCCAGGCGCTCAGCTCGCCCGATGCATGTGCGACACATAGTCGACTTCACGCGTGTCGACGACCGACACGCGAAACTCGCAAGGCCGCTTCTCGATCGTGCGCGCGATGCGCTCGATGCGCAGCACCGACGCGCCGGGCTCCAGCCCGAGCAGCTCGGCGGTCCGCGCGCTCACGGGCTCGGCGCGCAGCCGCTCGTCCGCGCCAGCCACGGTGACGCCGAACGCCACCTGGTAGAGCTCGTAGATGGTGCCGGGGCGCGCCTCGAACTGCGCGCGCGTGAGTCCGCTGAAGAGCTGCGCATCGATCACGATGTGGTCGTGGATCATGGGCCGGCCCTTGAGCGACAGCACGTTGTCGATGCGAAAAACCTGCGCCGGCCCGACGATGCCCAGTGCGCGCGATTCCTCGGCCGTCGCCTTGGCCTTGCTGAAAGAGTGCAGCCGCACCTGCGGAAACTCGCGCCCGCCGCTGCGGTCGGCGATCTTGAAGAACTGGAACAGGAAGCGCTCGCGGTCGAGCTTTCCGACGAAGGTGCCGCGGCCCTGCTGGCGCACCAGCGCATGTTCGGCCACCAGTTCGTCGACCGCGCGCCGGAGCGTGCCGATCGAGACGCCGAAGCGGCGCGCGAGTTCGCTTTCGTTGGGAAGCGCAGCGCCCGGTGGCACGGCGCCCGACGCGATGTCGGCGATGAGCTTGCGCTTGACCTCGCGATAGAGCACCGGGCTGGCGACGGAACCGTTGGCGAGCGAGTCGGAAGGGGCGGATCGGGTAGACGGTGTCATGCGGGAGGTCTTAGGATCTTCGAGCATACCCATGCCGAACCCGTGCCCGACTCGCCGTGACCGTCGGATGGATCAGGCGCCCTTGGCCAATGCCGCGATCGAGTCCAGCATGGCGTCGGGCACCTCGACGCCTACGGCATCGGCCTTGGCCACAAGATCGAAGCGCCGCTTGCCCGGGAGCCGCACGCCATCGTCCACCAGGATGGCCGACAACAGCGCCTCGATGCGCTCGCCGTACACCTGCCGGCCCGCGAGCGCGCCGGGGTCGATGACGATGAAGGCCTGGCCCAGCCGCGGCTGGTTGCCTTCGTCGACGAAGAAGCTGTCGGCCTCGGCGCCGTAGTGCGCGCCGGTGAGCGTGGTCACCAGCAGCTCGACCATCAACGCCAGCATGGCACCCTTGACGCCGCCCATCGGCAGCATCGAGCCATCCATGCCCTTCTTGGGATCGGTGGTCGGGTTGCCTTCGGCGTCGAGCGCCCAGCCCACCGGGATGCTTTCGCCCTTCTTGGCCGCGACCATCAGCTTGCCGCGCGCGACTTCCGACAGCGACAGGTCGATGCTGAGCGGTGCATGGCCTTCGCGCGGGAAGATCGCCGCGATCGGGTTGGTGCCGAAGATGGGCCGCTTGCCGCCCGCTGCCGGCATGGCCGCCGGCGAATTGCCGCAGGCGATGCCGACCATGCCCGCGCCGGCCACCGCGTCCAGGTGATAGGAGGCCATGCCGAAATGGTGGCTGTTGGTGACCGCGCCGATGGCGATGCCGGTCTTGCCGGCGCGGGAGATTGCTTCTTCCACCGCCATCAGGCAAGCGGGAAACGCGAAGCCGTTGCCCGCATCGATCAGCACGGCGCTCGCGCGCTCGCTGCGGATGACCGGCACCGCATCGCCCAGCACGCGCCCGGCCCGGAGGTGGGCGGCGTACATGGCCACGCGCGACAGTCCGTGCGACGGCAGGCCGCTGGCCTCGGCGATCACCAGGGCCACCGCAGTGGCGCTGGCCTGGCGCTGCGACGCGCCGGCCTTGCGCAGCGCGGCTTCGACCAGTTGCTTGAGTTCTTCGCAGGTTTTCAGCATCGGGTCATCCTTGCAGCGCGCGCGCCACTTCTTTGGCGATCAGGGTCGACACGCGCACGTTCGATTCGGCGGTGACGCCCGCCACATGCGGCGTGAGGATCACGTTCGGGCAGCCTTCCCAGGCGTTGCCGGCCTTCAGCGGTTCGGGCTCGAACACGTCGATGGCAGCGCCGGCCAGCCGGCCGTCGCGCAGCGCCGCGGCGAGTGCGGCGTCGTCCACGATGCCACCGCGCGCCGTGTTGATCAGCACCGCGCCGGCCTTCATCTGCGTGATGCGGGCCTGCGACAGCAGGCCGGTCGTCTCGGGCGTGAGCGGCACGTGCAGGCTGACCGTGTCGGCGACCGACAGGAGTTCGTCGAGCGACACGCACTGCACGCCGGTTTCAGACCACACGGCGTGGTCGGCAGGGAGCATCGGATCGTGCGCCACGACGCGCACGCCCAGGCCCTGGGCCAGCGTCGCGCACAGCCGGCCGATGCCGCCGAAGCCGACCAGTCCCAGGCAGGTGCCCGCGAACTCACGTCCGTTGGAAAGCGCCGCGCG
>JAHJOG010000282.1 GCA_018820395.1 Gammaproteobacteria bacterium | reverse complement strand
GGCCTTCTTCCAGAAGATCTTGGAGCGCCTGCCAGGTGATCCGGATCCCTGCGCGGGTGAGCCGCGACAGGAGGGCGTCATCCGGCGACACATGCGGCGCCAGAATGCCGGCCGGCAGGCCCGAAGCCCCTGCCGCGGGCTCGTGGCATTCGAAGACCGTGACCTGCCAGCCGCGCCGCGCCAGGCTCGCCGCCACTGCTGCGCCGGCGAGCCCCGCGCCGACGACCGCGCAACGGCCCGACGCTGGTGCGCTGTCGTCAGGCAGCGGCCGGCGCCGGCGAATCTCCCACGCCGGCTCGAACACGCCCTGCAGGCAGTCACGCTTGGGCGGCAGCCCCGGCGCGGTGCGAAGCCGAAATCCGCACGCGCCGAGCGCATCGCGCACGGGGCGCGACACCGTCCACGTGGCGATGCGCGAGCCGCGACGCGCGAACCTCGACACCGCCTTCAAGGTCTCCGGCGACCACATGCGTGGGTTGCGGTCGGGGCTGAACCCGTCGAGAAAGATGCTGTCGGCATCGAAGTGCTGCGTGCGCAACATCGCCTGCACATCGCCGATGCACAGCGTGAGCAGCACCTGGCCCTGTTCGAAGCCGAGCCGGTGAAAGCCCGGCAGCAGCCCCTGCCAATGACCCGCCAATTGATTCGCCAATGGAGCCAGCTCGGGGTAGGCCCGCGCTGCGCGCAGCAGATCGTCGCGAGACACCGGGTGCGCCTCGACCGAGACGAAGTGCAGCAGGCGCGGACGCGCCTCGTCGGCGCGCCACGCTTGCCACGCTGCGAGAAACGAGAGTCCCATGCCGAAGCCGGTTTCGAGAATGCGCCATTGCGCCTGCCCGGCCCACGCCTCGGGCAGACCGCAGCCTGCAAGGAACACGTGCCGCGCCTGCGCCACCGCGCCGGCTTCGGAGTGATAGATGTCGTCGAACCGCGCACTGCGCGGCACGCCATCGGGTCGCCATTCGACGGGCTCCGCCATGGCGTTGGCCCTGCGATTCAACGAGGTCGGCGTGCGCTCATTGAGACGGCGGCACGTAGCCCTGTGCCACGTCGGCGCCTTCGCCGAAGAAATGCTTTTCCATCTGCCGGGCCAGGTATTGACGCGCGCGGGCGTCGGCCAGGTTGAGGCGGTTTTCGTTCACCAGCATGGTTTGCTGCTTGAGCCAGGCGGCCCATGCTTCCTTGCTGACGTTTTCCCAGAGCCGTTTGCCGAGCTCGCCGGGGTAGGGCGGAAAGTCGAGCCCTTCAGCTTCCTTGCCGAGTTTGATGCACTGAACCATGCGTGCCATTGGAATGCCTTTGGGGGTTGATCGTCGACGGGACACTTTATCAAGCTTTGCTTCGGCCCTCGCCGGGCCCGGCCACTGCTCGGGCCGGCCGATTCGAGCACGCATAAGCAAATCCCTCCCGATGCAGGGTCATGGCCGTATGCGGCAACAATGGCGGCTCCAAGGAGTTGCCCATGTCCGGATTGCCCGTCTTCGATGTCAATGAAATCGTCGGTTCGCTGCGCCGCGCGCGCGACGAGTGGCGAGATTCGCAGAACCGTTCGCGCGAGCCTGGAAGCCGCGAGTTCCCGTCGCGCGACGCCATGGGCTGCATCGTCGAGGCACTCACCGGCGCGCTGTTTCCGATGCGCCTCGGACCGTCCGATCTGCGGCACGAGAGCGAGGACTTCTACGTCGGCCACACGCTGGATTCGGCGCTGCAATCGCTCTTCAAGCAGGCGCGGCTCGAACTGCTCTACACCGCGCGCCATGCGCCACGCGATCCGCAGGACGTCGACGCCCAGGCGGCCAGCGCGGTGCGCGCCTTCGCGGCCGACCTGCCCGCCATCCGCCGCATGCTCGACGGCGACGTGCTCGCCGCTTTCCAGGGCGACCCGGCCGCGCGCAGCGTGGACGAGGTGCTGCTCTGCTATCCGGGCATCCAGGCGATGATCCATCACCGGCTGGCGCATCGGCTCTATGTGCTCGAACTGCCGCTGCTCGCGCGCATCGTCGCCGAGCGGGCGCACGGGCAGACAGGCATCGACATCCACCCGGGCGCGCAGATCGACGCGGGCTTCTTCATCGACCACGGCACGGGCGTCGTCATCGGCGAGACCACCGTCATCGGCAAGCGCGTGCGGCTCTATCAGGCGGTCACGCTCGGCGCCAAGCGCTTTCCGACCGACGCCGAAGGCAACCTGCAGAAGGGCTTGGCGCGCCACCCGGTGGTCGAAGACGATGTCGTCGTCTACGCCGGCGCCACCATCCTCGGGCGCGTGACGCTGGGCAAAGGCGCCACCATCGGCGGCAATGTCTGGATCACCGACGACGTGCCCCCGGGAGCCAACGTGACGCAGGCCACGCTGCACAACACCCCGCGCCGCGGAGGCTGACCCGAGAGCCTGAACACCACCGGGCGTCTGCGAACCGCGGCGCCTCGCATCTTCAACCCATCGAGACTTTTCAAGGAGCGTTCATGAGCCAGACCCGCATCGCCGTCGTCGTCGGAAGCCTTCGCAAGGATTCCTTCAACCACAAACTCGCACTCGCCCTCGCGCATTTCGCGCCCGAGGATTTCACCTTCGAGCACCTGCGCATCGACGACCTTCCGCTCTACAACCAGGACAACGACGGCAACCAGCCCGAGCCGGTCAAGCGCCTCAAGTCCGAGATCGCTGCCGCGCAGGGCCTGCTCTTCGTGACGCCGGAATACAACCGGTCGGTGCCCGGCGTGCTCAAGAACGCCATCGATCATGCGTCGCGCCCCTATGGGCAGAGCGCGTGGGCGGGCAAGCCGGCGGGCGTCATCGGCGTGTCGGTCGGCCCCATCGGCACGGCCATGGCACAGCAGCATCTGCGCAACATCCTGGCCTACCTCGACGTGCCCACCATGGGCCAGCCCGAAGGCTTCATCCAGAACAAGGAAGGCCTCTTCGACGACAAGGGACATGTCGGCGAAGCGAGCAACCAGTTCCTGCAGGGCTGGGTCGACAAGTACGTCGCCTGGGTCAAGCGCCACAACGACTGAGCCCGGCCGGCTCGAAAGCCGGGCGCGGTGCGCCCGGACTTGAACGTTCGCGCGCCGCCGCTTTCGACCTCAAGCAGCCAGGCGGCTCGCGTCCTGATTCGCCGCACTGCCGGCGACGGCACGAATCTCGGCCCGTGCCGCGCCGAGCGCTGCCGCCTTGGCCGCGTCGCCCATCGCCACGCCTTCGGCCCTCACGAAGCGCACGTCGGTCACGCCCATGAAACCGAAGATCGTCTTGAGGTAGCTTTCCTGGTGCTCCGTCGCACGACCGGCTTCGGTCGTCGAATACACGCCGCCGCGCGTCGAGGCCACGATCACCGTCTTGCCGCCGGCCAGGCCGACGGGGCCTTTCTCGGTGTACTTGAAGGTGCGGCCGGCTTGCGCGATTCGGTCGATCCACGCCTTGAGCTGCGAGGGAATCGAGAAGTTGTAGAGCGGGGCACCGATCACCACCACGTCGGCCGCCAGGAACTGGCTGACCAGCTTTTCGGACACCGTGTTTTCGGCGCGCTGGGTGTCCGTCGTCTCTGCGGAAGGCGGCAGCCGGAAGCCGAGCGAATTCGTGTCGAGATGGCTGGGTGCGGCGGTGGCCAGATCGAGGTACTCGACCTGCGTGCCGGCATGGGTGCGCTTCCATTCGGCCACGAGCTCGGCCGTGAGCTGGCGCGAGACCGAATTGCCGGCCAACACGCTGGAATCGATGTGCAAGAGTTTCATGATGGATCTCCGAAGTAACGGGTGACGGACCGAGCCGAGAGTCACTGCAAAGACCCTCGCTCGGCGCTTCACTAATTCTATTTTTGGGACGATGGCGCGATAAGTAGGCGCATTTGCCACACATCGTCCTGATTCCGAGACAATTGAGCCATGCAAGACCTGAACGACATGCTCTTCTTCGCCGAAGTCGCCGAGCGCGGCGGTTTCGCGGCCGCCGGACGCGCTCTGGGCCTGCCCAAGTCGCGGCTTTCGCGCCGTGTCGCCGAGCTGGAGGCGCAACTCGGCGTGCAGCTCCTGCAGCGCAGCACCCGTCGCCTGTCTCTCACGCCTGCCGGTGAGATCTACCTGCGCCATTGCCTGGCAATGCGCGACTCGGCCCAGGCCGCGGCCGATTCGATCGCCCAGGTGCAGACCGAGCCGCGCGGCGTGGTGCGGCTCAGTTGCCCGGTGACGCTGGCGCACAGCAGCGTCGGGCCCCTGTTGCCGGTGTTCATGAAGCGTTATCCGCAGGTGCGCATCGAGATGCGCGTGCTCAATCGCCCGGTCGATCTGATCGACGAGGGCGTCGACATCGCCTTGCGCGTGCGGCTGGAGATCGAGAACAGTGCCACGTTGGTGGCCAAGACCTTCGGCATCTCGCACGGCATGGTGGTGGCCAGCCCCGAGCAGTTGCGCAGGCAGGGGCCGATCCGGTCCCCTGAGGATCTCGAACGGCTCGACATGGTGGCCATGTCGGTCCACGAAGGGCGGGCGCAATGGAAGCTCATCGGCCCCGGTGGCGCCGTGGAGCAGCACTCGCACGAACCGCGCTACGTGGCCGACGACCTGCTCACGCTCAAGTACGCGGTCGTGATGGGCATCGGCGCCGCGGTCTTGCCAGACTACATGTGCCGTGCCGAAATCGCGCGGGGCGATCTGGTCGAAGTGCTGCCGGACTGGCGCCCGCCGCCCGCCATCTCGCACGCGATGTTTCCGGCGCGGCGCGCGCTCGTGCCCGCGGTGCGGCGGCTGATCGACTTTCTTGCGGAGAACCTGGACGGCGACGAGCCGCACGCGTTGGCGGGGTAGGCGAGGGGCGTGAAGCCGACCGACTCCGGTCGCCACGGCGACGATGACCGAGCCCAATGCCGGTTCCGAGGTAGCGGGCCATCCGCTCGCGGGCGGTGCGTCAGGCCGACGGGAGCTGGGTCATGAATGGCAGCAAGACCATCACCACCAACGGCAATGCCGAACTCGCAAAGGTCAGCAACCTCGAAACACACCCGCTCGCAGTTGAAACCAAGTTCCTTGATCAGGCGCAGTTCACCATTTCGCGATGCTCCCTAAAGTGGATTTCCATCTACTTTCTGGAGATTTCATGAATACGCTGACCATGCGCAGGCCGAACACTGCGCGGCTTCTTCTTTCGGCCCTCGGCCTGGTGGCGGTGCAGGCCATCGGCGGTGCAGCCTTCGCGCAAGGCGGCGGCGAAGCCGATGCGTCGCAGGCCAAGGCGCCTCCGACGGCCCGCACGACACCCAAGGAGCGAGTGACCGCGAGGACGACGCGCAACGCGGAGGGCAGGGCGGCAGCGCGCGGACCTCAGTTGACCGAAGGTGAAGTGAAGCCCACGGCCGGTGCGACGACGACCCGTGCCGAGCGCCGCGCCGCAGCCCTCGATCGTTACGAGGCAAGCTGTGCGGCCAACCGGCAAGGCCAGCTTTCGCGCGGCGGCAACAGTGATGCTCCTGAATGCCAACGTCGCTGACCGGATAGGCAGACCGTCAGGGGACGAGTACCGCCGCGCCCTGGAGGCGCCCCTCGCGCAGGTCGGCCAGTGCCTGGTTCGCCTGTGCCAACGCGTAGATCTTGACCTGGACCTTCACCGGGTGCGTTCGGATTCTCGAAAAAAACTCATGAGCGTCCTGGCGCGTGAGGTTGGCCACCGAGCTGATCTGCCGTTCCTGCCAAAGCAGCCGATAAGGGAACGACGGAATGTCGCTCATGTGGATGCCGCCGCACACGACACGTCCTCCCTTGCGCACGGCGCGAAGAGCCAGGGGCACGAGTTCGCCCACGGGCGCGAAGAGGATGGCGGCATCCAGCGGCTCGGGCGGCATCTGGTCCGAGCCGCCTGCCCACACGGCGCCGAGCGAGCGCGCGAAGTCCTGGGCGACCAGATCGCCCGGGCGGGTGAAGGCATGCACCTGTCGACCCTCGGCCACGGCCACCTGGGCAATCAGGTGCGCGGCAGCCCCGAAGCCGTAGAGACCCAGTCGGCGAGCGTCATGCCCCGCGGCCTTCAGGCTGCGCCATCCGATCAATCCGGCGCACATGAGCGGAGCCAGGTGTGCCGGGTCTTGACCGAGCCCGTCCAGAGGCAGGCAGAAATCCGCCTCGGCAATCACGTGGCTGGCAAATCCGCCGTCGCGATGAAAGCCCGTGAAACGCGGCGTGTCGCACAGGTTTTCGCTTCCACTGCCGCAATAGGCGCAGTGGCCGCAGGTGTGTCCCAGCCACGGTACGCCGACCCTGTCGCCCACCCGATGATTCTCGACACCGGCGCCGACAGCCTCGACCGTTCCCACGATCTCGTGACCCGGCACGATGGGCTGCAGGGGCAAGAGCAGGTCGCCGTCCACAATGTGCAGGTCCGTGCGGCACACGGCGCAGGCGAGCACGCGCAAGCGCACTTCGCCTGCAGCGGGGGACGGCCTCGGCCGCTCCTGCCACTCCAGAGGCTGACCGGCCCCGGGCAGCACCATCGCGCGCATGCGGGACGACGCCTCCATGCACGGCTCAGACGGTCTGCGGCGACAACACCACCGGCCGCACGGCCTCCGTGGAATCCTCGGCGGCGGCCACTGCCGCGCCGAAGGCCTGGAGGCGTGCGGCGTAGCTGCCGTCGTCCACCTCGCGCTGCGTGAAGGCGGTGCTCAGCACCAGCTTCTGATCGAGGATCTCAGCCACCTCGGCGAAGGCGTTGGGGGCACCCTTGCCGCCCATCGTCGAAATGACCGAAACGTTTGCCAACTCCTCGCGCCGAAGGTGCACGAAGGTGCGCATGGGGCTTGCCAATTGGAACGCCCAGATGGGCGACACCAGCACCACGGCATCGAAGTCCGAGGGCGGCGGCCCGTTGTAGCGGATGGCAGGGCGACGAGCCAGCAGCGAATCCATCACGCAGCGCCAGTAGCCCAGCGTGCCGCTGCGCGGACGCTCTTCCGTGACATGGGCCAGACGCCAGTCCGGCTGCTGGCTGCATAGGAGCTGGGCAACGGCCAGCGCAGTCCCCGTGTACGAATAGACGACCACCAGAACCTTGCTCATCACCGTCTCCGACAGCTTGGGTGTCCAGATCATCGGCGGGCCTGCGGCGTTGCACCTTGATGCGCATCAAGGACGCCGCGTGTGCGCGACCCATACTGGTCGGCAATCCCACCGTTGCCACGAGGTCTGCCATGTACCAACGAATTCTGGTCCCCTTCGACGGCAGCCCCACCTCGCGGCGCGGGCTGGACGAGGCCTTGCGCCTGGCGAAGCTGTGTGGCGGCAGCGTGCGGCTCGTGCATGTCATCGACGAACTGAAGTACGTGACGGGGTTCGAGACCTTCGCCGCCTACAACGCCGACCTGCTTCCCTTGATGCAGGAAGCCGGAGAGCAGATCCTGCAGGCGGGCAGGGACGCGGCCGTGGCGGCGCGGGTCGAGGTGGAAACATTGCTCTTCACGTCGGCGGTAGGGCGGGTATGCGACATCGTCGTCGAGCAGGCCCGGACCTGGAAAGCCGACCTCATCGTGCTCGGCACCCACGGCCGACGTGGCGTCGGCCGCTGGCTTCTGGGCAGCGATGCGGAACAGATCCTTCGCCTGGCGCCGGTGCCGGTGTTGCTGGTGAGAGCGCCTGTCGAAGAAGAAAAGAGCAATGCATCCGAGGCCGCCAAGGCCACGGCGGTTGAGCACGTCGCTGCAGGCGCCTGAGCGCCGGTCGTCGGGTTACAGCGCCGGTCGCTCGGCGTCGTTGTTTTATACAATGAAAGATCTTTCATTCAATAAAACACATTCGAATGGCCGTTTCCGCTGCTTCGCCGACTTCTCTTCCCGAAGACACGCTGGTCGCGCATTTGTTCGAACAGGCGAATCGCCCACTCCACGAAGCCACGCGTGAGCGCCTCGCGCAAGCCATGCTCGACTGGTTCACTGCGGGTTGGGCCGCCGACGGCATGCCGGCTGCTGCAGCGCTGCGCACGCTCGGCCTGTCCCTGATGCCGGGCGCGGGCGATGCGCCGCTCTTCGGCAGCGCAGAGGCCGCATTTACGCCGTTGGCCGCCGGCTTCGTCAATGCCGGCATCGCGCACCTGCGAGAGATCGACGATGCGCACCGCGCTGCCATGTTGCATCCGGGCGTGGTGGCCATCACCCCGGTGCTGGCGCTCGCGCCGTCGCTGGGCTTGACGCGCGAACGGGTCGCGCGATGCGTCGTTGCCGGCTACGAAGTTGCCTTGCGTCTGGGCGAAGCGCTGGGCGCGCGCCACGCAGGGCTGTTCCATGCCACGGCGACGGCAGGTGCCGTCGGGGCTGCTGCCGCTGCGGCCATGGCGCTCGGGCTGCCGCCGCGGCAGCTGCACCACGCCATGGGCATCGCCGCCACGCAGGCCGCCGGCCTCTGGCAACTGGTGGATGACGACGCGCACGAGTCCAAGTCGTTGCATCCGGCATTTGCGGTGCGCAATGGCATCACCGCCGCGTACGCCGCACGCGCAGGCATGCCGGGTGCACGCGCGTTCTTCACGGGCCGGCGGGGCATGTATGCCGCGTTGAGCGGCGAAGGACCGATGTCCGCGCTCGACGGCGGCCTGGACGCGCCCGAGCGGCTGCACACCGCCACCATCAAGGCCTGGCCGGCGTGCGCGATGCTCTTCACGCCGCTGGATGCGGCCCGCGCGCTCGTCGACGAACACAAGCTCAGGGCGCAGGACGTGCAGTCGATGCAGGTGGAGATCTTTCCCCATGCGCTCAAGATCGCCGGCATCGACTGGCCCGCCAAGCCGGCCGAGGCGAGCTTCTGTCTTCGCTACCTGCTTGCCGTGCTGCTGGAAAAGGGGGCGGTGGGCATCGCCGACACCGACGCGCCGGACATCGACAGCCCGTCGCTGCGCGCACTGGCCGCACGCATCACGGTGCAGCCGGTGGAGCGTTTCCAGCAAGGTTTTCCGCAACGTCGCCCGAGCCGCGTGGGCATCACCCTGGTCGACGGCCGGACGCTCAGTGCCTATCGGGAGACCCGGCGTGGCGATCCGGAGGACCCCTTCACATGGGATGGCTTGCAGCAGCGCATGCGGGCCTTCGCGCCGGCGCTGGACGACGCGGCTGCGGCGGCGCTGGTCCACTGGTGCGAGGGCTTCATGGATGCGCAGAACGACGGCTCTGCCGGAGCCCCCTCGGCGTCGCTGTTCGGCCCGAGCGAGCGCAGCCGCGACTGACTACGAACCCGCTTTGGGGGGCGCGCTGCCGAACCCTTGTTTCGCGAGGGCCTGGCGCGCGACCTGCACGGCCTTGCGTTGCGCACTCGCGCTCTGGCGGGGCGCGATGCCGATCACGACGAGCGCGCCCTGGAACACGCCATCGCTGTCGAACACCGGCACGGCCACCGATGCGATCTGGGGCACGCGCTCCTCGCGCGTGATGGCAAAGCCATCGCGTGCAATGGCGTCGGCCTGCGGCGTGCTGCCGCCCGTGAAGTAGCGCAACACATGCGACGACGACCCGCCCGCGGAGAGCTTGAGCCGCGTGCCGACTTCGACGTGGTGGCGCACCTCGTTGCTGCTGTTCTCGCGGTAGAGGCACACGCGCTCGTCGCCGTCTCGCACATAGAACGCGACCGTTTCTCCCGTCTGCCGCATCACCTCCAGCAGGGCGGGCTGCAGCCTGGAGCCGACGTCGAAGGTGCGGCGATAGAGCATGCCCATGTGCAGCAACGCGGGGCCGGGCGCATAGCTTCCATTGTCGAAACGGTGGACCATGCGCGCCCGCACCAGCACGCCCAGCAGACGCAGCAACGTGGCCTTGTCGAGCCCGGTGCATTCCGCCAGCTCCCGCAGCTGAAGGCGCAGCCGGTCTTCCGAGAAGCATTCGAGGATCGACAGGCCACGCTCGAGCACGCCCGAGGGTGGTCGCGGCGAACCCGACTCGGAGGCGCCCGTGCCGTCGCCTGCGGTTTTGGCGGTCGGCGCGGCGTCCTTGGCAGGCGCAGCCTTTCGCTTCGGGGCCGCGGCGGCTTTTCGGACGGGTGTGGCTGGCGTTTTCATGAGGTGGGGCGTGCCGAGGGAACGGGCATATCCAGCCCGTTGACAAGTTCGAAGGGTCCAATTATCATTTCATCGATTGAAATGCATTTCATTCATTGAAACATGAGCCGTTGAGGATTGCAAGCTTCGCAGCAAGAGTTCGAAGCATACCGACCCTCGACCAGCCCCATTTGAGACCGGAGACATCGCGTGCCACCTCGTGCGACAGCACTGTCGAATCCGCAGCTGCGTCCACAGGCGGGCGTGACCGCATGAACGCATTCACCGAAGCAGGCCGAGGCGGGCAGGGCGCCGACTCGCGCGCAGACCCGACACCAGATCTGGCCGTTGCGCTCGCCGCCGTCGTCGGCGCCGCGCATGTTTTGACCACTGCAGCCGACATGGCGCGCTACGAAACCGAGTGGCGCCGCAACTATCCGGGGCGCGCTCGCGCGGTAGTGCGGCCCGGCAGCACGGAGGAGGTGTCACGAGTGGTCGCCGCCTGTGCCGCCGCCGGCGTGCCGATCGTTCCGCAAGGTGGCAACACCGGGTTGGTGGGCGGGTCCACGCCCGACGAATCCGGCACCGAGGTGGTCTTGAGCCTCGACCGCATGCGGGCCGTGCGCAGCGTCGATCCCCTGGACCGCACGCTGACCATCGAAGCCGGATGCACCGTGCTCGAAGCCCAGGCCGCTGCCGAAGCCGCAGGCCGGCTATTCCCGTTGTCGCTGGCGTCCGAAGGCAGTGCCACGGTGGGCGGCGTGGTCTCCACCAACGCCGGCGGCGAGCAGGTGCTTCGCTACGGCAACACGCGCGAACTGGTGCTCGGGCTCGAGGTCGTGCTGGCCGACGGGCGCGTGCTGGATCTGCTGACCGCGCTGCGCAAGGACAACACGGGCTATGACCTGAAGCAGCTTTTCATCGGCGCCGAAGGCACGCTGGGCGTGGTTACCGCGGCGACCTTCAAGCTGTTCTCTCGCCCACGTCAGGTGGTCACCGCGTGGGTGGCGGTGCGCGATCCGCAGGCCGCGGTGCAATTGCTGTCGCTGCTCACCGACGCGCTCGGCGAGCGCGTCACGGCATTCGAGCTGATCGGCGACGGGCCGCTCGGCCTGGTGCTTCGGCATGGCACGCCGGGCATGCGCGCTCCGCTGGGCGCGGTCTCGCCGTGGTCGGTGCTGCTCGACGTGTCGGAAGCATCTGCGCTGGTCGATCCGCGCCCTTCGGTTGAACAGGTGCTGAGCGCCGCGATGGAGGAGGGCGTCGTGCTCGACGCCGCGCTCGCCGCTTCCGAAACTCAGGCGCTGGCTTTCTGGGCCCTGCGCGAGCACGTGCCCGAGGCGCAGCGGCTCGAAGGCCCGTCGATCAAGCACGACATCTCGGTGCCGATCTCGCGCATTCCCGACTTCATCGAGCGTGCCGGCCACGCATTGCAGCAGGCGATGCCGGGCATCCGCATCGTGTGTTTCGGTCACGTCGGCGACGGCAACCTGCACTACAACCAGAGCAAGCCCGAGGGCATGGCCGACGCGGACTTCCGCGCCCGCGAAAACGCGGTGCACGACATCGTGCACGCGGCCGCTGCAGAACTGAACGGCTCGATCTCTGCCGAGCACGGCATTGGCCGGCAGAAACAGGACGCCTTCCTCACCTACAAGAGCCCGGTCGCGATCGACACGATGGCGCGCATCAAGCACGCCCTCGATCCGGCCGCCATCTTCAACCCCGGCCGCGTGCTGCCGCGCGCGCGGGTCGATTCACTCACCCCCTTCTGACTCTTCCAGGACACCCATGCCCGTATCCGTCTTCGACATGCAGTCGCTCCAGCACCTCTGGGGAACCGACGAACTTCGCACCATCTTCGGCGAGGAGAACCGCATCCAGAAATGGCTCGACTTCGAAGCCGCGCTCGCGTCGGCGCAGGCCGAGCTGGGCATCATCCCGCCCGCCGCGGCGAAGGAAATCGCCGAGAAGGCCAAGGTGGAGAACATCGACATCGCCGCCATGTCGGCCGAGATCCGCCGCATCAAGCATTCGCTGGTGCCCGCGCTCAAGCAGTTGCAGGCGGCCTGCTCCAAGGAAAACGGCGAGTGGGTGCACTACGGCGCCACCACCCAGGACGTGGTGGACACCGGCGTTGCGCTGCAGCTGAAGGAATTCCATGCCGTGGCGATGCGCGACCTGCAGGCCGTGGGCAGAGAGCTGGCACGCCTGGCAGTGACCCATCGCGACACGCCGATGGCCGCGCGCACGCACGGCGTGCAGGCGCTGCCGATCACCTTCGGCCACAAGTGCGCGCTCTGGCTCGATGAGCTCGGACGGCACCATCAGCGCCTGACCCAGGCCGAACCGCGCGTGATGGTCGGCATGCTCGCCGGCGCCGTCGGCAGCCAGGCATCGCTCGGCCCGCAGGCGATCGCGCTGGAAGCGGCGATGCTCAAGACGCTGGGCCTGGGCGTGCCCACCATCAGCTGGGCGCCGGCGCGCGATCGCTTTACCGAATACACGAGCATCCTGGCGATGGTCGGCAGCACCTTGTCGAAGATCGGCAACGAGCTGTTCAACATGCAGCGCAACGAGTTCGGCGAAGTCGAGGAGGGCTTTTCCGACGGCAAGCTGGGCTCGTCGACCATGCCGCACAAGCGCAACCCCACGTCAGCGGAAAACCTGGCCGGCCTGTCGCGCCCGCTGCGTTACAACGCCGCGATGATGGTCGAGGGCATGGTGCAGGAAGGCGAGCGCGACGGCATCGCGTGGAAGATGGAATGGAAAGCCCTGCCGGAGTGCTGCATGATCGCCGGCGCCATGCTGTTCCAGGCCAAGAACCTGCTGGCCGGCCTTCGCGTGAATGCCGATGTCATGGCCCTCAATCTCGACAAGATGCGCGGCTACCTGCTGTCCGAGCGCGTCATGCTCGAACTGTCGGAGCGCGTGGGCAAGCAGACCGCCCACGAGTGGATCTACGAAGCATCGATGCACGGCATCACCAGCAAGCTCAGCTTTGCCGATGCGATGCGCGAGCACCCCGGCCTGGGCAAGCTGCTCGGTGACGACGAGATTCGCGACCTGACCGACCCGGCCGGCTACCTCGGGCAGTGCGGCACGTCGGTCGATCGCGTCGTCGCGGCCCAGCAAGCCTGGCTGGACTAGCCAGCACCTGCGGTGCCCGGCGCCGCCCCCAACCATCAGGAGACAAACACATGCACAACTTTTTCGCTTCTCGCTCGCGCCGGCTCGGCGCGCTGGCGCTGCTCTTCGCTGGCGCGCTGTCATTGCAGGCGCCCGACGCACGCGCCGCGTTTCCGGAACAGCCGATCAAGCTGGTGGTCGGGTTCCCGCCCGGCGGCGGCGGTGACCTGTACGGCCGGCTCATCGCCAACGCGATGGGGCGCACGCTCGGCCAGACCGTGGTGGTCGAGAACCGGGCCGGGGCAGGGGGCAACATCGCGGCCGACATCGTCTCCAAGGCGAAGCCGGACGGCTACACCATCCTGCTGGCCATGAGCGGCAACCTCGCGGTGTCGCCCGTGTTGAAGCCGCAGAGCCTGCCGTACACGGTGCCGGACGATTTCAGCGCCATCGGCCTCATCCTCGAAGCGCCGCACGGACTCTTCGTGGGGCACAACTCGCGCTTCAAGACCGCGCGCGAGCTGCTCGACGCGGCGAAGACGCAGAAGCTCACGTTCGCATCGACCGGCACGGGCGCTGCCGCACACATCGGCATGGAAATGGTCAAGCACGAGGCCGGCGTGGACATGCTGCACGTTCCGTACAAGGGCTCGGGGCCGGCCATCACCGACATGCTCGGCGGCCAGGTCGACAGCTTCTTCGCCACGGCATCGCCGCTGGTGGGCCAGGTGCGCCAGGGGCAACTGCGGCTGCTGGCGATCACCGGCGCCAATCGCAATCCGGCCATTCCGGACGTGCCCACTTTCAAGGAACTGGGCGTGAACGTGCCGGTGACCCAGTGGTACGGCCTGGTCGCGCCCGCCGGCACGCCCGAAGCGGTGATCAAGGTGCTCTCGAATCATTTGAGCCAGGCCCTCGCGACGCCTGAAGTGCGCACCGCGATCCGCAAGGACGCGGCCACCGAGCACGACCTGCCGATGGACAAGTTCCGCAATTTCATCGTCGAAGACATCGCCCGCTACAAGGCCGCCATCACGCCAGCCCTGCAAAAGGAAATCTCCCAATAGTCCGCGGACCGGACTCACCAGGAAACCAAGGAACAGACCCGCATGCCCTACGAGACCCTCATCACCGCCACCGAACTGGCTTCATTGCAGCAGGGCGCTCGCCCGGCCCTGGTACTGGACTGCAGCTTCGAGCTGACCGATCTCGAGGCCGGCCGGCGCCTCTACGACGCCGGCCACGTGCCGGGTGCCGTCTACGTGCATCTTGAGCATGCCCTTTCGGCCGCGAAGACCGGGCGCAATGGCCGGCACCCGCTGCCGGAACGCTCGGCCTTTGCAGCGACGATGGCCGCCCTCGGCATGAATCAGGACACGCAAGTCGTGGCCTACGACAACGCCGGCGGCATGTACGCGGCACGCCTGTGGTGGATGTTGCGCTGGGCCGGCCATCGCGATGTCGCGGTGCTCGACGGTGGCCTGGCGGCATGGAAGGCCGTGGGCGGAGCGGTCGCTACCGACACGCCGGCCGCGCTGCCGGCGGGCAACTTCGTTCTGCGCGATTCGCTGGTTTCGACCATGGACTACGAGCAGGTCAAGGCCAACATCGAGGAAGGGCACAGGCTCGTCATCGACGCGCGTGCGCCCGACCGCTTTCGCGGCGAGAACGAGACGCTCGACCCCATCGGCGGCCACATTCCCGGCGCGAAGAATCGCTTGTTCAAGGACAACCTCGGCGCCGACGGCCGCTTCAAGAGCGCCGAGCAACTGCGCGCCGAGTTCGATGCGATCACCGGCGCCAAGCCGGCCTCGGCGCTCGTGAACCAGTGCGGCTCCGGCGTCACGGCCTGCCACAACCTGCTGGCGATGGAAATCGCCGGCCTGAAGGGCGCAGCGCTCTATCCCGGCTCGTGGAGCGAGTGGAGCGCCCAGCCTGGCGCGCCGATCGCCACCGGGGCCTGAAGGTCTGCGCACCACAGTCATCTTCACAGCACCTTTCCAAAGACACCGGAGACACCCACCCATGAAGACCACAGATTCTTTCGCTGCACTGACGCGCCGCATCGCGGCCCGATTCGCCTTCGCGCTCGCCGCTGCGAGCGCCCTTTGCGCTTTCGGCGGAACTGCGCAGGCCGCCTATCCCGAGCAGCCGGTCAAGCTGGTGGTCGGCTTTCCACCGGGCGGCGGCGGCGACCTCTACGGCCGCACCATCGCCAACGCCCTGGCGCGCCATCTCGGCCAGGCCGTGATCGTCGACAACAAGGCCGGGGCCGGTGGCAACATCGCGGCCGAACTGGTGGCCCGAGCCAAGCCCGACGGCTACACGCTGATCCTGGCCATGAGCGGCAACATGGGCAGCGCGCCGGCGATTCGCAGCAACCTGCCGTACAAGGTGCCGGACGATTTCGTGCCCATCGCCCAACTGGTCGAAACGCCGTTCGGGTTGATGGTGCCGAGCGATTCGCCGATCGCCACCATCAAGGACTACGTGGCAGCTGCCAAGGGCGGCAAGCTCACCTACGCCTCGACCGGAACGGGTGGTGCGTCGCAGATCGTGATGGAAATGGTCAAGCAGGACGCCAAGCTCGACATCTTGCACATTCCCTACAAGGGCTCGGGCCCGGCGCTCAACGATCTTTTTGGCGGACAGGTCTCCAGCTTCTTCGCGCCCTACACCCCGCTGATGGGCCAGATCACCGGCGGCAAGCTGCGGCTGCTCGCGGTCAGCTCCGACAAGCGAGTGCCGTCGCTGCCGAACGTGCCGACGCTCAAGGAATCCGGCATCGACGTGGTCATGACGCAGTGGTACGGGTTGGCCGCTCCCGCGGACACGCCCAAAGCCGTGATCGACACGCTCACGCGCGCGGTCAGGGAATCGATGAAGGACGCCGATCTGCTCAAGATCTATCGGGCCGACGGCGCGCAGGAAGGCACTCTGACAGGCACGCAGTTCCGCGACTTCATCGTCAAGGACATCGCCAACTACAAGCGCGCCGTCGACCGCGGCAACCTGAAAGCAGAATGACCTCACGGCGGGCCCGCGCCCGACGGACATGACGACCGACGCTCCGACTTTCCTTTCGCACAGCGCCCATTGGGGCGTGTTTCTCGCCGCATGGGACGGCCAGACGCTGTCGGTCAAGCCGAACCCGGACGACCCCGATCCCAATCCGCTGATCCAGAACTTTCCGAGTGCGCTGCGGCATCGGGCGCGCGTGACCACGCCCATGGTGCGCAAGGGCTGGCTCGAGCGCGGGCCCGGCCCCGATCCGATGCGCGGCCGCGACGACTACGTTGCCATGCCGTGGCCCGAGGTGCTCGACCGGGTGGCGGCCGAACTGCGCCGCGTGAAGGATGCGCACGGCGCCGGCGCCGTCTTCGGCGGCTCGTACGGCTGGTCGAGCGCGGGACGCTTCCATCACGCGCAGAGCCAGGTCCATCGCTTTCTGAACACCTCGTTGGGCGGCTACGTGCGTTCGGTCAACAGCTACAGCGCCGGCGCCTCCGGTCCCATGCTGCCGCACGTCATCGGCACCATGGAGGAGGTAGCCCGCCGCAACGTCACCTGGGAACAGATCGTCGAGCACACCGACGTGGTGCTGGCCTTCGGCGGCATGGCACTGAAGAACTCGCGCGTGGCCTCGGGCGGCATCAGCCGCCATGTCGAACGCGACGCGATGCGCGACGCCGCCGCGCGCGGTTGCCGCTTCGTCAACATCAGCCCCATCCGCGGCGACCTGCCGGACGAGGCGCGCTTCGAGTGGTTGCCCGTCGTCCCCAATTCCGACACGGCGCTGATGCTGGCGTTGGTCCATCAGGTGGTCACCGACGGCGCGCACGACCGGGGCTTCATCGACCGCTATTGCGACGGCTGGGGGCCTTTCGAGGACTACCTGCTCGGCCGCACGGACGGCTTGCCCAAGAGCTGCGCCTGGGCCGCGCCACTCTGCGGCATCGCCGAAGACGAGCTGGTCGCGCTGGCCCGCTCGCTCGTCGGAAAGCGCACGCTGGTGGTGGTTTCGCATTCGCTGCAGCGCGCCGAACATGGCGAGCAGCCCGTGTGGATGGGCGCCGTGCTCGCTGCCGCATTGGGGCAGCTCGGCTTGCCCGGCGGTGGCTACAACTACGCGCTCGGCACGCTCGCCCACTATGGCAAGCGCAACAACGCGGTGCCGGCCGCTGCGCTCCCGCAAGGCAGCAACGGGGTGAAAGACTTCATTCCCGTCGCGCGCATCAGCGACATGCTACTCAACCCCGGCACGCCTTTCGACTACAACGGCCAGCGCCGCCTGTACCCCCACATCCGGCTGGCCTACTGGGCCGGTGGAAACCCGTTCCATCACCACCAGGATCTGCAGCGGCTCAGCCGCGCTTTCGCCACGCTCGACACCTTCATCGTCCACGAGATCGCCTGGACCGCCACGGCTCGGCATGCCGACATCGTGCTTCCCTGCACCATGACGCTGGAGCGCGAGGACATCGGCGCGACGCAGACCGACCCGATGATGGTCGCCATGCATCGCATCGCCGAGCCGCACGGAGCGAGCCGCGACGACTACGACATCTTCTGCGACCTGGCCAACCGGCTCGGCGCGCTGGAGGCCTTCAGCGAAGGGCGCACCAGCCGCGAATGGCTGGTGCATCTCTACGAGCGGACCCGCGCGGCGCTGCAGCAGCTGGGGCAGGGCGCTCCGAGCTTCGACGAGTTCTGGGCGCGCGGCCATCTCATGCTGCCGCAGCGCGAGGACGACGGCGGCATCCTGCGCGCGTTTCGCGCCGACCCTGCCGGCGCGCCGCTGCCGACGCCGAGCGGCAAGGTCCAGGTGAGCTCACCCACCGTGGCGGCTTTCGGCTACGAAGATTGCCCCGGCCATCCGGCCTGGCTGGCCCCGTGGCATGCGCCGACCGCTGAACATCCGCTCTGGTTGGTGGCGAACCAACCGCACACCAAGCTGCACAGCCAGCTTGACTTCGGTGCGCACAGTCAGGCCAGCAAGCGACGCGGGCGCGAGGTGTGCACGCTGCATCCGCAAGCCGCCGCTGCACGCGGCATCCACGAAGGCGACATCGTGCGGCTTTTCAACGAGATCGGCGCCTGCCTGGCGAGCGCGCACCTGAGCGACGCCATCCGCGAAGACGTGGTGCAACTGCCCACCGGGGCGTGGTACGACCCGGTGGTCGACGCGCAAGGCCGAACGATGTGCGCGCACGGCAATCCCAACGTGCTCACACGCGACGTAGGAACGTCGTCGCTCGCGCAAGGCTGCGCCGGGCAGCTCAGCACGGTGCAGATCGAGCGCTTCGAGGGGGTGTTGCCGAAGATTCGGGCTTACGAACCACCAGGCGGTGGTTGAGGGTCGCGGCCCTGCTTGCTGACCACGGCGGCGCCAAATGGCGTCGGACGAATCCATAATGGAACCAAAATGGTTTCTCATGGATCTACCGCCAATGCCGACCACCCTCACGCTCAAGAACATCCCCGACACTGTCTATGAGCGGCTGAAGTCCGCAGCCGAGGCGCATCGGCGAAGCCTGAACAGCGAAGCCATCGTGTGCCTCGAGGCCGTCTTGATGCCTCCAAGGGCGCGGCCCGACGAGCGAATCGCTCGGGCGCGCGAGTTGCGTGCCGTGTTGTCGGGCGCGAAGTTCACGCCGCGAGACATCCAAGCGATCAAACGCGAAGGCCGGCCTTGATCGTCGTCGACTCCAACGTGCTCGCCTACCTTTATCTGCCGGGCGAGTTCACGGATGCGGCGGAGGCCTTGTTGATCGAGGACTCGCACTGGGCGGCACCTGTGCTCTGGCGAAGCGAGTTCCGCAACATCCTTGCGGGCTACATGCGGCGCAAGTCCATCACCATCGAGCAGGCGAACGAACTTCAGGCCGAGGCCGAAAGCCTCCTCGACGGCGCGGAATACGAAGTCGAATCCTCGGCCGTCTTCGAACTCGTGCGCAACAGCGACTGCTCGGCATACGACTGCGAGTTCGTGGCCTTGGCGCTAGAGCTCGGTACGAAGCTCGTGACCATGGACAAGAAGTTGAGGCGGGCGTTTCCCGATGTCACCGTCGAACTGACGAGTTTCGCGAAGAGGTGATCTCTGAGCGATCTGCCCGGGCGCAGGGCTGGGATCTCTGATCCACAACTGCCTGCTTCATTTTACATAATATACATTGTGTTGTCGAAGGCAAAGCCAAGCGGCGCAGGTTCATATCGCCTGCAACCCGCGCCGTGCTTGCTTCGCGCTTCAAAATTGCCTGTGCTGATGCTGGGCTAACGATCGATGAAGTCGCGCAAATGCTTCACGTCACTCCGCGCACCGTGCGGTATTGGTTTTCCGGGAAAACCAACGTTCCTTTTGCGGCTTACAAGCTCCTGCGCATCCTGAACCGGTTCGAGCTGCCCGGCGACGCTTGGGCGGGCTGGCACATGCACAGCGGTCGGCTTTGGACGCCTGAGGGGCACGGGTTCGAGCCTCGCGATGGTGCTTGGTGGTCGCTTCTCGTTCGGCAGGCTCGGGGGTTTCGGGCGGTGTATGCCGAGCTGTGCCAGATCGAGCGCAGTACCGGAGCGGGTGCAGCGGCAGCCGGTGCGGCGCAAGCGCAGCGCGGCGCTCCGGCTGCCGCAGCGACCGCCCCGGCGACGTCAGTCGACGGGCGGCGCGCAGCGCCGGCCGGTAATTCATTCCTTAGACACTTTCCGACAGAGGGGGCGGAAAAAGCGCCAGTTTCATTGGAGAAACCGGGTTCGCAAGCCGCTACAGATTTCGTAGCAAATCTGTTAGCAGTCGCTCACAAAGCTGCGTTCGGCGGGGTCCAGTCGTGAAGCGCGCCCATCGTGTCACGCGCGTTCTGGGGCGGTTTGACACCCGCTTGGTGCCCGCTGAGGTCGTTTCCCGCGGATCCGTGCTTGCGGCGCTCTTGCGGCGGATCGACGCGTCAAAGCCTTCTCAGTTACCTCCAGCTGGTGGTGAAGGGGGCAAGTCGTGAAGCGGGGCGCGGCGGTCTATCCGCGCGTCTGGGGGCCGGTCACGCGGCCGGCTGACGTCCATGCCTGGGTCACTGCTGAGGACGTGCTTCGGCATGCTTTGGCGGCGTTCTATGCGCTCGTCGTCGATGGGCGCAGGGAGTTCGATGCTGAAGAGGCGGCTGAACTCGATTACCGGCAGGGCTTTGCTGACGATCTGATCGAGGAATTCGGCTTGCGTCTTGCGACGCAAATGCATCAGGTCGGGCTCTCTGATCCGGGTGGCCACCATCGCGAAGCCGCTCGTATGTTGCAGCGCCGCCAATTGGATCGGGCGTCTTTACATGCCCTACCTGCGGAGCACGTATTGCAGGAAAGCTCTGTCACTGCGGTCATTGATTTGCGACTTACGTCGCGTGGCGCCCTCCCCGATTAACCCCGACCTGCTTCGCGCATTGCAAAGCGGTATTAATTCGACTTTAATTGAAAGAAATTCACATGAAAAAGCGAACGGCCAGAAATATACATTGTATGGTTTCAAGGATGAGGTTGACCTCGGCCGTTTCACCCGATCCGTCCATCTGCCCAAAGCCAGCGATGTCGTCTCTCACCGCTCCAGTCCAGGCGCCGCCCGGGGCTGGTCAGCCCGTCGATGGCCCGAACTTCGCTTCAGCGCCCCGCGCAGCTCTTCCCGCCATCGATCGGAATCACCGTGCCCGTGATGTAGCGCGACTCGTCCGACGCGAGGAACAGCGCCGCATAGGCCACGTCCCAGGCGTCGCCCATGCGGCCCATGGGCGATGCGGCGTTGCGGGCCGCGATCATCTCGTCGACGGACGCGAAGTTGCCGGCGATCTGCTTGTAGATGAGCGGCGTGTCCATGACGCCTGGCAGCAGCGCGTTGGCGCGAATGCCGTAAGGCGCGTAGTTGACCGCGAGCGCCCGCGTGAAATGGTTCAGGCCGGACTTGGCTGCGTAGTAGCCGAAGTAAGGCATCTTGTTGACCTGTACCGACGCCAGCGACGAGATGTTGATGATGGAGCCCGACCGCTGCTCGGTCATCACCGGCAGCACGTGCTTGGTGGTCAAGAAGGCGCTGGTCAGGTTCAGGTCCAGGGACCGCTGCCAGTCCGCCTCGCTCAGGTCGACCGGGTTGCCCATGATGGTGACGCCCACGTTGTTGTGGAGCACGTCGATGCGGCCGCCGTGCTTGGCCTGCGTGAAGCGCACCGCGGCCAGCACGTCGTCGGAGCGCGTGACGTCGGCCTGGAACACGTCGCAGTCGTGGCCGCGCTCGATCAGCGCGGCGCGCGTCTCTTCGACGGCCCCGCGGTCGATGTCCACGGCGACGACGCTGGCGCCTTCCTGTGCGAACAGCGCGGCAGCCGCCTTGCCATTGCCCCAGCCCGGGCCGGACGAACCGGCGCCGAACACGAGGGCCACCTTCCCTTGCAATCTCGAACTCATAGAAGCTTTTTCAAAACAGGTAGCGGCGCAGGCGCGGCATGCGCCAGATCAGCGTTCCCACGATGCCGCGAGGCAGGAAGAGCATCAGCAAGACGATCGCGAGCCCCAGCAGAAACACGTTGAGCACCGGGAAGTTTTCCCAGATCAGGTTGTCGACCGCCAGCATCGAGATCACGCCCACCACGGGTCCGATCACGGTGCCCAGCCCGCCCGCCACCGCATAGATGATCGCCTTGGTGCTCACCAGCAGATTGAAGGCGGTTTCGGTGTCGACGATGTTGGTGTACCACGCCTCGATGGCGCCGGTCAGCGCGGCGATCACGGCGCTGAGCATCCAGGCCTTGAGGCGTGCCCGCGCGATGTCGATGCCCATGGTTTCGGCCGTGTCGGCGTCGTCGCGGATTGCCCGCAGCGCCATGCCGAGCCGCGACTGGGAAAGCCAGGTGACCGCGACCAGCGTGGCGACCATCAGCGTGAGCATCACGTAATACGCCACCTGCGGCTTGCCGAGACCCAGCGTGATGCCGAAGCTGCCGCCCGCGTATTCCGACGGCATGTTGGCGATCAGCAGCCGGCAGATCACGGCCAGCGCCAGCGAGACGATCGAAAAATAGATGCCGCGCAGCAGCAGCGTGCGCGCGAAGGCCAGGCTCAGCGCCAGGCCCACGACGGCGGCAAGCGCCAGGCCGAGTTCCCACGGCAGGCCCAGCTTGCGCACGCCGATCGCCATCGCATAGGCGCCGATGCCATAGAACGCCACGTAGCCGAACGGCAGGTAGCCGGTGAAGCCACCCATGATGTTGAGCCCCGACGCCAGCGTGATCCACAGCACCAGGTAGAACCAGAACGCCAGGCTCATGCCCAGCGGCGGCACCAGCGCGAGCCCGATCGTGGCCAGCGCGACGAACGCCAGCCAGACCGTGGTCCGTGTGCTCAGAGTGCTCAACGCTTGGACCACGCGGGCACCGGGAAGACCGGCTTGCCGGTCGCGATCGCCTCAGGCGCGACGATCTTCATGCCTTCGGGTTGCGTCTGCAGAACGATGGGCTTCATGCCGGTCTGGAAGCCGGTCTTGTCGATCTCGAACTGGCCGCTCACCATGGTGGTCTTGCCGCTGATGTCGAGCGCCGCCTGCTTGAGCTTGGCCGCGTCGAGCGAGTTGGCCGTGGCGATGCTCTTCTCGAGCACCACGGCGGCGCCGTAGGCCAGCGCGGTCTGGAAGTCGGCACCGCTCACAGCGTTGGGAAAGAGCCGCTTGTACGCCGCGAGGAAGCCGTCCGTGTCCAGGCCGTCGGTCACTTTCCATTTCACCGAAGGGTCGAACTGCGTGTGGCTGTAGAGGAACTGCGAATCCTTGCCCATCTCGATCACCGGCGGCGCGGAACCGTAGACCATGTAGGTCATCTTGAAGTTGATGTCGCGCTCCTTCATCTGCCGGACCATGCTGATCAGGTCGCCGTCGTTCGAGGGCGAATAGAAGGCCTCCGCCCCACTCGCCTGAGCCTTCTGCAGAAGGATCGCGAAGTCCTTGGTGCCCTTGGCGTACTTCTCGAACGCCGTGACCTGGATGCCGGCCTTTTCGGCCATGTCGCGAGCCGCTGCCGCCGTGCTCGCGGGGAAAGGATCGTCCGCGTAGGCGATGGCCATCTTCTTGATGCCCAGCTTGCTCATCAGCTGCGTGCTCGTCACCGGAATCTGCGAAGCCTGCACGGTGGCCGACACCACCGTCTTGTAGCCCTGCTGGAACAGCTGGTCGGACGAGCCGGCCCAGCTCACCATGTAGCGGTTGTTCGAGTCGGCGATCGGTGCTGCCACGCCGACCAGCGTGGAGCTGAAAGGCGCGATCAGCACATCGGCCTTTTCCTCGTTGATCAGCGAATCGTAGACGCGCGACACCAGTTGCTTGTCGCTGCGGTCGTCGCGCTTGATGAGCTCGACCGGGTACTTCTTGCCGCCCATGGTGATCCCGCCACGCTGGTTGACGTCGTCGACCCAGATCTGCACACCGCGCTCGCCCGACTGCGAGGCCGAGGCGAAGGTGCCGGTCGACGAAATGGTCATGCCGACCTTGATCGACTTGCGTTCCTGCGCGACGGCGGGGGTTGCGAGGCCGAGCACGGCGGCCGCGGCAAGGAGGGTTCCGATGGTGGGTTTCATAAAAAGCCTTGTGAAGAGAAAGCGATCATGGTTTTGCCAGACGGAACCTGGCTGCACGTTTTTCGGAATTCTGGATAGATGTAAACAAGGTGTCAAGCGGCGTCTCCATTGCGCATGGCATCAACTTCAAGAATAATTCGAAACATGCAAGCGCAAAAAACGGAACACGCCATGGTCGATGAAGCTTCTGCGCTCACCGCGCCCGAAGAGGACGACAAGCCCTCGGTCAAGTCGATCGATCGCGCGGCAACGATCCTCCAGGTGCTGGCCACTTTCGGGGCCGAAGGCGCGCCGCTCACCGAGGTGGCACGCCTGTCCGGCTTCGGCAAGGCGACCACCCACCGCTTGCTCGCCGCCCTCTCCGAAGTCGGCTTCGCGTCTCAGCACACCGGTTCGCGGCACTACCACCTGGGCGCCCGGCTCGCGCTGCTCAGCCGGCAGGCCGGCCAGATCGACGTGGCCGCCCTCGCCAAGCCTTCGCTGGAGCATCTGGCGTCGGTGACCGAAGACACGGCCTACGTGTCGGTGCGCGAAGGCATGCGTTCGCTGTGTCTTGGCCGGGAGCAAGGCGCGTTTCCGATCAAGACCCTGTCGCTCGACGTCGGCGTGTCGCGCCCGCTCGGCGTCGGGTCGGGCAGCCTGGCCATCCTCGCCTTCATGCCCGAGGCCGAGATCGAAGCCGCGATCGAAAGCAATGCCCGCTGGCTGCTCGACTTTCCCGCCTTCACGCCCACGCGCCTGCGTGCGCTGGTTCGCCAGACCCAGGCCCAGGGCTTCGCCTTCATCGAAGGGCTGATCATTCCGGGCGTCAATGCGGTCGGCGTGCCGGTCTACGACGCGCAGAAGCGGCCGGTGGCGGCGCTCAGCATCACGGCGATCGCCGATCGCGTGCACGGCGAGCGCACCCTCAAGCTCGCGAGCCTGCTGCATGCCGAAGCGAACGAAGTCGCCGCCGTCATGCAGCGCCAGGCCAGCCTGCGCCCTGCGGGAGCCCGGGCATGACGTGGTCGTTGGTGGCGCAAGGCCTGGTTTCCGGCGTGATCCTCGGCGCGCTCTACGGGCTGATCGGCTGCAGCCTGACGATCCTCTACGGCACCATGCGGGTGGTCAACTTCGCCCACGGCGAATTCGTCATCGCCGGCTGCTATGCGGCGCTGGTGTTCGGCGGGCTGGGCGTGCATCCGCTCCTGGTCGTGCCGATCGCCTTCGTGCTGTTCTTCGGCGTCGGGATGCTGCTCTACAAGGGCCTCATGCCGCGCCTCATGAAATCGGACGACCCCGAGCTGGCTTCGTTCCTGAGCTTCTACGGGGTTTCGCTGATGGCGGGCGCCGCCCTCCTCTACTTCTTCGAGGCCGACACGCGCTCGCTCAACCAGAGCTTCGAACCCGCCGTCGTGCGCGTCCTGGGGCTCATCCTTCCCACGGCACAACTCGTGGCGCTCGCGGTGGGCGCGCTGCTGATCGCTGGACTGACCTTCTTCCTCTATCGCACGCTGCCCGGCAAGGCCCTGCGCGCAGCCATCATGAACCGCGACGCGATCCAGATCGTCGGCGTGAACATCGAGCGGCTGTCGGCCCTGGCCTTCGGGCTGGCGATCGGGCTCGGCGCGGTGACCGGCGTGCTGATCGCGATGGTGTTCCCCGCCTTCGGCCCCTTCTCGGGACTCGAGTTCACGCTGATCGGCTTCGTGGTGATCGTGCTCGGCGGGCTCGGCAATCCGGTGGGCGCCATCGTGGGCGGCATCGTCTTCGGCGTGGCGGAGCAGTTGGCCATCGTCTTCATGCCCCAGTCGCTGTCGCCGGTCGTCGGCTTCCTCATCCTGGTCGTGACGATCATGTTCCGGCCGGCCGGGATGTTCGGCCGCACGGCGCTGCGATGAGTCGCGCATTCCTCCAGCCCAGCTCTTTCCATGCTTGACGTCACGAATCTCCAGAAGACCTTCGGCGGCCTGGTCGCGGTCAAATCGCTGTCGTTCCAGGTGCCGGACAACAGCATCCTCGGCCTCATCGGGGTCAACGGGTCCGGCAAGACGACGGTGATGAACTGCATCAACGGCATCTACCACGCGAGCGGCGGCTCGATCCGCTTCGGCGGCACCGAGCTGGCCGGCCGGCGTCCGCACGAGGTCACGCGCCTGGGCATCGGCCGCACCTTCCAGGTCCCGCGGCTGTTTCGGCGGCTCACGCTGATCGAGAACCTGCTGATCCCGGTCCTCGGCACCGAGCCCACCGACAAGGCGCTTACCGACAAGGCCGAAGCGCTGCTCGACGAGGTCGACCTGCACCGCATCCGCGACAACTACGCCGAAGAGCTTTCGGGCGGCCAGCAGAAGCTGGTCGAGCTGCTGCGGGTGATGATGTTCGACCCGGCGCTGATCCTGCTCGACGAGCCTTTTGCGGGCGTGCATCCCAACCTGTGCCGCGTGTTCATCGACCAGATCGTCAAGCTCAAGGAACGCGGCAAGAGCTTCATCCTCGTGAGCCACGACATGACCTCGGTCTATCGGCTGTCCGACCACATCCTGGTGCTGAACCAGGGCGAGACCATCGCCGAGGGCAACGCGAGCGACATCCAAAACAACCCTGCCGTGGTGGAAGCCTTCCTCGGCCGCTGATCCATGACGACATCCGCAACGCTTCCCGACCCCGCCGCACCCATCATGGCGCTCGACCGCGTCTCGGTGGCCTACCACGGCGACATCCAGATCCTGAACGAGGTGAGCATGGCTTTCCGGCCGGGCACCGTCACGGGCATCATCGGGCCGAACGGGGCCGGCAAGTCGACGGCGCTCAAGACGCTCTACGGTTTTCTCAAGCCGCACCACGGCGAGATCCGCCTGAAGGGCGAGCGCCTCAACGGCCTGCCGCCCTACACCTTCATCGAACGCGGCGTGGCCTTCGTGCCGCAGAACCGGAGCCTGTTCGGCGACCTGTCGGTCGAAGACAACCTGCGCCTCGGATGCTGGGTCTTTCGCGGCGACAAGCCGCGCGTGCGGCGCGCGCTCGACGCGGCCTACGCGCGCTTTCCCATCCTCGGCGAGAAGCGCCGCGACGCGGCTTCCAGCATGAGCGGTGGCCAGCAGCGCTTTCTCGAACTGGCACGGGCGCTGGCGCTCGACCCCGAGGTGATCCTCCTGGACGAGCCGACCGCCATGATCGCGCCGCGCTTTTCCAAGGAGATCTACGACTTCATCAAGACGCTGCCTTCGCAGGGCGTGACGGTCATCCTGGTCGACCAGAACGTTCGCCAGTGCGCTGCCGTGTCGGACTACCTGTACGTCCTGGAACTGGGCCGCAATCGCGCCGAAGGCGGTCGCGAGATGTTCGAGGGCGACTCGCAGCTTCAGCGGCTGATCGCCGAATGGCTCGAATACCGCATCGACTGAGGAGCCGGACGCGGTGCCCATGACCTCTTCCCAAGACGATCTCTGCGCCCTGCCCGTCCACGCGCTGGCGCCGTTGATCCGCGACCGCCAGGTGTCGCCACGCGAGCTGGTCGCGGCCTGTCTCGCCCGCGTCGAGCGCGTGGACGCGGCGCTGCATGCCTTCGTCGACGTGTGGGCCGACGACGCGTTGGCCGCAGCGGCCGCGGCCGAACAAGACATCGCGCAGGGCCAGTACCGTGGCCCGCTGCATGGCATCCCGGTGTCGCTCAAGGACCTGGTCGAAGTGGCGGGCCACCGCACGACCGTCGGCTCGGCCTTCTTCAAGGACCGCGTCTCGACGCACACCGCCACGCTCGCGACACGGCTCGTCGATGCCGGCGCCATTCTGCTCGGCAAGGTGCACATGGTCGAGTTCGCCTTCGGCGGATGGGGCACCAACCCCCGCATGGGCGCCCCGCGCAATCCGTGGGACCCCGTGCAGCATCGATCGCCCGGCGGCTCGTCCAGCGGGTCGGGCGTGTCCGTGGCGTCGGGCATGGTGCCCGTGTCGATCGGGTCCGACACCGGCGGATCGATCCGCCTGCCGGCTTCGATGAATGGCGTGGTGGGCCTGAAGCCGACGGCTGCCGCGGTGAGCAACCACGGCGTGTTCCCGCTCAGCCAGACCCTCGACTCGATGGGCCCGCTGACCCGCAGCGTGGAAGACGCCGCGCACGTGTTCGCGGCCATCCGCGGCGCCGATCCTTTCGATGCCGCCACGGCCCTGGCGCCGCCCGATGCGTCTGTCGAAACGCTGCGCCAATCCATTCGCGGACTGCGCATCGGCCGCGTGCGGGCGAGCCAGCTTCCCGATGTCGACGACCAGTGCCTTTCATCCGCTGCAGAAGCGTCGCAGGTGCTGCAGAGCCTGGGCGCCGAGATCGTCGACATCGAGCTGCCGCGCCAGCCGGTCGACTATTGCACCGGCGCGTCGCACATCATCCGCACCGAAGGCTATGCCAACCTGGCGAACATCATCGAGACGCCCGGCGCCGACTTCGGCCCGGCCGTGCGTGCGCGCGTGCTGGCCGGCAAGGGCGGCCTGGCCGTCGACTTCGCCCGGACCCTGATCGAGCGCCGCGCGGACACTGCCGCCATGCAGCGCGCCATGGCGCAGATCGACGCCCTGCTGCTGCCCACGACGCCGATGCCCTCGCCGCCGCTTTCCAGCGTGAAGGAGGAGCACATGCCCCTGTCCGACCTCACCCGCTTCGTCAACTACCTGGGCCTGTGCGCACTGGCCCTGCCATGTGGCGTGAGCCGCGACGGCATGCCGCTTTCGCTGCAACTGGTCGGCGGTGCGTTCCAGGAATCCACCGTGCTGCGCATCGGCTGGGCCTTCGAGCAGGCGACCGCCTGGCATCGACGCCGGCCCGACCTGAGCGCCTACGGCGCCACGGCCACGTAGGCGCTTCAGCGCCACCGTCCACCTCGCCAGACTGCTGGCTTCAACCCGTTCGAGTCTTGTCCATGTATCCCATCGATTTCTTCTACCGCGCCGCTCGCCTCGCACCGGAGCGCGCAGCCCTCGTCAGCGGCGACCGCACGCTCAGCTACGCGCAACTCCGGCAACAGGTCGACGCCGTGGCCGGCGCGCTGCAATCGCTGGACGCGACGCCCGGCTCGCGGGTCGGCATCTGCGCCGGCAACTCGGTCGAGCACGTGGTGGCCCTGCTCGCCGTGCTGGCGTCCGGCAAGGTCTGGGTGCCGCTCAATTGGCGCAACCCGGCGAGCGAGCTCGACCGCATCGTGGCCTTCACCACGCCGTCGATCGTGATCGCCGAGCCGGCGCATCTGGGCACGCTCGACCTGTCGCAAGTCGACACGGTCGTCACGCTCGGCCAGCCCGAGGCCGGCACCACCGCCTTGCAGGATCTGCTCGAACGCTTCGACGGCAAGGCGCCCCAACCGCACAGCCGCTCGCGCGACGAAGTCCAGGCCCTCAAGTTCACCGGCGGGTCGACCGGCACGCCCAAGGGCGTGATGCAACCCTATCGCGCGTGGGTGGCGACCATCGTCAACCAGATCCATGCCTTCGGCTTCGACGCCGACGACCGCTACCTGGTCGGCGCGCCGGTCACGCACGGCACGTCGACCTACCTGCTGCCGATCCTCGCGGTGGGCGGTTGCCTCGTGCTGCCCGACGACACCAAGCCGGCGACGCTGCTGCACACGTTTCGCACGCAGGGCATCACCACCACCTTCATGCCGCCGACCCTGCTCTACATGCTGGTGGCCGAAGCCGGCACGCCGAGCGAACACTTCCCCGCGCTCAAGCACCTGATCTACGGCGGTGCGCCGATGCCGCCCGAGAAGATCCGCCGCATGCGCGACTTCTTCGGCCCCGTGCTCGAGACGACCTACGGGCAGACCGAAGCCCCGCAGGTGGTGAGCGTGATGCGCGCCGACGACTTCGCCGACGAGAGCAACTGGCGCTCGGTGGGCCGCCAGGGCCTCCTGACCGACATGGCGATCATGGGGCCCGACGGCCAACTGCTCGCCGTCGATGAAGTCGGTGAGATCGTGGTGCGCGGCGACCTGATCATGGCGGGCTACTGGAAGATGCCCGAGAAGACCGCCGAGACGATCGTCGATGGCTGGTTGCACACCGGCGACCGCGGCTACGTCGATGCGCGCGGCTACCTCTACCTGCGCGACAGGCTGCGCGAAGTGGTGATCACCGGTGGCTTCAACGTCTACCCGATCGACGTCGAAAGCGTGCTCGACCAGCATCCGGCGGTGCATGAGTCGGCCGTGTTCGGCGTCGAGGACGACAAGTGGGGCGAGGCCGTGCACGCGGCGGTGCAATGCAAGCGCGGAGCCAGCGTGACCGAGGCGGAACTCATCGCCTTCGCCAAGCCGCAACTCGGGTCGGTCAAGACGCCCAAGCAGATCCATTTCTACGAAGACCTGCCACGCAGCGTGGCCGGCAAGGTGCACAAGGTGACGATCAAGGCCGAAGTGCACCGCAAGCTCGACAAGGAGACACCCGCATGAAGAACGATTCCGCGCCCTACACCGAGCTGTGCACGCACTCGCTCACCTCGATCCACTACCGCAACGACAACCTGGTCGACGACATCCTCGGCCAGAAGACGTTCACCGGCGTCATGTTCTCGCAGATCATGGGCCGCGAGGCCAGCGCCGATGACCTGAAGGTGGTCGACGCGGCACTGATCGCCATCATGGAACACGGGCTCACGCCCAGCGCGATCGCCACGCGGCTGGTCTACATGAGCTCGCCGGAAAACATCCAGAGCGGCGTGGCTGCCGGCCTGCTCGCCGTCGGCAGCCAGTTCGTCGGCACGGTCGAGAACTGCGCAATCTTGCTCCAGCAGATCATCGATGCGCCCGAAGGCGTCGAGGCGGCGGCGCGCGAGGTGGTGCAGCGTTACCGCCGCGAGCGAAAGCCGATCCCCGGTTTCGGCCAGCACATGCACAAGCCCGACGACCCGCGCGCCGCCAAGCTGCTCGAGATCGGCCGCGCCCACCCGACCTTCGAAGGCAAGTACCTGCGCGCGATCCAGGTGCTGTCGGGCGAGATCGATCGGGAGTTCGGCAAGCACATCACCATCAATGCCACCGGCGCCGTCGGCACCCTGCTGGGCGAGCTGGCGATCCCGCCCGCACTCATGCGCGGCTTTGCCGTGATCTCGCGCGCGGCGGGGTTGGTGGCGCACATCGCCGAAGAACAGCGCGTGCCGACCGCCCGCCACGTGTGGGACCTGATCGACCATGCCGTGCCTTACCGTGGCGAAGGCGAAGGCCACAACAAGGAGAAAAGCGGGAACTGAGCTTGGCTCGAGCCGCGACCATTCCCAACCGCCATTGCCCCCATGCACGCTCGCGACATCCTCGTTCTCGATTCGGTCACCAAATTCGGTCCCGAGGCGCACGGCGCCGTGGCCATCGCCGCCTCGCACGGCGGCGTGTTCGCGGCGCACGCGGCACTGGCCGCCGGCATCGTCGGGCTGCTGCTCAACGATGCCGGCGTGGGGCTCGATCGGGCCGGCATCGGCGGCCTCGCCTATTGCGATGCCCTCGGCGTGCCCTGCGCCGCCATCGACCATCGCTCGGCGCGCATCGGCGACGGCGCCGACAACGCGGCGCGCGGCGTGGTCTCGCATGCCAACCGCGTCGCGTCGCGCCTCGGTGTGCGCGCGGGCATGTCGGCCGGTGAAGCGGCGCGTTGCCTGCAGATGGCCGGCCTGTCGCCGGTCGACCCCGGCCCGCTGCCGCAGGAGTCGCGCGAAGTCCTCATGCTCACCGGCGCGCAGCGACCCCTCGTGCTGGTCGATTCCGCCTCGCTGGTCGAGCCGGCCGACCGTGGCGCCGTGGTCTTCACCGGCTCGCACGGCGGGCTCCTGGGTGGCCGCCCCGAAACCGCGCTCAAGGTCGACGCCTTCGCCGCGCTCTACAACGACGCCGGCATCGGCATCGACGATGCCGGCATCTCGCGGCTGGCTGCGCTCGACGCGCGCGGCATCGCGGGGGTCACCGTGGCAGCGCGCAGCGCGCGCATCGGCGAAGCGCGCTCGGCGTACGACACCGGCGTGCTGAGCCGGGTCAACCGCAGCGCCTTCGCCCGCGGCGCGCGCGAAGGCATGCAGGCGGCGGAATTCGGCGAGCGCATGTGCCGCGTTGACGGCGTTCACGGCGTTGACGGTGCTGCCGCCGACGCCTGATCAGCTGCGGCGCGTGCCGAGGTAGTCGTCGACCAGGGTGGTGTCGCTGGCCGCACCATGCCCGGCGTCGGCGGCCGCATTCAGAACGCCTTGCACGCCCAGTGCGATCGTCGGATCGAGCCCCATCTGCCTCGCCGACTCGATGGCGATCGACAGGTCTTTGCGCAAGGTGTCGATGGTGACGTGCACGGCATGGTCCCCGGCGGCGATGCGCGGAGCGCGCTTCTCGAAGATGGTGGAGCCGCCCGCGCTCTGGCCGATCACCTCGATGAGCTGTGCGGTGTCGACGTCGGCGCGCAGGGCCAGTGCCATGACCTCGGCGGTCAGCGCCGAATGGGCCGCGACCAGCAACTGGTTGATCATCTTCACGGTCGAGCCGGCGCCCGGCGGGCCGACGCGGTGCACGTGCTGCGCGCAGGCCGCGAGCGCGAAGGACGCAGCTTCCAGCACGTCGGGCGCCGCGCCGCAGATGGCCACCAGGCTGCCGTCTTCGGCGCCCGAAGTCCCGCCGCTCACCGGACCATCGATGAACGACACGCCGCGTGACGCCAGCCGCGCCGACAGCGCCTGGGCATAGGCCGGCGGCACCGTGCTCGCGAGCCAGACCACGCCACGCGGTGGCAGTGTGTCCAGCGCACCGGCCGCTCCGCCTTCGCCGAAAAGTACACGATCGACCTGGGCCGCGTCGTGGACCATCACCAGCAGCACCTCGGCGGCTCTCGCTGCATCGGCCGGCGATTCGGCGGCCCGCCCGCCGTCTGCGACGAGTCGATCCGTAGCGGCGCTGTCGACGTCGAAGCCGACCACGGCATGCCCTGCAGCCAGCAGCCGGGCGGCCATGTGGCTGCCCATCTTGCCCAGGCCGATGATGCCGACCTGCCGCGCTGCAACCGGCTGCGAGCGAGTCACCGTTCGGGCCGCGCGCGATGAAAGTCGGTGGCCGACTGAAAGGCCGCACCCACGCGCAACAGCAGGCCTTCACGGAACGCGGGCGCCACGATCTGCACCGACATCGGCAGACCGTCCGGCGACAGCCCGCACGGCAGTGCGATGGCACACAGCCCGTAATAGCCGACGAAGCGCGTCAGCCGGCTGGGCGACAGGTCGTTCTCGTCGAGCGTGGCGAGTGGCTGGGCGGTGATCGGCAAGGTGGGCAGCACCAGCAGATCGGTGCGCTCGAAGCAGGTGGCGAAGGCTCGCATGCGCTGCTCGCGCCGACGCAGCGCTTCGGCGTAGCGCGGCGCCGTGATGGCTGCTCCACCGGCCATGCGCGCCCGCGACGCGGCATCGCCCGCCGGGGGCGAGCCGGCCAGCAGGCTGCCATGGGCGGCATAGGCTTCGCTGGAGATGATCACGCCGGTCTCGATCTGGTCGGCGACGAGGTCGAAGCTCTCCAGAACACCGTCGCGGCGGATGCAGCCGAGCGACTGCAGAACGCGCACCGCATCGGCCACCGCTGCGGCGATGCAAGGCTCGGTCTGCCCCAGCAACTCCGGCGGCAACACGCTGATGCGCAGGCCGTCCACCGGCTCGTGCAGGCGCGACATGAAATCTTCCGGCGCATGCGCGAGCGTGGCCACGTCCATCGGATCGGGCCCGTGCATGGCCTGCAGCAACAGCGCCGCGTCTTCGGCCGTCCAGGCCATGGGGCCCGCGGTGTCCAGGGTGTGGCTCACCAGCTCGAAGCCGAAATTGCTCACCCTCCCCTGCGTGGTCTTCAGGCCCGTCAGGCCGCAGAAGGCCGAAGGAATGCGCACCGAGCCTCCTGTGTCGGTGCCGATCGCGGCCGCCGCCATCCCGCCTGCCACCGCCACGCCCGAGCCGCTGCTGGAGCCGCCGGCCGATCGCGGTACCTTCGAATCCCACGGGTTGTGCGGTGCCTGCAGGCCGGCGTTGGTGCCCCAGCCGCCATATGCGAATTCCACCAGGTTGGCCTTGCCGAGCGCCACGGCGCCGGCAGCGAGCAGCCGGCTCGCCACCGTGGCGGTGATCTCGCTGGGCGCGCGTTGCGCATGGATGGTCGAACCCGCCGTGGTGCGCCGGCCGGCGATGTGCATCAGGTCCTTGAGGGCCAGCGGCACGCCTTCGAGCAGGCCCACCGGCAGTCCGCTGGCGAGCCGCTTCTCGCTGGCCTCGGCCTGGCGCAACGCGCCTTCGGCGAACACGTCGAGGTAGGCATGCACGCGCTCGTTGTGCGCTGCGATGCGATCGAGGTAGCAGCGCGTCACCTCGACCGGCGACAGCGTGCGTGCGAGATAGGCACGGCGCAGCTCGGTGGCGCTCAGTGCCAGGATGTCTTGCGAAGAAGTCATGCGGCTCTCACAGGGCGATCGTCACGATCTGCGGGAAAAGAATCATGAGCGTGATCAATGCCAGCTCCATGAAGATGAAGGGGATGACTCCGCGAAAGATCTGGCCGAGCTGAAGGCCGGGCACCGATCCCTGCACCACGAACACATTGATGCCGACGGGCGGGGTCACGGCACCGATTTCGATCAGCTTGGTCACCAGGATGCCGAACAGCACCGGGTTGATGCCCGCGTCCTGCACCATCGGGAACACGATGGGCATGGTGATGAAGATCATCGAGATGCCGTCGATCAGGCAACCGAGGATGAGGTAGGGAACCACCAGCAGAAAGAGCAGCATCGTCGGCGACAGGTTCATGCCGGCCACGAGCTTCGCGAGTTCGGTGGGCAACTGCGTGGTGCCCAGCGCCACGCTGAAGACTGCCGAGGCGATCATCAGCAGAAAGATCGACGCCGTGCTGGAGCCGGTTTCGACCAGTCCCTTCCAGATCGAGCCTTTCTGACCCTTGCGAAACAGCGCGAAGATCAACGCCAGCCCCGCACCGATGCCGGCCGCTTCCGTGGCGGTGGCCAGGCCGGTGTAGATGCAGCCGATCACCACCAGGAACAGCACGACCACTTCCCATGCCGCCGCGGTCGCGCGCGCGCGCTCGCCCCAGGTGGCCTTGGGCACGCGCGTGCGGCGCACAAGATCCGGATCGCGCTTGACCATGAAATAGATGCCGAGCGCGTAGACCAGCGCGGTCAGCACGCCCGGGATCAGCGCGCCGATGAAGAGGTCGCTGACCGACACGTTGGTCGCGATCGAATAGATCACCAGAATGCCGCTCGGCGGAATCAGGATGCCCAATGCACCCGCGATCGCCACCGGCCCGGCCGCCATGCGCTGGTTGTAGCCGGCGCGCAGCATTTCGGGGATGGTCACCTTCGACAAGGTCGCCGCGGTGGCGACGCTCGATCCGCACACCGTGGCGAAGCCCGCGCACGCGAACACGGTCGCGATGGGCAAGCCGCCCGCGATGTGCCCCACCCAGCTTTTGGCGGCCTTGTACGCCTTGTCCGAAAGACCGGCCGAGAACGCGAAATGCCCCATCAGGATGAAGAGCGGAATCACGATGAGCGCCAGGTTGGCGACGCTGGAGTAAGGCAGGTTCTCCAGCAGGAAGGTGGTGCCGCGCACGCCGCGGATCGCGAACAGGCCCGACGCGCCGACGGCCAGCAAGCTGAGCGCGACCGGCAGGCCCAGCGCCAGCAGCGCGATGACGGCGGCCACCATGACGTAGCCGATTTCGAGGGGGGTCATAGGGCGCTTGCGGATTCCGGCGCGCTCTCGTGCACGCCCTTGGCAACGTATTGCGGGGTCCGGATGGCTTCGTAGCAATCCATCAGAAACTGGACCGTGAGCAGCAGCAGGCCCACGGCGACGACGATCTTGGCCGGCCAGATCGGGTATTCGATCACCGCGTACGACTGCTCGCCGCTGCGGGTGGACGCGATGGCGCCCATGGCCGCATACCAGGTGAACACGCCGCACACCACCGCCGACACGGCGTGCCGCCCGATCCACAGCAGACGACCGGTCTCCCGGCTCACCAGCGAATCGAGCACGCCCACGTGGAAGTGCTCCTTTCGGACCTGCGCCGTCGAAAGCGCCAGGAACACGACGATCACCAGCACGAAGATGCCGGTTTCGGCCATGCCGTAGACCGCTTCACCGAAGGCGCTGCGCGCGATCAGGTCGGGCACCACCGTCAGCATCAGGACGGCGGTGCCGACGCCCGAAATGGCGCCCAGCACCAGGCTGAGGCGCCGGACGGCGCCAGAGATTTTCATGTACACGACGTGCGCTCCTGACCCCCGGCAAGGGGGCCCGACAACCGGATTACTTCTGGCTCACGCGGTCGAAACCGGTGGTGTAGGGGTACTGGGTTTCGTACTTGCGAACCAGCGTCGTGAAGCGGTCGGTGAACTGCTTGGGGTCCTTGATGCGCGGCGCTGCGGTCTCGGCCCACTTCGCCTGGATGGCGGGGAAGGCCACCGACTGCCAGCGCTTGGCTTCGGCGTCGTCCATGGGGACGTACTTCATCTTCGAGCTGCGGGCCTGCGCGACCATCTTGTCCATCTCGAGCTTGTACGCGTCGTAGTACTTGTCGATCACCGTCGCGGCGACTTCCTCGAACACGCGTTGCGTGGCCGGGTCGAGCGACTTCCAGGTGTCGAGGTTCAAGGCCCAGGTGACGGGCGTGTAGACCCCCATGCGCCCGGCGTTGGAGGCATAAGGCGCCATGTCGTAGACCTTGGTCGCCACGGCCTGGTTGAAGGGCGTGCCGCTCACGCCTTCGGCACCGCCGCGCTGCACGAGTTCGAGCGCTTCCACCCACGGGATGCTGATGGGCGTGCCGCCCAGCGCCTTGATGCCGTCGGCCACGCCGATGATGGCGCGGATGCGCGCGCCTTTGAGGTCGGCGGCGGTGTTGATGGGCTTGTTGGTCCACAGCGAGTTCTCGCCCGAGGCCAGCGCCCACAGCAGCTTCTGGTTGTTGCGCTGGTATTCCTGCTGCAGCTCGGGGGTCGTGGAAACCAGCTCGCGGAATGCGTGGGTCACCGCGATTGGGTTTTCCGAGATGAACGGCATGATCACGCCGGTCAGCGGAAATTCGCGCGGGTTGAATGCCGCCGGCACGCCCGAGGCCATGTCCGCCGCGCCCTTGCTCAGACCGTTCGCGATTTCCGCCGTCTTGAGCAGCGTCCCGCCGTAATACGTCTCGAAAGTGACCGCGCCGTTGGTGCGGCGCGTGACTTCGTCCATGAAGTACTTGGCCGAGATCTCGTAGAACTCGGTCGCGCTGTAGAACGTCGCGTAAGTCAGCTTGCGCGGCTTCTGCTGCGCGCTGGCACCGAACATCGAGAAGGCGCAGGCGGCGATGAGCGCGCCCTTGAGCAAGGGTTTGAGGACCGTCATGAAAGACCTTTCAGGAACTGCGAGGTGGAAGGAAAAAGGCGAGAGTCAATCGAAGAGATCCGGGTCCGAGCGCGTGACCGCGTCGTAGATCGGCTGGAAATGCAGCCACGCCATGAAAGGCGTCGCGAGGTGCTTGCGCGAATGCTCGGCCGCCTCGGGCGACACCATCTTGAGCGGGTGTCCGGTGGCTTCGGCCTTGAGTTGGATCTCGCAGGCCCGTTCGAGCGCGATGAACCACCAGGCCGCTTCGTCCACGCTTTCACGGCCGACGGTAAAGAGGCCGTGGTTCTGGTGGATGGCGGCCTTGTTGTGGCCCATGGCGGTGGCCACCGCATGGCCGGCGTCGCTGTCCACCACCACCGCGCCCGCTTCTTCGGTGATGACCGCATGGTCACCATAGAAGCCGCAGGCCGTCTGGGTGATCGGGTCGAGCGGCCGTCCGAGCGAAGCCCAAGCCATGCCGTTCGCGGTGTGCATGTGGCACGAAGCCAGCACGTGCGGATGCTGCATGTGGATTGCCGCGTGCAGCACGAAGCCGGCGCGGTTCACGGCCCAGTTGCCTTCGAGCACGGTGCCGTCATGGCTCACCAGCAGCAGGTCGGACACGCGCACGCGGCCGAAGTCCATGGCGAAAGGGTTGGTCCAGAAACGGTCCGGAAACTCCGGGTCGCGCACCGTCACGTGGCCGGCAAAACCGTACTCGTAGCGGTAGCGTGCGAACACGCGGCAGACCGCCGCCAGACGCTGTTTGCGATGCAGCCGCTCTTCGGCGAGCGTCTCGAAAACGGGCGGCTTCGGAAAGTACAGGCCTTCCTGCGAAGGTTGGTAGACCGATTTCTCGGTGGCGGCGGGAGGTGGCTTCATGTCCATGGGGCAAGGGGTCCGGGCAATGAGCGTCAGCGGGCGGCCAGCGGGGCCAAGGGGAAAGATCGAGAGCCGATCTGGAGCCAGTCGTTGACGTGGAAGTAAAGAAAGCGCGCGCCGCGCTCGACCCACTGGTCGGCGTCGCCGGGCTTCACCATGGTCCCGGCGGCGCGGCCGGCCGCGCGGGTGCGTTGGAGGATGTCGTCGATCGCCGCCTGCACCGGCGCCACCGAGTAGTTGCCCTGGTGGCCCATGCTGCGCGACAGGTCGACCGGGCCGATGAAGTAGGCGTCGATGCCTTCGGTGGCCAGAAAGGCGTCGAGGTCGGCATGCGCCGCGGCGCTTTCGATCTGCACCACGATCACCTTGTCGTCCGCGTCCTTCGGATAGCAGTAGCGCACGCCATCGACCACGGCGCGCGCCTGCTCGGCCGAATCGAGCCGGGGCACGATGATTCCGTCGACGCCGCGCAGCAGCATCCGTTCGATCACCCAGGGCTCGGGCGAGAAGATGCGCACCAGCACGCACAGCCCTGCGAGCCGCGCCACGCGCGCCATGTCTTCCAGGCTCTCGAAATCGGGACTGCCCTGCTCCGCGTCGAGCATCACGGCGTCGAGCCGGAGTTCGGGCCGCGCGAGAAATTCCACCAGCGCCGCGTTGGCATAGTCGACGTTGATCACCGACACCGGCTGGCCGCTCTGCAGCTTGCGCTTGAAGGCCGCGCCCGCCGTCATGACGACGCTCCGGCGCGCTGCAGGCCCAGCGCCTGTTCGAGCGCGCGCGCATGCTTGGTCATCAGCGCCACGATGGATTCGCGCCGTTGCGGCTGCATGCGGCTGGTGATGCTTGCGATCGACAGCGACGCGGCCGGGCGGCCGGCGATGTCGCGCACGATCATGCCGATGGCGACCATCTCGGGCAGCATCAGGCCGTTGTTGAGCGCAAAGCCTTGCTCGCGGGTCTGCCGCACCAGCGCACGCAGGTTGACCGTGTCGAAGTTGGGGTGGCTCGCGAGCTTTTCGCGGTTGCGGTTCATCACCTGATCGACCTCGTCGTCGGGCAGGCTGGCCAGCAACGCCAGGCTGCCGGCGCCCAGGCCGAGCGGCCGGTAGTCGCCGACCTCGAGCGTGAGCGTGCGGATGGGAAAGGTGCCCAGCTCGCGCGCCACGCACAGCGAGCTGTCGCCCGAGCGCAGCGACAGGTACACGGTGTCACCCGTTTCCTGCGCGAGCGCCAGCATGCACGGCTGCGCCAGCTGCACCAGGTCGAAACGCGCCGCCGAAGCGAGCCCCATGCGATAGATCTTGAGGCCCGGGTGAAAGAGCCGGGTCTTCTCGTCGTAGTCGACCAGGCCGAGATTCTTGAGCCCCGTGAGCAGCCGATGCGCCGTGGGCTTGGACAAGCGCGTGCTGCTCGCCAGGAACGGGAGCGACGCGCCCTCCCCGGCGTGGTCGACCACCTGTTCGAGCAAGCCGATGGCCCGGTCCAGACTTTGCGTGAGCGAAGCCTGGGCGGGTTCGAGTTCGGATTCGAGGTCGGTCATGCGGATTCTTGGATGGCAAATCTAAAGGCAATCGTCTCACTGAATGAGACAAGGCTGCCAATTGCAAATTATCTGACAGCTGTGTCTCGGTTGTCAAAATAATGTCGTCATTAAATGAGATGCGCTAGACTGGGGCGTTCGCACCATTCCGCCGCAGCATCGTCATCCCCGGAGAGCCGACACCATGGACACCGCACCCCAGAGCGCCGTGCAGCACACCCGCGAAACGCTGGACCGCATCGACCGCCTGAACCCTTCGATCAACGCCATGATTCGCGTCACGCGCGACCAGGCGATGCAAGCCGCACTGGCCCTGGACCAGGCTGCCGCGCGCGGTGAAAACCGCGGCCTGCTGCATGGCATGACCATCAGCCTCAAGGACAACATCGACATGGCCGGCGTGCCCACCACGGGCGCCTCGGGCATCCTGCGCGACAACGTGGCACGCACCAACGCCTTCGTCGTCGACCGTCTGGTGGGCAACGGCGCGGTGATCGTCGGCAAGGCCAATCTGCATGAATGGGTCTTCGGGCCGACCAGCCAGAGCCTGCATTTCGGCCCGGTGCGCAACCCATGGAACACGGCGCACATCGCGGGCGGCTCCAGCGGCGGCTCGGGCGCTTCGGTGGCGGCCGGCATGTGCGTCGGCTCGATCGGCAGCGACACGGCCGGCTCGATCCGCCTGCCGGCTTCGTTCAACGGCGTCGCGGGGCTGCGGCCCACGGTGGGCCGCATCTCGAGCAGCGGCGCATTGCCGGTGAGCCCGCCTTTCGACACGCTCGGCCCGCTGGCGCGCCGCGTGAGCGATGTGGCGCGCATCTTCGCCGCGATCGCGGGTTTCGATGCCGCCGACCCGATCGCCGTCGACCAGCCGGTGCCCAACTTCCTGTCCACGCTGCATGAACCCGTGAAGGGTCTGCGCGTGGGCATCATGCGCCGCTGGTTCTTCGACGACCTGGACCCCGATGTCGCCGCCGCGATGGAAAAAGCCATCGAAGTCTTCCGATCGCTGGGCGTGGAATTCGTCGACATCGATCTCGTCGAGCCCGAGAACGCGCAACAGAACCTCTCGTTCACCATGATCCCGGCCGACGCCATGCGCCTGCATGCCGACCGCATCGCCGAGCGCGAGTCGGACTACGGCGCCGACGTGCTGATGCGCATGCGCCTCGGCGAAAAGGTGAGCGGCACGCAATACGCGCATGCCATGCGCTGGATGGAAAACTGGCGGCATCGCCTGCGCGGCGTGTTCAAGGGCGTGGACGCGATCCTGTCACCGACCACGCCGACCACCGCGCCGGCTGCGCAAGGACTCGACTTCGCCCAGGCGATCCGCCGCATCCCGCGGCTCAGCTGCGTCTGGGCCATTGCCGGCATTCCGAGCCTGGCCGTGCCCTGCGGCATCAGCAGCCAGGGGCTTCCCATGTCGCTCGAACTGGCCGGCGCCTGGTTCGACGAGCCCACCGTGCTCAGGCTCGGCCACGCCTACCAGTGCGCGACCGAACATCACCTGCGCACCGCGCCCGGGCTCGATGCATAGCGCCGCCTTCGACCCGGCGCACGTCGGGCCGCTGCGCGGACTGCGCGTGCTCGACCTCACGCGCCTGGTGGCGGGCAACATGCTGTCGCTGCAGCTGGCGGATTTCGGTGCCGAAGTCATCAAGGTCGAAGACCCGGCCAGCGGAGACACGCTGCGCCACTGGCGCGAGCGCGGCACTGCGCACCCGGAAGGCGTCGACGTGTGGTGGAAGGTCTACGCGCGCAACAAGAAGAGCCTCGCCATCGACCTGCGCAGCGAAGAAGGCAAGGCCGCCCTGCGCCAGTTGATCGGCACCGCCCAGGTGCTGATGGAAAGCTTTCGCCCCGGCACGCTCGAGAAGATGGGCTTCGCGCCCGACGCCCTGGCGGCGCTCAACCCGCGACTCGTCGTCGTGCGGCTCACCGGTTGGGGCCAGACCGGCCCGTACCGCAACCAGCCCGGCTTCGGCAGCCTGGTCGAAGCCATGTCCGGCTTCGCCGCGAAGAACGGCGCGCCGGACCAGCCGCCGATGCTGCCCAACATGGCCCTTGCCGACATGGTGGCCGGACTCTACGGCGCCTTCGCCGTGGCCGCCGCCGTGCGCGAAGTGGAAACCCACGGCGGACAGGGTCAGGTGATCGACCTGTCGCTCATCGAGCCCCTGCTGTCGATCATGGGCCCGGACGCCGCGGCGCACCGCGTGAGCGGCAAGGCCCCGGCGCGCACCGGCAACCGCACGTCGATCTCGGCGCCGCGCAACATCTATCCGACCAAGGACGGCGAGTGGGTCGCCCTGTCCGCGTCCACGCAGGGCATGACCGAGCGCCTGCTGCGCGCGATCGGCCGCGCCGAGCTCATCGACGACCCGCGCTTCAGGACCAATGCCGACCGGCTGGCCCACGTGGAAGCGCTCGACGAGGTCATCGGCGCCTTCATCGGCGCGCGCACGCTGGAGGACAACCTGCGCTTCTTCCGGGAGCGCGAAGTGACCGTCGGCCCGGTCTACGACATCTCGCAGATCGTGACCGATGCGCACGTGGTCGAACGCGGCATCTTGGTCAACGTGCCCGATGCGCACACGGGCACGCTGCCCATGCACGCCGTGATCCCGCGCCTGTCCCGCACGCCGGGCGGGCTGGTGCGTGCCGCCCCGCGCCTGGGCGAACATACGCTGGACGTGCTGCGCGACGCCGGCGTCAGCGAAGCGGCCATCCAGGAACTCATCGACAAGAAGCTCGTCGCCTCCTGAAGCGCGCGCCGGCGCCTTCGCAGACGACGGCGAGCCTCAGTGCGACATCAGCACCGGCAGCGTCATCGACTGCAGGATCGTCCGCGTCGCGCCGCCCAGCACCCATTCGCGCGCGCGGCTGTGCCCGTAGCAGCCCATCACCAGCAGGTCCGATTCGAAATCGGCCGCCGTCGACAACATCTGCCCGCCGACGTCGCCGGAATCGATCGGCCCGCCGGTGTGGAGCGTCGGCCGCACGCCGTGGGCTTGCAGAAAGTGGTCGAGCCGCCGCAACGCGCCTGCCGCGTCGGGGCCGTGGCACACCGCATCGACCCGCTTCGCCCGCCGCAACCACGGCAACGCCGCCGAAACGGCGCGCGCGGCTTCTCGCGTTTCTTTCCAGGCGATCAAGACCGAGCGGCCGATGCCGGCGGGCGCGCCGATGTACGGCACCACCAGCGCGGGCCGGCCGCACGTCACGAGCAGCGACGGCAGGAACGACGTCGGGAGCACGTCGGCCGCCGGATCGTTCTCGTCGCGCTGCCCGACGATGAGCAGGTCGGCATAGAGCGCCCGCTGCGTGAAAGCGAAGGGATCGTCGCCGCGCGTTTCGGGCGATTCCTCCCAATGCATGCGCACAGAGCCCGCATGGCCTTCGACGTAGGCGGCGTAGGCCTTGTCGTGACATTCCCTGTCGATTTCGGCGAGCACGTCGACCGCGGCGGCGGAGCCCGTTTCCAGCGCACTCGGAAATCGCAGGATGGCCGACACGGCGCAAGGCATGGCCGTGACCTGCGCATCGAAACTCTCGGCGATCTGCCGGGCGACCCGGACGCGTTCGACCGCGCGGCGCGAACTGTCGACGTGAAGAAGAATGGTGCGGAGGTCGGTCATGTCGTGCTCCTGACGGTCGGCACGGGTCAGCGCACGATCAAGAGCGGCACCGTGCAGCGCGCCAGCACCTTGGCGACCACCGAGCCCATCACCACGCTGGTGAGGCCGCCGTGGCCGTGCGACCCCATCACCACCAAATCGAACTTGCCGTTTTCCGCGAAGGTGGCGATCTCGTCGGCCGGGTGTCCGATCCGCGATGCGTAGGTGGCTTCGAACTTCTGCTCGGTCATGAAGCTGCGCATGGGCTGAGTGGCGACCTCCACGTCGTCCGCATAGAAGCCGCGCACGATGTCGGCGCCCGCGAACGCCGCGGCCCGATGCGGCACGGGCAATGCGACGTGGAACACGGTGTATGCATGCTTCGCGTGCCAGAACTCCGGATACCGCTGCATGCAGCCCATGATGCGCTGCGTGTATTCGCTGCCGTCGACGGAGAGAAGGATTTTCATATCGGGTGCCTCATTTGAAAAAGACCGGTTTGTCGGCCCCATCATCCGGCCGCCCTGCCCCGTGACCCTTGACGCCGATCAAGCGGCGCGCATCAGCCGTCGAGCGGCACGCCGCCGCCGAAGCGGCAGGTCCAGCGGTCCCAGGCGTCCTGGTTGAATTCGGCGGCCATCCGCTGCCATGCCGAAATCATCTGCAACTGGTCGTGCTGCAGGCGCAACGCCGCCTCGATGGCCGTGCCCTGCCAGTCGATGAAGGCGCTCAAGGCGCCGTTGCGAAGCGGCGAGACTTCGATCGTCTGATCGTTCATGGGGGACTCCTTTGGCATGCCGAAAGTCCGAGCATGGCGGGCCGGGCGGCGCGAGCGTTTGCGGTGGATCAACCAAAGAGCGTGAATTCAGCGCGGCATGCGCTCCGCCAGCACCCTCACCGCCTTTCCGCTGCGCCCGACGCGCGCAGCCTGGCCGGGTTCGGATCGGATGCGCACGCCGGTCGCGCCGAGCTTCGCCAGGTAAGCATGCAGCGCATCGCAGGCGCGTTTCAGCATCCTTCGGCCGGCCTCGCCACCCAGGCGGCTGCTGAGCGTCAGGTCGCAAGGGCCGCGTTGAACGAGCTGGAAGTCGAACAAGCCCGCGTCGTCTTCGAGCACCGTGGTGAGCGCCAGCGGCAGCAGGTGCACGCGCTTTGCCGACCCGCGGCCGAGCACCAGCGTCTCTTCGCAGCGACCATCGACCGCGATGAGCGGAAGTGCCGATCCGCAGGCGCAAGCGTGCGGAAGAAAGCTCACGCGGTCCCCGATGTCGTACCGGAGCAGCGGCTGCACATGATTGGCCAGGTTGGTGAGCAAGGTGGTGCTCGCCAGGCCGCCTTCGGCAACCGGGTGGCCGTGCTCATCGACCGGCTCCAGGATCGCCCAGTCGCTGTTGAAGTGCATGCCGCCGTGCTCGCATTCCGACGCCAGCGCGAGGAATTCCGAGGCACCGTAGCTGTGGCTCACCGGGCAGCCGAAGGCCTGCTGCACATGCGTGCGCGCGCGCTTCGAGAAGTTTTCGCCGCCGGTCCAGATCTCGGCCGGTGCAAAGTGCAGCCGGCCCGCGAGGCGCTCTTGGGCGAGCAGCACCGCCACGCTCGGATAGGTTGCCACGATGTCCGGCCGCAGGTGATCGAGTTCGCGCACCAGGGCGTCGAGCGGTTGCAGAAAAGAGACCTGGTGCAGCCTCTTCGCCTGCGCCGGGCTCGTCCTGCGGATGCGCTCGACCGACACCGTGCTCGCAAAATGCCCGCCGATCGCGCCGACGAAGGCGATCTGGTCGGCCAGCCCGAGGGGGTCGAGCAGCCGTTGCCACGGCCGCAGCGAGGGTCTGCGGATCGCCTCGAGCGCATCGTTGACCGCCATGGCTGCAGCGTCCTGCACGAAGATGCCGGGCTCGCCGCTGCTGCCCGAGCTTTCCCAGACGATGTAGCGGCCCAGCCAGGGTTCGGCGATCCGGCGCGGGTCGGCGACGAAGCGCCGCAGGTTCGCCAGTCGCAGCGCCGGGTCGGTCACCCAGGCGTCGAAGTGCCGCATGAGATCGGCCTTGCGCGACACGGGAAATTCCGACAGCGCAATGCCTTCTGGCGCGCGCCCGGCGAACCGCTGCGCGTGCATCGGCGAATGCCGCACTGCGTGCGCCACGAGTTCCGCGAGCCGCGTTCGGCTGCGCTTGGCGACGCCGGCCGGGCTCGCGTGGCGGGCAAGGGCTATGTCGGCGGCGGCCTCCAGCGCCCAGGCGCGAGATTCCCGGCCGACGCCCTGCGCCCCCGGGAGGTGTGCCGCATCGTTCATGGACCGGCCGGGCCGTGAGGGCGGGCTCCGTGCGCAGGCTCGGGCACCTTGGGACGCATGAGGCCAGCCTGGCTCCCGTTGCTCCCCTCACGCCTGGCGCGCTTGGCGCGCCTCGCGCGCTGAACCCACGCCAGCCCGAAGGCCAGCAACGCCAGACCCCCCAGCGCGGCCGCCCATTCGACGGGAACGCCCGGCAGGCCCAAGGCGCCTGAAACGGCCGGCACGCCGAGGATGACCGCCCCTGCGACAGCCACGAAGCCGACAAGCACGGTGAACGAGGTGTTGCTGCCCTTCCCGCCGCGACGTGCGCCACCCCTCCCCCGGAACCACTGCAGCAGCAAAAGGTTGCCGACCACGATGCTCCCCAGACTCGCGAGCCGCAAAGTCGCGTCCGACGCGCCGGCGAGCCGGGCCGCCCATTGCACGGCGAGCACCATCGTGAAAGCGATCGCACCCAGGCCGATCGAGGTGAACACGGCGTTCCATGCAAAGAGCCGCTCGTCCGCCGGCCTCGGAGGAGCGCGCATGACATCGCGCGGCGCCGGCTCTGCTTCGAAGACCAACGAGCACGCCGGATCGATCAGGAGTTCGAGCAGCACCACGTGCAGCGGAAGCAGCAGCACCGGCCCGCCCATCGCCACGGGCAGCAAGGCGACGCCGACGATCGGTACGTGGACCGCGAAGAGATAGCCCAGCGCCTTGCGCAGGTTGATGAAGATCCGGCGTCCTGCGCGAATGGCCACGACGAGCGACGAGAAGTTGTCGTCCAGGAGCACCAGCGAGGCGGCTTCTCGGGCCACGTCCGTGCCGCGCCCGCCCATGGCGACGCCGATGTCGGCGGCGCGCAGCGCCGGAGCGTCGTTGACGCCGTCGCCCGTCATGGCCACCACCTCTCCGCCTTGCTGCAAGGCGCGCACGATGCGCAGCTTCTGAGCCGGCGCGACGCGCGCGAAAACGCTCGATTCGGCCACCGCTGCGGCCAGCGCCGCATCGTCCATGGCGGCCAGTTGCGCGCCGGTCGTCACCCGGGGTGCGCCCTCTTCCCGCAAGCCGGCCTGTCGCGCGATGGCTCTGGCCGTGAGCGGCGAATCGCCCGTGATCATGATGACGCGCACCCCGGCACTGCGGCATTCGGCCATGGCCGCGGGCACCTCGGCGCGCAGCGGATCGACGAAGCCGAGCAGTCCGAGCGGAACGAGCTTCGGCAGGCTGGGCAGGTCCGACATGCCGCCGGCACCGGGGACGCGTCCGGCCGCCACCGCCAGAACCCTGAGGCCGAGCCGGCTCCAGTGGCGCGCGACGCGCTCCAGCCGTACCTGGGTCGACGGATCGTCGCGGCACAGCGCCAACACCGCCTCTGGCGCACCCTTGACTGCGACGACCGCGCAGCCGTCGCGCTCGAGCCGCCAGTGGGTGACGTACGGCCTGTCTTCGCCGACGCCGATGCGGCGCGTGGCCCCTTCCTCATCCGACGCCAGGCCAGCTTCACGGGCCGCGTCGAAGATCGCCCGATCCATCGGCTCGATGCCGCCGGGCACCGATGCTTCCGCTGCACCCCGCAGCAAGTCACCCAACGACGGCGCCAGCGCGCCGGTGCCGGGCAACCGATGCGCATGCCGGCCGTCGTGAATGGCCGAGAGCGCCATGCGGTTGGCCGTGAGCGTGCCGGTCTTGTCGGTGCACAGGACGGTGGTCGTGCCGAGCGCCTCGATGGCCTGGGGCTGCCGCGTCAGCACACGGTTCGCAGCCAGCCGCCAGGCCCCCATGGCCAGCATCACGCTCCAGACCACCGCGAATTCCTCGGGAATCAGCGACATCGCCAACGTGAGGCCGACCAGCAGGCCGGCGGTCCAGGAGCCGTCGCGCCACACGAAGACGCTGGCGGCGACGACGCAGGTGACGGCGGCCAGGGCCGCCACGCGGCGCACGAGCCGCCCCAATTCGCCCTCCAGCCGGCTCGGGCGCGTCTCGATGCGGGCCAGCGATCCGCCGATGCGGCCGAGGGCCGTGCGTGCACCCGTCGCGGTGACGCGCGCCAGGCCTTCGCCCTGCACGATCAGGCTGCCCGCTCGAAGAAACGAAGGATGCACGCCCACCTCGTTGCCCGCATCGGTGACCCGGTACGCGTCGGGTTCTGTCGCCGCAGACTTGCTCACCGGCGTCGATTCGCCGCTCAGCTGCGATTCGTCGACCCGGATGTCGTTCGCTTCGAGCAGCCGCGCGTCGGCGGCGAGCCGCAGGCCCTCGTTCACGCGGAGCATGTCGCCGACCACCAGTTCGCGACTCGACACGACCACATCGCGACCCGAGCGAATGACGACGCATCGTGGGCTCGACAGGTCGCGCAGCGACCGCAGCGTGTTCTCGGTGCGCTGCTCCTGGTAGACGGCGAGCCCGCCCACAGCCAGCACCGAGACCATCAGCATCGCTGCCTCGCCGAGGTCGCCGATGAAGGCGTAGACCGCTGCCGTCGCCACCAGAAAAAGGAACATGGGCTGGACCAGCACGCGCCACACCATGGCGAGCCGGGATCGCCCGTCGGCGTCCGGCAGCACGTTCGGCCCGTCGGCGCGCAGGCGGCGCGCGGCCTCGTCGTCGCTGAGGCCGTTCGGCCGATCGTTCGCAGGCCCTCCGGTGCGGGTCGGGTGCGATGCAGGGTTCATGACCCAGCATCCGGTGCGCGGCATGTTGCGGGGTTGACGCAGGTCAAGCGAGAGGGCCGCGGGCTGTCTTCGGCGGCAGCCCCAGGGCCGGCCGCCGCGCGCCCTCATGCTTCCTTGACCGTGCGCAATACGAGGCGGAATGCGACTCCTAGACTGAAAGCCCGACCCATTCATCCACCCTCGTTGTCAAGGAGCCTCTCATGAACGCTTTCACACGACTCGACCGAATCGAGAACCTGTTTCCCGAAATGATGCGCCGCTGGGCGCGCCCGATGTCCGTCTTCGACGACGAGCGAATGCCCGCCGACATCCGGCTCGACGTCAGCGAGAACGACAAGGAATACGTCGTCAGCGCCGAAATCCCCGGCGCGCGCAAGGACGACATCCGCGTGTCGATCGACGGCAACTACGTGTCCATCACTGCCGAGATCAAGAAGGACGAGGAAGAGAAGCACGGCCGCACGCTGCTGAAGGAAACGTACCGTGGCAGCATGTCGCGCGGCTTCACGCTCGGCAGCGAAGTCGACCAGGCGAACGTGGTCGCCAAGCTCGAAGACGGCGTGCTGCGACTCACGCTCCCCAAGCGCCAGGGCACGTCCAGCCACGTCGTCCCGATTCAGTAGTTCGCGGCTCGCCGGCTATCACTGCAGCCCGCCCGGCTTCGCTACCACGCGGGCCGGGCCTTGAGCGGGCGGAAAGCCGTAGAAGGTTTCATTCAGATGCCGCGTGACCTCGATCACGTCGGCGTCCGACCAGCCGAGCGACGCCGTGGATTGCCAGCGCCGCACCTGCGCTTCGAGGCTGGGCCAATCCGTCGCAAGTTTCTTTTCGCGCCAGTGCACGGCCGTGCTGTGGCAGGCGATGCAATGCGTGGTGTAGAGCAACTCCCCCCGCGACTGCGCCGCGGCAGGCCAGGCGGCCAGACCGGCGAGCGAGAGAGCGATATGGGACGCGGCGACGGCCGCTGCGACGCTTCGGCGATTCAGCTTGGGCATGAGGAGGGCTCCGGCGAAAGAACCCATTCAGTCATGGCGCGTGACGCGCGCCATTGATCTGGCGCAAAGGCGGGACGTTTCTGCCGCGCGCTTGCGCCAGCGCAAGGTGCGCGCGAAAGCGACGGTCGACCATGGCGGCGTGCTCTCTTCATCCAAGCCTCATCCGATCATCGCCCACCGACACCCAGTATGAAATTCAACACCCGCTCGTTTCTTGTCCTGAGCCTCCTCGGCCTGGCGCTCGGCGCCTCTGCCGCCGAAGGCGACCTGCCCGGCCAACTGAGTTCGCCCCCCGGGCCGGTTCAGAAGGCGCAGGAATCCGCCAGCAAAGCAGCACGTTCCGCGGAACAGGCAGCCCTGGAAGCCGCACGCCGTGCGCGCGTTGCCGCGGAAATGAGCGAGGCCAACATGGGCAAGGTGTCGCAGTCGATCGCCGAAGGCCTGCGCAAAGCGGCGCGCCGGGCTGCAGACGCCGCCACACGGTTCCGCGAGAAGGCCGAACTGGCCGCGGACGCATCGATGGAACAAGGCCGCGCGGCCGCCAACGCCACGCTGTCCGAAAGCCGGAAGGCCGCCGCCGCCTCCGGTGCGGCCCTGGAGCGCGCGGAAGAATATGTCAGGCGATCCGCCGAGGCCGGCAAGGAAGACGCGACCAAGGCCGCCGAGGCCACGCGCGATGCGTTGAAGCAAGCCGCCCAGGTCTCGCGCGATGCGGCACGGTCCGCGCACGACGCGGTAAAGGCCGCGCGCGATGCGGCGTCGAAGTCACGGGATCGTTGAAGCGCCGGCCCGTCCGCTCAGCGCCCTTGCTCGTCGGCGCAGGTTGGCTGCCCTTCGACGAGACCGTCCACCACGCGCAGGACGCGGTCGCAGCGCGTCGCGAGATCCGGGTTGTGCGTAACGAAGAGCACCGCCATTCCTTCGTCACGGTTGACTTGCCGCAGCAGCGCGAACACGGCATCGGCCGAGTGCGTGTCGAGGTTCCCCGTCGGCTCGTCGGCGAGCAGCAGCGCGGGACGCATGGCGAGCGCTCGCGCGAGTGCGACGCGCTGCTGTTGCCCCCCGCTCAGGTTGGATGCCGGATGATCGCTCCAGGCACCGAGGCCGACCGATTTGAGCAAGGCCGCCGCGCGCTGGCGCATCGCCATGTTGGGAAACCCGGCGTCTCCCAGCATCGGCATCATGACGTTCTCGAGCGCTGTGAAGGCGGTGATGAGGTGATGAAACTGGAAGACGAAGCCGATCGAATGGCCGCGCAGTCGCGTGAGGTTGCGCTCGTCGAGCAAGGTGGTTTCTTCGCCGCAGATGGCCAGCGTGCCGCCGGTCGGGCGGTCCAGCAGCCCCACGATGTTGAGCAGCGTGCTTTTGCCGGAGCCCGAGGGCCCCATGACGGCACAGAACTCGCCGCGCACCAGGTCGAGGTCGATGCCGTGCAGCACCTCGGTCTCGTTGGCCTGGCCGACGCCGAAGGACTTGCGCAGGCCGCGCATGCGCACCACGCTGTCAGCCACGGATCGCCACCACGGGGTCGAGGCGCGCCGCGCGCAGGGCCGGTGCGCAGGCGGCGAGCAGGCCGGTGAGCGTCGCCAGCACCAGCGCCGCAAGGAACAGGCTCGGATCGAGCACCAGGGCGAAAAGCGGCGTGCCGTCGGCGTTGCGCGCATAGCGCTGCCACAGCACCAGCGCCAGCATGCCCAGCGCGGTGCCGCCGACCGCGCCGACGCCTCCGAGCAGTCCGCCCTGCAGCAGGAACAGCCGAAGGATCTGGCCGCGCGAGATGCCCATGGCGCGCAGGATTCCGATGTCGCGCGACTTCTGCACAACCGACACCACCAGCACGCTCGAAATGCCGAAGGCAACCGACAGTGCCACGAACACGCGGATGGTGGTGTTGGCGGTGGTCTGCGCCCGGACAGCGGTGAAGAACTGCGCGTTGGTGGCGATCCAGCTGTCGGCCTGCACCCCGGTGGCGGCGGAGATGCGTTGCGCCAGCCGCTCGGCCTCGTAGACATCGTTCAGCGTCACGTCGATGGCCGTGACGCCGCCTGCGAGGCCCAGCAGGCTTTGTGCCGTGCGCAGCGCGACGAAGGTGTTGCGCTGGTTGGGTGCCTTGTTGCCCAGATCGAAGATGCCGCTGACGGTGAGTGTGCTGGCCGCACCGCTGGCCGACGACACGCGCAGCTTGTCGCCCACGCTCACGCCGAGATCGCTGGCGAGTTCCGTGCCGATCAGGATGTCGTCGTGCGTGAGCCGCGCCTTGCCGGCGACGATCTGGTCCGGCAAATCGACGATGCGGAAATAGAGCGCCGGGTCGACCCCGCTCACCGTGACGGCACGGCTCGCTTCGCCACGCACGGCGAGTGCCGATCCGACGGCCGCCGGAGAAACGAAGCGCACTTCCGGCATTGCGCGCAACTGCACCACCAGCGCCTGCCACTGATCGATCGACTTGAAGCGCTGCAGCGGCGCCTGAACGATCGCGCCTTGCAAGGTGCCTGGCGGAAGGTCCGCGCTCGGCCCGAGGGCGCGCGCCACCTCCTTGGGCGGCAACAGCTGGATGTGCGGCTGGGCGGCCAGCACCCGATTCACGAAGTTGGATTGCAGGCCGGCAAGGAGCGCCGACATGAAGACGATGACGCCCACGCCGGTCGCGATGCCGGCGATGATGAAGAGCGTCTGCATCCGGCCCTCGCGCAGGAAGCGCAAGGCCACGATCCATTCGAAAGGCGCCCACGCGTTCATGGCCGGCCGTTGGCGCGCGCCGTGAGCGGCCGCAGGCGCGCACCGGCCACGGCGCCTGCCACCGACGCCGGCACCACCCTGTCGCCTGCTTCGAGCCCCGAGAGCACTTCGTTCATGCCGCCTGCACGCAAGCCGAGCCGCAGGTCGCGCCGTTCGGCCCGGCCGTCGGCCAGCACCATCGCCCAGGGGTGGTCGCTGTCGGCGTCGTGCAGCGCGTCGCTCGGCACCATCAAGGCCTGCGGACGAAAGGCCACGTCGATGTCGATCGACACCGTCATGTCCTGGCGCAGGTAGGCAGGCGGATCGGCCACCGACAGCTTGACTTCGACCGAGCCGCGCTGCACGTCGACGCCAGGGTTGATGTAGGCGAGACGGGCTTCGAAGCGTTGCGCCGGATACGCGTCGGCCGACACCTTGGCCGTTTGGCCCGTGGCCAGCAGGCCGAGGTTGCGTTCGTCGATCTGCGCCACCACCTGCACCTCGCCCGCCGGAGAAAGCACCATCAGCGACTTTCCCGCCAACACCGCATCGCCGGGCTCCACGTTGCGCGCGATCAGCGTTCCGGCCACCGGCGCCGCGATGCGCGTGTAGCCCAGGCGCGACCGGGCCGCGTCGGCCGCGGCGCGTGCCTGCGTGAGTTGCTGCGTGGCCAGGGCGTGGTCGCTCCCGCCGGGCGACGTCGTATCGCGCTGGCGGATCGCCGACTGCAACTGAGCCTCGGCCAGATCGACGTTTTTCTGCAGATCGTCGAGCGCGGCACGGCCGATGAAGCCCTGGCGGTAGAGCTCGGCATTGCGCGTCCAGTGCGCGCGGGCGTTGTCGCGATTGACCTGCGCCACCCGCACCGTCTGCGCTGCCACCGGCGCCTGCACTTCGCCCAGCTGCCGCAGTATGGCCATCGCCTGCATCACGCCCGCATCGGCCTACGCGGCGGCGGCGCGGGCTTCGCCATCGTCGAGCTCGATGAGCAGCTGCCCCTTGTCGACCGCCTGTCCTTCGGCCACCGGGACGCGCGCCACCACGCCGCCGATCTGCGTGCCGAGCGACACGCGATGGGGTGTCTCGACGTGGCCGGCCGCGACGACCGACTGCACGAAGTCGCGGCGCACGACCTCGGTAACCGGCACGCGCGGTCCTTGCAGCCAGCGTGGCGCCCACAGCGCGGCGGCCAGTCCGAGCAGGAGAAGGATCAGCACGATCGCCCAATGGCCGCGCAGCGCCGAAAGGACGCGTGAACCTGGCGTGGACGCGGCGCCCGAAGCGGCCGGGTCCAGCGGAGCCGGCGGGACGGCCGTCGTGTGCGACGGTTCTGCTCCCGGCCCATGAGTCGGGACGGCCGCAGGGGTGGCGACAACGAGGGAAACGGGATGGATGGCGATAGCGGGCCTCCGGATTGCGGCATGCCGGTGCGGCCGGCGCATCTTGCGGCCGGGCGGCCGCATCGGCATTGACAGGGATCAAGCCGCCGGCGCGCGGCGTCGTCAGACTCGGGCTCGTCCCAGAACTGCGACGAACGGAACCTTATGGAAGACCAGGCCGATGCGCTGGACCGAGATTTGCACGCGCTCATCGCGCAATGGACGGGCGGCCTGTCGCCGGCGGCGCTCATGCTGGCCTGGAGCGATTGGGCGATCCATCTCGCCGCCAACCCGGCACGCGCCCTGCGCGCATTGTCGAACGAAGACTGGCGCGCGCCACCCAGGACCGATGCGCGGCTGAACGACATGGCGTGGGACGCCCCGCCGTACGCGTTCTACAAGCAGGCCTTCGGCGCTTTCGAGCATTTCGCGCATGCGCTTGTCGACGGCGTGCCGGGCGTGGAGCGGCACCATGCCGCGATCGACGCCTTCGCGGCGCGGCAGCTGCTCGCGATGTTCTCGCCGGCCAATCTGCCTGGGGCCAACCCCGAAGTGGTGGAGCGTGCCTTGGCGACCGGGGGCCAGAGCCTGTGGCAGGGCTTGCAGAACGCGCAGGAAGACCTGCAGCGCAAGCTGCGCGACGAGCCGCCCGTGGGCGCGGAAGCCTTCGTGCCGGGCCGCGACGTGGCGCTCACGCCCGGCAAGGTGGTGATGCGCAATCACCTCGTCGAGCTCATCCAGTACGCGCCGTCCACGCCCACCGTGCAGGCCCAGCCGGTGCTGGTAATGAGCGCCTGGATCATGAAGTACTACGTGCTCGACCTTTCGCCCGCCAACTCGTTCATCCGCTATCTGGTGTCGCAAGGCCACACGGTGTTCGCGATCTCGTGGAAGAACCCGCCGCCTGCCGACGCCGACCTGGGCGTGGAGGACTATCTCGAACACGGCCTGGACGCGAGCCTGAAGGCGATCAACACCATCGTGCCGGCGCAGAAGGTCCATGCCGTCGGCTATTGCCTCGGCGGCACCCTGCTCGCGATCGGTGCGGCGGCCATGGCGCGCGACAACGACCACCGGCTGGCGAGCCTCACGCTGCTGGCCGCGCAGACCGATTTCACCGAGCCGGGCGAGCTGTCGCTCTTCATCGACGAGAGCCAGCTCAGCTTTCTCGAAGACCTGATGCGGTGGCAGGGTGGGCTGGAGGCACGCCAGATGGCCGGCGCCTTCCAGTTGCTTCGCTCGCTGGACCAGATCTGGAAGCCGATGGTCCAGACCTACCTGCTGGGCGAGCGCACGCCCATGACCGATCTCATGGCCTGGAACGCCGATGGCACGCGCATGCCGCGCCGCATGCATGCCGACTACCTGCGCAAGCTCTTTCTCGACGATGCCCTGGCGCGCGGCACCTATCTCGTGAAGGGGCGGCCCGTGTGCCTGGACGACATCGATCTCCCCATCTTCTGCGTCGGCACCACCGCAGACCATGTGGCGCCGTGGCGCTCGGTCTACAAGCTGCACCTCTTGTGCGATGCCGATCTCACCTTCGTGCTGACCGACGGTGGACACAACGCCGGCATCGTCAGCGAGCCCGGCCATCCGCACCGCGGCTATCGCATCGCGCGTCGCGCACGCGACGCGGCGTACGTGCCGCCCGAGGTCTTTGCCGCCGAATCGAAACGCATCGAGGGGTCGTGGTGGCCCGCGCTGCACGCATGGCTCAAGGCCCGCTCCGGGCCACGGCGCCGGCCGCCTCGCATGGGCCACGCCGCACGCGGCCTGGCACCCCTCGGCGACGCGCCGGGCACTTATGTGCTCGAACGGTAACGACCGCATACGAGCACCTTTGATCCAGCGCAACGCGGGCCGACATTGCGGGGCGAAGAATCATTCATCGCCAACCCAACCGAAAGAGGAATTCCGATGAAGACCGATGCACAGATCAAGAACGACGTCGCTGCAGAACTGATGTGGGAACCGGCTGTCGAGGCAAGCCGCATCGGCGTCATCGTCGACAACGGCGTGGTCACGCTGACGGGCCATCCTGCGAGCCTGGCAGAAAAGCATGCTGCGGAGCGCGCCGCGCTGCGCGTGGGCGGCGTCAAGGCCGTGGCCGTCGAAATGACGGTCAAGCTCGCTTCGAGCCATGAGCGGACCGATGCCGACATCGCACGCACCGCCGAGCTCGCGCTCGAATGGAACGTGCTGGTGCCGGACGACAAGATCCACCCGATGGTGGAAAACGGCTGGGTCACGCTCGAAGGCCAGGTCGAATGGGAATACCAGCGCAAGGCGGCCGAAGACGGCATGCGCAACCTGCTGGGCGTGGTCGGCGTGACCAACGCCGTCACGGTCAAGCCGCGCACTTCACCATCGGACGTGCGCAACAAGATCCAGGCGGCGCTGGGCCGCCGCGTCGAGCGTGAGGTGAAGAACATCGACGTGCATGTCGACGGCAGCGTCGTCACGCTGAGCGGTGCCGTGCATTCGTGGGCCGAACGCGCCGCTGCACAGGGCGCGGCCTGGTCTGCGCCGGGCGTCGCCACCGTCATCAACGACCTGCGGGTGCAGGTGTGACGGCACGCGTGGCGCTGGTCACGGGCGGAACGTCCGGCATCGGCGCCGCAACGAGCGAGGCGCTGCAGGCAGCCGGCTACCGCGTCGCGGCCAATTACCGGAGCGACCGGGCCGGCGCGGACGACTTCGCCCGGCGCACCGGCATCCCTGCGTTCGCCTGGGACGTTTCGGACATGGAAACCTGTCGCAACGGGGTCCGGCAGGTCGAAGAAGCGCTGGGCCCGATCGACGTGCTGGTGAACAACGCCGGCATCACGCACGACGCCATGCTTCACAAGATGAGCGCCGAGCAGTGGCGCGAGGTGCTCGACGTCGATCTCGGCGGCTGCTTCTTCATGTGCCGGGCAGTGATCGAAGGCATGCGCGAGCGACGCTTCGGGCGCATCGTGAACGTGGGTTCGGTCAACGGCCTCACCGGCCAGTTCGGCCAGACCAACTACGCCGCAGCCAAAGCCGGACTGCTGGGCTTCAGCCGCTCGCTGGCGCTCGAAGGCGCCGCACGCAACGTGACCGTGAACGTGGTGTCGCCGGGGTACACGGACACCGCTATGGTCCGAGCCGTCGCGCCAGATGCGCTCGCGGAGATCCTGCGCACCGTGCCGGTCGGGCGGCTCGGCCGCCCTGCGGAAGTGGCGCGCTGCATCGTCTTCCTGGCGGCAGACGATGCAGGCTTCATCACGGGGACCACGCTGCGGGTCGACGGCGGCAAGGGCATGGGCTGATGCCATTCCCTTGCAAATAAGTGTGTGCCAACGGCGATTTCGTCACATCCGGCAACGGACGCAAACCTTCGAACAACTTGTTTTCGTTGGCGGAAAGCCTATCCTCAGGGCTTGGTTTCTCCCTGGGTAGGCATCAAGGACCAACCCTTACAGGCCCGTCTTGCACGGGCCTTTTTTTGTCCTTTCGGACATCGGGTTGGCGCCCTGGCCTTCCTTGACCCGTGCTGCCCTGCTTACAGCGCCAGTTGGTCGCCGCGAGCCGCAGCGCGCGCCTGGGCACGGACCGCAGCGCGATCCACGGTGCTGCCGTAGACCGAGGTCACACCGGCCATGGCTGCTTCTGCATACGGGTTGTCGTTGCGTGCTGCCACGACGGCTTGGTCACGAACGGTCGCGCGGGCCAGGTTGCTGTCGACGGTCGAGACACCTTGTGCATAGCCTTCTGCATAGGGGTTGGCGCTGTGTGCGGCGACGACTGCTTGCGAGTTCACTTCGGCACGGCTCGCAGCCGACACCGGCTGATGCACGCCTTCATAGCTTTCTGCCTGGGCGCCCACGGCGGCCAGCATGGAGAGAGCGGCGGCGGCGATGATCTTCGAGGTCTTCATTTTTCAATTCCTTCAATGCTTTGGATGATGTTCGAACCGGTCTTGGGTGGGTCACCGTCCCTTCGGAAAGGGTCGGCCACCTCGCTCGGTGCCCTGTTCACCCAGGGCGCCTGGATGGCTGCCCTGTGAGATGAAGTTTGCATCCAAACCTTAGGTAAAAACCCTCAGCGATCGAACCGCGGTGTTCGCAATCGGGAAACAATCGGAGCGCAGACTCGGCCTCCTGCGTCGCTGCGACCAGGAGTCCCACACATGTCCGCTGCCGCCATTGCCCTCAACCGATTCGGCCTCGGCGCCCGGCCCGATGAGCCGCCGCCCGACGACCCTCGCCGTTGGCTGCTCGCCCAGTTCGATCGTTTCAGCGCCACGCCAACCGCGACTGGACGGACTCGCACCGACGATTTGCTCGCCGACTACCAGAACCGCCGCCGGGAATTGCGCGGTGCGAGCGATGCCGACAAGCAGGCCATGCGCCAGGCGCTCCGGCGCGACGCGCGCGCCGCCTACGTGGCGGCGGCCAACGCGCGCCTCGACAGTGCGGTGAAGACGCCGACGCCCTTCGTCGAGCGGCTGGTGCACTTCTGGTCCAACCACTTCGCGGTGTCGGTCGAAAAGCCGGCCGTCCTCGGCCTGGCCGGCGCCTACGAGAACGAAGCGATCCGTCCTTTCATCCTCGGCCGCTTCGACGAGTTGTTGCGGTCTGCCGTGCGGCACCCGGCCATGCTGGTCTATCTCGACCAGGCGCAATCGATCGGCCCGGACAGCCCGGCCGCGCAGCGCATCGCCAGCAACGACCCGGCGCGACGGCGCGGGCTCAACGAAAACCTCGCTCGCGAAATCATGGAGCTGCACACCTTGGGCGCGCGCACCGGCTACACCCAGGCCGACGTGACCGAATTCGCCCGCGCGCTGACCGGATGGACGCTCGCTGCCCCCGAAGCGCCGGCAGCCGTCGGCCGCGGTGCCGGCTCGAAGGAAGAAGGGATGCCGGCTCCTGCGCCGGCCGGTGCGATGGGCGAAGCGCCAGGCGGATTTCGTTATCGCAACGCTCTGCACGAGCCCGGCCCGCGGACCGTGCTGGGGCGGGTCTATGCCCAGCCCGGCGAGCAGCAGGCCCGCGCGATCCTCGACGATCTCGCGGTGGCGCCGGCGACCGCTCGGCACATCGCCAGCAAGCTCGCGATCCACTTCGTCTCCGACAACCCGCCACCCGCGTTGATCGATCGGCTCGCCGCCGCCTTCGAGCGCAGCCGGGGCGACCTGCCGACCGTGTACCGGGCGCTCGTCGACTCGCCCGAATGCTGGGCGACGAACTTCGGCAAGTTCAAGACCCCATGGGACTGGACCGTGTCGTCGATGCGTGCCCTCGGCCCGCCCGAGCTCCGAGGCGCTCAGGCCGCGCAGATGCTCGATCAGCTCGGCCAGCCGATGTGGCGGCCCGGTTCGCCCGCCGGCTTCGAGGATTTCGCGCTCAGCTGGGCTGCCCCCGACGCCCTGGTCCGGCGGGTCGAACTGGCGCAGCGGCTCGCGGCGCAGGCCGGGCGCGGTGGCGCCACCGCCGATCCGCGCACGCTGGCAAGCCGCGTGCTGCCCGGCGATGCGCTGGGCGAACGCACCCGGCTCGCCGTGTCGCGCGCCGAAAGCGCCGGCACCGCACTGGCCCTGTTGCTCGTGTCCCCCGATTTCCTCCGGAGATGACCATGGCCTCCTCGTCGATAGACCTTTACACCCACCGCCGCGGATTCCTGCTGGCCGCGGCTTCGGCCGGTCTGGTGTGCGTCGCGCCGCGCCTGGCGCTGGCCCGAGCGGCCACCGAACGTCGCCTGGTCTTCATCATTCAGCGTGGCGCTGCGGACGGACTCGCGACCCTGATGCCCTATGCCGACCCGGCCTACGAAGGCCTGCGCCGTGAACTCGCCGGAGACACCGCCGCGACGCGCCTCGACGGCAGCTTCGCCCTGCACCCTGCCCTGGCGGAAACCGCGAGCCTGTATCGCGCCGGGGAAGCTCTGTTCGTCCATGCCGTGGCCTCGCCCTACCGCGATCGCTCGCATTTCGATGGCCAGAACGTGCTGGAAACGGGCGGCGCGTCGCCCTATCAGCAGAAGGACGGATGGCTCAATCGCCTGATCACGTTGTTGCCGCGCCGGGCTGGTGACCCTTCGGAAAGCGCGATGGCGTTTGCGCCCACCGTGCCGGTGGCGTTGCGCGGCCGCGAGTCGGTGGGCTCGTACGCGCCCTCCAAATTGCCTCAGGCCAACGACGATCTGTTGTTGCGCGTCGCCCAACTCTACGAGTCGGATGCGCAGTTGCACCCGCTCTGGACTTCGGCCATGGAAGCGCGCGGCGTGGCCATGGACGGCAGCGGGCCGGGATCGCCTCGGCAGAACGGCGCGGCATTGGGCGCGCTGGCTGCGCGTTTTCTGGCGCGCCCCGACGGCCCGCGCATCGGCATGATCGAAACCGGCGGATGGGACACGCACAGTGCGCAGAACGGACGCCTCGCAGCGCAACTGCGCAACCTGGACGCGCTGGTCGCAGCGCTGCGGGAAGGGCTCGGCGAACACTGGTCAGAGACGGTCGTCCTGGTCGCCACCGAGTTCGGCCGGACGGCAGCCGCGAACGGAACCGGCGGCACCGACCACGGCACCGGCTCGTTGGCGATGCTGCTGGGTGGCGCCGTGCACGGGGGAAAGATCGTCGCCGACTGGCCGGGCCTCGGCCCGTCCAGCCTGCTCGACGGCCGCGATTTACGGCCCACCGCGTCGCTCGACGCGCTGGCGGCGCAGGTTGCCTGTGAGAGCTTCAACCTCGATCCTGGCCGGAGCGCGGGGCGGCTTTTTCCGGGAATGGGGACTGGAAAGGACTCGACGATCGGGCCGCTGCGCGGCGTTCGGCTGCTGCGAGCCTAGATCGGCGTGGGTCCGCTGCGCGCGCGCCGCTTGAATCGGCGACGGCCGGATATCGCGGCCGGGTGATTCACGGCCCCTGCGGGATTCAGGCCCTCAAGCGCGCCGCTCTTCGATCCAATGCGAGCGCTCCCCGAACAAACGCGTGCCGCGTTCGACCGCATGCGTCAGGCGCGCGCGCTGGTAAGGCGTGTCCGGAACCCACAGGTGGTCCCGGTCGTCCACCGGTTCCTCGTCCATGAACCGCTCGGAGCGGCGGAGGCGGATTTCCATCAGGACGGGTTTGACAAGGTTCATGGCGGCTTCGACGTTGTCACCAGCTCAGGCAACTCTTGTCGGACATTTTCTGCGCGTGATGTCGTCAATTAGGAGAAATCGCCGGCTGTTAACGTCGTGTTACCACTTTCCTGGCGTCGACACGCCGAGCGGCGGAGGCGCTGCACGAGGTTTTGCGGTAGCGGGCGACTCGGACATGCCACCTGCCGACGCCGGCGCGTCGCCTGCGGGGCTGGGTGCGACATTCGCAGGAGCGGTTGTGACGGGCGCCGGGACGCTCGTGCCGGTGGCGGGGCTGGACGCACCGCCCGCCGGAGCGGGTGCGCCGCTCGCCGGGCTGGACGCGCGGGACGCCGCACGATTGGCCGCGTTGGCTGCTGCGCGCGCCTCGATGAGCTTGATGGCGTCCGGCCGGTTGGCACGTTTTGCGAAATCCACCGCCGTCATGTTCTGCTGGTTCTTCATCTGGACGTCGGCGCCCTCGTCCAGCAGCAGGCGCACGGCGTCGGTGGTGCCGTACATCGCGGCCATCATCAGGGGCGTGGTGCCGTTGGGCGATTCGGCGTCGATGAAGGCGTGCTTCTCGAGCAGCTCTTTCATGATCGTGACGTGGCCGTTGGTGGCCGCATAGTGCAACGGCGCCCAGCCCGGCTTGTTGATGTCGGCGTCCCGCGCGATCAGGCGGTCGACCGTTTCCTTGTCGCCCTTGAGCGCGGCGAGCATCAACGGGCTTTCGTCGTTGGCGTTGCGCAGTTCGACGTTGGTCTTGGGTGAGGCGAGCAAGACCTGAATGACGCGCGGGGACGGCTCGCGCAAGGCCAGCATCAAGCCGGTCTGTCCTTTTTCGTCACGGGTGTTGGGATCGAAACCCTGGTTCAGGAGGCTGGTGACGCCGCTCGCGTTGTCGCTCCGAACGGCGCGGAAGAAGTCATCGAAGGAGCCCGCATGAGCAAGATTAAACGCTGAAAAAACAATGGGATAGAGAATATATTTAATGCTATTTATCATGTCTTGGCGCCAAGAAAAAGCGCGCTGAAGTTGTCGCTGGTCGCTTGCGCCACCGTCTCGACCGCAAGCCCACGAAGTTCTGCGATCTGTTTGGCGACGAAGGGAACGTACGACGGGTTGTTGGTCTTTCCGCGGTAAGGCACGGGGGCGAGGTAGGGGCTGTCGGTTTCGATCAGCATCCGGTCGAGCGGCACGAAGGCTGCCACGTCCCGCAGATCCTGCGCTTTCTTGAAAGTCAGGATGCCCGAAAAGGAGATGTGAAAGCCCAGATCCAGCGCGGCGCGCGCCACCTCGGCGGTTTCGGTGAAGCAATGG
>JAHJOG010000281.1 GCA_018820395.1 Gammaproteobacteria bacterium | reverse complement strand
CTCGAGCGCGAGGGCATCCCGTACCTGGCGCTGGAACTCGATCCCGACCTCGTGCAGCAGGCCTCGGCCGCTGGAGATGCGGTGGTGTTCGGCGATGCGACGCGCCTCCAGGCTCTGATGGCGGCCGGGCTGGCGAGAGCCAGCGCAGTGGTCGTGACCTACCAGGATGTGGGCGGCGCGCTCAAGATCCTCGCCAACACGCGCGCCCATGCGCCGCAGGTGCCCGTCATCGTCCGCACCCGCGACGATCGCGACCTGGAACGCCTGCAGGCGGCCGGCGCGGCCGAGGTGGTGCCCGAAGCGATCGAAGGGTCGTTGATGCTCGCCAGCCACGCCCTGGCGTTGATCGGCGTGCCGATGCGACGCGTGATCCGGGTCGCGCAGGACCAGCGCGATGCGCGCTACAGCCTGCTGCGGGGCTATTTCCACGGCGCGGACGACGACACCGCCGACGAGGTCGAGCACGAGCGGCTCAACAGCTTCACGGTGACCCAGGGCACACCGGCCGTGGGGCGACGCCTCGCCGAACTGTCGCTGCAAGGCATGGGCGTGCGCATCGCCAGCCTGCGCCGCAAGAACGGCAAGATCGCAGACACCATCGACGACACGGTGCTCGCCGACGGAGACACGCTGGTGCTGTCCGGCAAGGCGGGCGACCTCGCGCTCGCCATCGAACGGCTGCAAAAAGCCTGACGCCAGCCCGCGCGAACCTCAGCGCGGCGCGGCCCGCTGGACCAGCTGCTCCAGGTAGCACTCGAACAGCGCCTGCGAACCCTGATTGAACATGCGGATCCGCCCGGTGTGGCTCAACACCAGCAACCCGACGCAGTGGGCGAAGAACGCCGTCACCTCGCGCAGGGTCTGCGCGGCCGGCATGCCCAGCGCGGCGAGCGCGTCCTGGGTCGGCCGGAGGGCGTCGCGCAGCCGCTTGTTGAGTGACTTGTTCAGTTCGGGCGTGAGGCCGCGCGGCTGCAGGCCCTGGAAGACATAGAAGCCGAGGTCCAGGTCCCGTGGGTTCTCGCGATAGAAATCGAAGAAGGCACCGGCCGCGGCGCGCACCCGTTCGACACCGCCGGCCGGACTGCGCTCGCAGGCACCGGCGACCTGCGCGTTCAGGCGCTCCAGGGATTCGCCGAGCAGGGCGGCGTACACCGCCTCCTTGCTCGCGAAGTAGCTGTAGATGGCGCCGGGGGTGTAGCCGGCACGCTGCGCGATCTCGCGAACGCTCGTGCCGTCGAGGCCGAGTTCGAAGAACGCCGCGCGCGCCGCATCGAGCACGTGGGCCCGGCGCTGATCCGTCATGGTTTGCTGGCGCGCCTCGCGGCTTGGCGATGGAGCGGGAACGGGAGCAGGGCGGGAAACGGTTCGACGGGTGCTGGCCATGCGCGACTTTAATCGTTGATCAATGCATTGAACAGTGTTCAACTATGGCTTCCGATGCACAGGAGTGGCCCATGAACTTCGCCGATGCCGCGCCGACCCGCGCCAACCTCATGACCGGCGCGCAATACCGCGAATCGCTGCGCCGCCTTCAGCCCGTCGTGTACGTCGATGGACGGCTCGTCGCCAGCGTCGCTGACGAGCCGTCGCTGCAACCGGGCGTCAACGCGCTCGCCTACACCTACGACTTCGCGCTCGACCCGGCCATGGCGCCGATCGCGCTCGCCACCCAGTCGCGGCGCAATCGCGTGGTCAACCGCATGCTGCATGTGAACGACGCCGCCGGCGACCTGCTGAACAAGCTGGAAGCGGTGCGCGTCCTGTGCCAGGAAACCGGCTGCGCGCAGCGCTACCTGGCCCACGATGCGCTCAACGGCATCGGGCAGGCCGTGGCACACATCGACGATGCACGCGGCAGCACCGAGCTGCGCGCCCGCTTCGACGCCTACCTGGCCGACGTGCAGGACCGCGACCTCGCGCTCGGCATCGCCATGACCGATGCCAAGGGCGACCGCAGCAAACGGCCGCACGAGCAGGCCAACCCCGACACCTACGTGCACGTGGTGGAGCGCACGGCCAAGGGCATCGTGCTGTGCGGCACCAAGGCCATCGTGACCGGCGCGCCCTACATGCACGAATTCCTGGTCATGCCGGGACGCAACATGGGGCGCGAGGACGCGGACTTCGCCGTCTGCTGTGCGGTGCCCGTCGACGCGCCCGGCGTCACCATCGTGTCGCGCCCGGCGGGCCGGCCCGGCGAGAAGCTGGAACACGGCGACGCGCTGTTCTCGCGCAAGTACGGCCAGGCGACCGCCGTGGTGATGTTCGACCGCGTGCTCGTGCCCTGGGAGCGCGTCTTCTTCGACGGCGAGTGGGAGCACAGCCATGTGCTGACCTACAGCTACGCCACCCACCACCGCCACAGCTGCATCGCGGCACGCGCCGGTTTCGGCGATCTGCTGATCGGTGCCGCGGCGCTCATGTGCGAAGCCAATGGCCTCGACCCGGGCGCAAAGAGCAACCTGCGCGAGCCGATGGTGGAACTGATCAAGATCGTCGAGGGCTTCTATGCCTGCGGCGTTGCGGCCAGCGTCTATGCGACGCAGGACCCGCACACGGGCACCTTCATGCCCGACCCGGTGTTCAGCAACATCGGCAAGCTCTTGCTGGCCACGCAGATCTACGACATGCATCGCCTCGCGCACGAAGTCTCCGGCGGCCTGATCGTCGCCTTGCCCGGACCCGACGAAGACCACAACCCCGCCACCGCCGCACGCCTGTCCGAGGTGTTGCGCGCCAACCCGGACGTGCCTTACGACAAGCGCATCGAGGTCGCGCGGTTCATGGAAGATCTCACAGCCTCCTACCAGGGCGGCTGGTACTCGCTGATCAGCCTGCACGGCGGCGGCTCGCCGGCCGCCATGAAGCAGGAGATCTGGCGCAACTACCCGGTGGGCAACAAGGTGGAGCTGGTCGAGCGCTTGCTCGACCGTGGCGCGCTGCACCAGCCCGAACGCGCGATCACGCGCAACCGGCAGCCGGCGCGCTGCTGCGACACCGGTTGCACGGTGCCGGGCCAGCCGGTGATGGTGCCGCTGCCCGAGCTGCCGTCTAGAGCAACGCGCGAGGATCGGTGATCGCGCCGGTGAGCGCGCTCGCCGCCACGGTGGCCGGCGAACCCAGATAGACCAGCGCGTCGCGGTGGCCCATGCGGCCCAGGAAGTTGCGGCTCGACGACGAGATGCAGACTTCGTCCGCGGCCAGCACGCCCTGGTGCATGCCGGCACAGGCTCCGCAGCCGGGCGTGGTGATCGTGGCCCCGGCATCGAGCAGCACCTGCAGCACACCGGCCTGCATCGCCCGCGAATACACCTCGCGCGACGCGGGCGTGACGACCATGCGCACGCCGGATGCGATGCGCTTGCCTTTCAGAATGGCGGCCGCGGACGCCAGATCTTCCAGCCGTCCGTTCGTGCAGGTGCCCAGGAAGGCCTGGTTGATCCGGGTCCCGGCGAATTGGCCCACCGGGTGCACGTTGTCGACCTTGCTGGGTGCCGACACCAGCGGCTCCACCGCTGACAGATCGAAGCGATGGTGCGCCCGATAGCTGGCACCGGCATCGGGCTGCGGCATCTCGCCCGGGTCGATGCCGAGGCTTTCGAAATGCGCACGCGTGACGGGGTCCGCCGGCACCACCGCGAACTTCGCGCCCATCTCGATGCCCATGTTGCACAGGGTCATGCGCTCAGGGATGGACAGGCCGGCCAGCGCCGGGCCGTGGTATTCGATGGCGTTGTAGATGGCGCCGCGTGCGGTCAGCCGGCCCAGGATCGTCAGCACCAGGTCTTTGGCACACGTGCCAGGCGGCAGCGCGCCGACCAGCTCGATGCGCATGCTCTCGGGCACGCGGAACCACAGCTTTCCGTGTGCCCACAGATAGGCCATCTCGGCGCCGCCGATGCCGCAGCCCAAGGCGCCCACCGCACCGACCGTGATGGTGTGCGAGTCCATGTTGACCAGCATCTGGCCGGGCAACACCATGCCGCTTTCGACCGCGATCTGGTGCGAGATGCCCGCGCCGACATCGAACAGGCGCTCGCGCGGCAGGTCGAACTTCTCGAAGAGCTGACGGCCGATGCGGTGCATCTGCGCGTGCAGCGGAGTGTCGGCTGGCGAATAGTGGTCGTAGAAGAGCGCGATGCGGTCCGGCCGCGCCAGCTTGTCCACGCCGTAGCGCTTGAAGTTCTGGTCGATCAGGCCCACGCCATCGTCGAGGGCGAAGGTCCAGTCCGGCCCGATCTCCACCATCTCTCCGGCCCGCACCGTGGTGCCGGCGAGGCGCCCCATCACTTTTTCAGCCAGGGTCGCGTTCATGCGCCGACCTCCGGCTGCGCGGCCCGGGCCGCCCAGAGGCCGCCGGCAGCGAGGATTTCCAGCACCTGCGCGGGCAGTGGCGCGAACGCATGTGCGACGCCGGACACGCTCGCGCTGCCTGCGCGCAGGTCGACCTGCACCACATCGCCGTTGCGCACCGAGCCGGCGAGCGCTTCGTGCATCACCACCGCCAGTCCGTTGTTCACCGCGTTGCGAAAGAAAATGCGCGAGAACGACTTGGCCACCACCAGCCGCACGCCGGCACCGAGCATCGCCGTGACGGCATGCTCGCGCGAAGAGCCGCAGCCGAAGTTGAAGCCCGCGACCAGCACGCCGCCGGCGATGACCTGCTGACGCAGCGCTTCGCCGAGCGGCTCGAACAGATGCTTCGCCTGATCCTCGGGGCGCAGGACGGCGAGGTAGCGCGCGGGAAAGATGATGTCGGTGTCGACGTCGTCGCCGAGCACGGTGGCCCTGCCCGCCACTTGCACGGCGCTGCTGCTCATTCGTCGAATCCCTCGAAACCCTCGAATCGGGCGAACTGCCCAGGCGTTGCGCGGTCGGTGCGCAGGCGGTTGACCGCGGCATCCGGGTCCTTGTGGCCGAGCGCCAGGCCGCAGATCACGATCTCGTTGTCGGGGATGCCCAGGAGCGGCCGGATGATCCGATGGAAATCGGCAAAGGCGGCTTGCGGGCAGGTGTCGAGGCCGTGGCCACGCGCCGCCACCGTGAGGCTGCCGATGAAGATGCCCAGGTCGAGCCAGCTGCCGATCTCCATGTCTTCGTCCAGCGTGAACATCATGCCGACCGGGGCGCCGAAGAAGTCGTAGTTCTGCCGGCGCTGCGCTTCGGTGCGCTCGAAGTCGCCCTTGGGAATGCCGAGCAGCCCGTACATGTCCCAGCCGATCTTGCGACGGCGCCCCAGGTAGGGCTCGCGCCATTGCTGCGGGTAGTAATTCCACTCCCGCTGGTGCTCCGTCGCCTGGCCGGCGTCGAGGGCTTCGAGGATTTCGCGCGTGATCTGCCGGCGCAGCCCACCGGAAAACACATGAAGCTTCCACGGCTGGATGTTGCTGCCGCTCGGGCTTCGGCTGGCCAGCGCCAGGAGTTGCTCCACCTCGGCGCGCGGCACCGGCGTCGGCAGAAAGGCGCGCACGGACTGACGCGTCTGCAACGCCTCGTCGGCACTGAGCCGGACCGGATCGCTCGGGCCGGGTTGGAGAGCCGCGGAATCGTCCGGGCGAAATGAAGGTTCGGTCATGAGGATGCATGCGGCAAGGCGCCGCGCAGGAGGTTGCCGATCACCACCATCTCGGGAATGCGTCGGCTGAACTGGTCGATGGCCGACTGTAGCTGGCGCGCTTCG
>JAHJOG010000280.1 GCA_018820395.1 Gammaproteobacteria bacterium | reverse complement strand
TGCCGTTCAGCCGCGCGCAGTTCGAGGCGACCATCGAGCGCGGCGGCGTCGGAGTCCGCCCGAGCCTCAAGGCTTTCGGCGATGCCTTCGCGCGCGCGCAGGGCGCTGACGACGAGTCGCCGGTGCAGCCGCCATCGTCCGTGCAGGCGGAGCCGCGGCCCACGCACCCGGCCGTGCGCGCGCTGGTCGAGCGCGCCCAGCGCGACTTCCCGGCCGCGGCCCGGGCGACGTTGCTCGAAGGCGTGCGCCGCCTCATCGACTACCAGGACCTCGACTACGCGGGGCTCTATCTCGACCGCATGGCCGCCGTCGCGGCGCTCCCGGTCGACCCCGGTCACCGTCTGTTGCCGGAAACCGCGCGCCACCTCGCGCTGTGGATGTCCTATGAAGACACGGCCCGCGTCGCTGCGCTCAAGACGCGCGCCACGCGCTTCGATCGCGTGCGCGGCGAAGCCGGCGTGGCACCGGGACAGGTGCTCGCCATCAACGAATACATGCATCCGCGCCTGCAGGAAATCTGCGAGACGCTGCCCGCCGGCTTCGGCCGCTGGCTGCTGGGGTCGGGGGCGCCACGGCGGCTGGTCGAGAAGCTGACGCAGCGCGGCCGCGTCATCCAGACCAGCTCGCTCGGCGGCTACCTGATGCTGCGCAGCGTGGCGGCGATGAAGCGCTGGCGCCGGTCCACGCTGCGCTACGCCGAAGAAAACCGGCGCATCGAAGAATGGTTGCAGCGCATCGCGGAAGCGTCCGCACGCGACCCCGAACTGGCCGTCGAGGTCGCCCAATGCCAGCGCCTCGTCAAGGGGTACAGCGACACCCACGAGCGCGGCATACGCAACTACGACGCGGTGATGGAGGCCTTCCAGCGCGCCGGCATGGCCGTCGCTCCGGCCACGCTGCGCGATTGGCGCGACGCGGCGCTCGCCGACGAGCACGGACACCAGCTGCGCGCCGCGCTCGCGAAGCACGCCGCGGCCTGAACACGGAGAGCCTGCCATGCCTGCTTCTTCACCTTCCACCCTGTCGATGCGCGTCGTGCAGGCGCGCGAACTCAATCCGCTGATCCGCCTCTTCCGCTTGCAGTCCGCCGACGGTGCGGCCCTGCCGCCCTACACCGCCGGTGCGCATGTGCGCGTGCAGGTCGAATTGCCCGGCGGCGCGCAGGACTGGCGGCACTATTCACTCGTGAATTTCGACGAGCGCGGCGACGCCACCGACGCGCCGTCGGAATACGTCATCGCCGTGCGCAAGGAAGAGGCCGGGCGCGGCGGGTCGCGCTTCATGCACGAGCGGCTCCGCGAGGGCGACACGGTCGCCATCGAGCCGCCGAAGAACGACTTTCCGTTGCACGAAGGGCCGGGCGGCACGCTGCTGCTGGCCGGCGGCATCGGCGTGACGCCGCTCGCCAGCATGGCCGCTCGGCGCTGCGCGCAGGGCCTGCCGGTGCGCATGCATTACGCCGGGCGCAGCCGCGAGCTGATGGCCTTTCTGCCCGAGTTGCAGGCCATGCTGGGCGGCGGGCTGCGCGTGCATTCCGATGCCGAGCAGGGCGCGCCGCTGGACGTCGGCGCGGTGCTCGACGATTGCCCGGCCGGCTGGCGGCTCTATGTGTGCGGCCCCAAGGTGCTGCTCGACGCGGTGCTGGCGCAGACCGGGGCGCGCGGCTGGGACCACGACCGCGTTCACTTCGAGCTCTTCACCACGCCCGAGGTCGAAGAGGGCGACCACGCCTTCGAGGTGGAGCTCGCACATTCGGGCCAGCGCTTCACGGTGCCGGCGGACCAGAGCATCCTCGACTGTCTCATCACCAACGGCTGTGACCCGCTCTACGATTGCAAGCGCGGAGAATGCGGCGTGTGCGCCGTGCCGGTGATCGACGGCGAGATCGATCACCGCGACTACGTGCTGAGCGCGCGCGAGAAGGCCGAGGGCAACGTGATGCAGATCTGCATCTCGCGCGCCAAGGGCCAGCGCCTGGTCCTCGACATCTGAAGGAGCCTCACAGTGACTTCGTACAGAGACAACCCCGCTGCCGTGAGCGCGCTGGTCGAACCCGACCGCGTGCATCGCGACCTCTACATCAGCCCCGAGATCTTCGAGTTGGAGCAGGAGCACTTCTTCGCCAACACCTGGAACTACGTCGGCCACGAAAGCCAGATCGCGAAGCCCGGCGACTGGATCACCAACGAGATCGGCGGCCGGCCGATCATCGTGGTGCGCCACACCGACGGCTCGGTGCGCGCCATGATGAACCGCTGCGCCCACAAGGGCTCTCGGCTGGTGAGTGCGCCCTGCGGCAACACCGGCAAGTTCTTTCGCTGCCCGTACCACGCCTGGACCTTCAAGACCGACGGCTCGCTGCTCGCGATCCCGCTCAAGAACGGTTACGAAGGCACGCAGCTGCACGAATGCGAATCGGCCAAGGGGCTCACCACGCTGCGCCACGTGCGCAGCCACCGCGGCTTCATCTTCGTCAAGATCAACGACGCCGGCGTCGACTTCGACGAGTACTTCGGAGACTCGCTCAGCTCGATCGACAACATGGCCGACCGTTCGCCCGAAGGCGAACTCGAGATTGCGGGCGGCTGCCTTCGGTTCGTGCACCAGTGCAACTGGAAGATGTTCGTCGAGAACCTCAACGACACGATGCATCCCATGGTGGCGCACGAGTCCTCGGCCGGCACCGCCAAGCGCATGTGGGCCGACCAGCCGCAGGACGCGCCCAAGCCCATGGCGGTCGAGCAGTTCGCGCCCTTCATGTCCGACTACAAGTTCTTCGAGGACATGGGCATCCGTACCTACGACCACGGCCACAGCTTCACCGGCGTGCACTTCAGCATCCACAGCAAGTACAGCGCCATCCCGGCCTACGACGATGCCATGCAGGCGCGCTACGGGGCGGAGCGCACGCAGCAGATCCTCGGCATGGCGCGGCACAACACCGTGTACTACCCGAACCTCACCATCAAGGGCGCGATCCAGGCCATTCGCGTGGTCAAGCCGATCGCACCCGACCGGACGCTGGTCGAGAGCTGGACCTTCCGGCTCAAGGGTGCGCCGCCCGAGCTGTTGCAGCGCACCACCATGTACAACCGGCTGATCAACTCACCGTTCTCGGTGGTGGGGCACGACGATCTGCAGGCCTACCGCGGCATCCAGGCCGGGCTGCATGCGAGCGGCAACGAGTGGGTGAGCCTGCACCGCAATTTCGACGAAGCCGAACTCGCGGGCGGCGAAATCACCACCGGCGGCACCAACGAGTTGCCGATGCGAAACCAGTACCGCAGCTGGTCGCGCTACATGACGGAAACCATGTGATGCCACAGTTCGCGCGACAAGATCTGATCGACTTCGTGGTCCACGAGTGCCGCTTGCTCGACGCCAAGCGCTACGAGGAGTGGAACGCGCTCTTCACGGACGACGCCTTCTACTGGATTCCGCTGGTGCCCGACCAGGAAGACGGCATCAACCACACCTCGCACATGTACGAAGACAAGCTGCTGCGCGAGCTGCGCATCGAGCGGCTGAAGAGCCCGCGGGCGTTCTCGCAGCAGCCGCCGAGCCGCTGCCACCACCTGCTCCAACTGCCGTCGGTCGAAGTCTTCGACGAAGCCGCCAACCGCTTCGTGGTGCGCACCGAGTTCCACTACACCGAGTCGCAGGGGGACGAACTGCAGTTCTACGTCGGCACCTTCTTCCATCACCTGACGGCGACGGGCGGCGCACTGCGCATGACGCTGAAGCGAGTCGACCTGCTCAACTGCGACGCGGCGCTGCCCGCCGTGCAGCTCTTCATCTAGCCCGCGCGATGACGGCCACCGTTCACGATGTCTTCTCCCGCACGGCGGCGCGCACGCCGGAAGCGGAGTTCGTCTTCACCGAATCGGTGACGGCCACCGCCTATGGCATCGAGCCCGGCGCCATCCTCTGGCGCGACGCGGCGCTGGAAGTGGAGCGCTGGCGGCTCGCCTATGCCGACGCCGGCTACGGGCACGGCCACCGCGTGGGGCTGCTGCTGGAAAACCGGCCGGCCTTTCTCTTCCACTGGTTCGCACTCAACGCGCTGGGCGTGAGCGTGGTGCCGATCCATGCCGACATGCGCTCGGCCGAACTGGTCTACCTGATCGGCCACAGCGAGATGGGCCTGGCCGTGACCTTGCCCGAGCGCGCCGCCGACCTGCGCACGGCCGCGGCAGAGGCCGGCGTCGGCTTCGACACGCTGGTGGCCGGCGCTGACGCCGTCGTGCCGCGCGCACGCACGGCGCCG
>JAHJOG010000279.1 GCA_018820395.1 Gammaproteobacteria bacterium | reverse complement strand
CGCCGTCGTCATGGGCAAGACCGTCACCACCGAGTTCGCCTACTTCTCGCCCGGCCCCACCGCCAACCCGTGGAACCTGCGGCACACACCCGGCGGATCGTCCAGCGGCTCTGCTGCCGCCGTCGCCAGCGGCATGGTTCCTATCGCCTTCGGCACGCAGACAGCCGGCTCGCTCATCCGCCCCGCGTCCTACTGCGGGATCTTCGCCCTCAAGCCCACCTTCGGCACCATCGACCTGCGCGGCGCCAAGCGCTTCTCTCCGTCGCTCGACACCCTCGGCTGGCTCGCCCGCAGCGCCGAAGACCTCGAACTCATGCGCTGCGCCATGACCGGCGACGACTACGTGCCGCTCGATATTCCGAAGCCCGCGAGCTTGCGCATCGGCTTCTGCCGCACCCACGAATGGCCGCTGGTCGACGAAGGCGGAAGGCAGGCGTGGGCCCAGGCAAGGCGACTCGCCGAAGCCGCCGGCGTGCAATGCCGCGATGTCGACATGCCCGCGTCGCTCGCCGGTCTGCTCGAAGCGCAGAAGACCGTCATGGCCCATGAAGCGGCGGTGAGTCTCGACGCCGAGTACAAGGGCCACGCGTCGCAACTGAGCCCGGCCATTGCCGCGTTGCTCGAAACGGGCAGGGGCATCACGCGGCAAGCGGTCGATGAGGCGCATCGCCTTGCGAACGTGGGCCGCGAGCAGGTGGCTGTGTTGATGGAGGGATTGGATGCGCTCGTGGTGCCGAGTGCATCGGGCGAGGCGCCCGAGGGATTGGCCGCCACCGGGGACCCGGCGTTCTGCCGGGTGTGGACGTTGCTGGGTTTGCCTTGCGTGAACGTGCCCGGGTTGATGGGTCCGACGGGGTTGCCGATCGGGATGCAGGTGGTGGGGTGGGCGGGGGGGGAGAGGGCGTTGGTGGGGGTGGGGGGGTGTTTGGGAGGCGTTTGGCGCTGAAGCGGATGCTGACGGGCATGCCGCGGTAGGACAACCACGACTTCGATTTCGCGCGGCTGCGGCTCGCCCAAGCGCCCGACGGTCGCGGGCCGTGGGACCCGCCGGTGTTCAAGGAGTTGGTGAAGCGCGGCGTCGAATGGGCGGCGCAGCGGCGGGCGTTTTGATCGGACTGCGTCGCGCGCGCCTTTCCGTTCATCCGGCAGCGCCTGAGAACGTCCGAAGGAGACACTGTGATGATCAGGAGCTTCGGCCTTGGCAGAAGCTGGCGATCATGTATTCGGGTCAGATGGCTGCTTTGCAGCGGTTGCGGTCATCTGGGTGATTCCGGAATCAGCCCAGGACAGACTCGAGGTCCACTCCCTCGCTCTCGCTGTTGAGGTTGAGGCTGTCCTCGATGTGCTGGAGGTGCTGAAGCATCACATTGCGCGCAAGTGGCAGATTCCTTGCTCGGATCGCGTCGACGATCGCGCTGTGCTCGTCCACTCGACAGCTGTTGGCGGTGGGTGCGTCATACAGCGAAATGGTCAAGCAAGTGAGCGTGGACAGCTCCTTCATGCAGCGTGCCAGCACGGAGTTGCCAGCCAACTCCGCAAGCAAGGTGTGAAATTCGCCGGACAACCGGACCACCGCATGCTTGTCTTGGGCACGGCGGGCTTTTTCCTCGCGCTCTAAGTGCTCCACCAGGCGGCGCAGCTTGTCATCGTCGAGGTTCTGCGTAAGCCGCTCCAGCACCCCGGGCTCGACCAGCCGCCGGGTCTCGAACACATCGCGCGCCTGCTCCACCGTGGGCTTGGCGACGAATGCGCCGCGTTGGGGCACCAGCTCGACCACCTGCTCGTGCGAGAGGCGGGCCAGCACTTCGCGAATGCGCGGACGATTGGTGCCGTAGATGGCAGCCAGCCGGTCCTCGCCGAGCTTGGTGCCGGGCACCAGCCGGTGTTCCAGAATGGCGTTGGAAATGTTCTCGACGATCTCGTCGACGCCGAGTTCTCGCTTGGGCAAGGCCGCTTTCTGCTTGCCGCCGGTCTTGATGCTGGATGCCATGCCGCGATTATCGGGCCGCCTCGGCGTGCCTGCAGGAGGGCAGGCGGCCCTCAACGGCGCACGCCGCGCGTCAAAAGGCGCTCGATGCCCGCCGGCAGGCCGCGGTGGTCTTTTTCCGGTGGACGCGCGAAGCTCCCCTGACGGGCCGGCGAGGGCTTGAGCGAGGCGAGCGTCTGTGCATGGCACACCGCGCTGGAGACGCCGTCCACCACCGGCACCGGGATCTGTTCCTTGATGGCGCGCGCCAGCCCGGCCAGCGGCGCGCCGGCGATGATGATCACGTCGGCACCGTCCTCGTCAATGGCGGCTTGGCACAGCGCGCGAAGCACCTCGCCGTGATCTTCCTGCACCGCTCCGATGCTGCGCAGCGGCGTGTCCAGGCAGCGGATGCTCGCCAGCCGGCCTTCCAGGCCGTTGGCCTGGACCACTTCGCGGTACCAGGCCGTGATGCGCCTGGAGATCGCGACGATGGAAAAGCGCTTGCCCAGCAGGCAGGCGCTCATCAGCGCGGCCTCGGTCAGGCCGACCACCGGGATGTCCAGTGCCTCGCGCAGACCGTCGATGCCCGGGTCGCCGAAAGCGGCCACCACCAGAGCATCGAAGTTGTGGGCGCATTCGCCTGCAACTTGCGCGGTGGCATAGGCTCCGATCAGCGACTCGAAGCGGGTCTCGATGTAGGCCACGCCGAAGGGCGCAGTCATCACCGTGACCTCGGTGCCCGGAGCGGCGGCTCGACGGGCCTCGGCCTCGATCAGGTCGCTCACGCTCTGCGAGATGTTGGGGTTGATCAGCAGCAGCTTCATCTTGCGTTCACTCCCTGGACAGGTGCGTTGGCCAGCGGCTTCCCGGGAAGCAGCGTCGGGCGGCCGCGATGCAGGAACTCCCCGCGCCCGGTGCGCGGATGAAACTTCCCGTCCCACACCACCTCCCCGCGCGAGAGCGTGTAGGCCGGCCATGCCTGCACCTCGATCCCCTCGTAGGGCGTGTAGTCCACGTCATGGTGCAGGTCGGCATTGCGAATGGTGCGCTGGCCTTCCTGCCAGATCACCAGGTCGGCGTCGGCGCCCACCGCGATGGTGCCCTTGCGCGGATGCAGGCCGTTCGCCTTGGCCGGATTCGTGGACGTGAGCTCGACGAAGCGGTTGAGCGTGATGCGACCCTGCAGCACGCCGTGCGTGTAGAGCAGCGGCAGTCGCGTTTCCAGCCCCGGGATGCCGTTCGGGATGTGACGAAAGCTCACTTCCTCGCCACCTGGCTTCTTGCCTTCGGGCGCGTCGTATTTGAAGGGCGCGTGGTCGGAGCTGAAGACGGTAAACAGGCCGTCCGCCAGTCCGTTCCAGATCACCTGCTGGTTGGCCTTGTTGCGCGGCGGCGGGCTGCACACGCACTTGGCACCGTGATAGCTGTCGTCGATGCCCAGGTCCTCGGCCGTGAGAAAGAGGTACTGCGGGCAGGTCTCGGCAAACACGTTCAAGCCGTGCGCGCGTGCCCAGCGGATCTGTTCCACCGCCTCGCGCCCCGAGACGTGCACGATGAGAATGGGCACATCCACCAGTTCGGCCAGCGAGATGGCCCGGTGAGCCGCCTCGCGCTCCACCAGCATGGGCCGCGAATGCGCATGGAAGCGCGGTGCGGTGCGGCCCGCCGACTCCAGTCGCTTGGTCAGCCATTCGATGCAGTCGGAATTCTCGGCGTGGATCATGGCCATGGCGTCGTGGCGACGCGCGACTTCCAGCACGTCCAGGATCTGGCCGTCGTCGAGCTTGAGGTCGTCATAGGTCATGTAAATCTTGAACGAGGTGTAGCCCTCGCGGATCAGCGCCGGCAACTCCTCGGACAGCAGGTGCGGTGAGGGGTCGCTCACGATCATGTGGAAGGCGTAGTCCACATGAGCCTTGCCCTCGGCGCGCTGGTGGTAGTCCCGCACCGCGGCGCGCAGAGACTGGCCTTTCTCCTGAGCAGCAAAGGGGATCACGGTGGTGGTGCCGCCGCAGGCCGCGCTGCGGGTGCCGCTGTCGAAGTCGTCGGCCATGCGCAGGGGCGGGGCCATGGGCTGGTCGAGGTGGCAGTGGGCGTCGACGCCGCCGGGCGTGACCACGCGGCCGTCGGCGTCGATCTCGCGTGTGCCGGCCGGCAGGTCCAGCCCCAATTGCACGATGCGGCCGCCACGAATGGCGATGTCGGCATCGAAGGTGTCGCTGGCGGTGGCCACGCGCGCATTGCGCACGACCAGGTCGAAGGGGCGGTTGGTCATGGGAGGTTCACAGTCTGGGAGTGTCGGTGGCATCGGCCGGCGCAGCGGGCTTGCCCTGGTGCTGGCCGGCCAGCTGGAGTTCGTGGGCCAGTGCCTTGCTGCGCGCGATGCTGGGCGTGGCATGCGCCTTGTTGTCCAGGGCGGGCAGCACGTAGTCCTTCACCATCCGGCGGATGGCCAGCACGTTCTGCGATTCGCGCAGGCCGCCCTCGATCGGCAGCATGCTGGTCATGACCACGACGGCGTTGCGCTCGGGCAGGCTGACGATGAACTGGCCCTTGAAGCCCATGGCATGGGTTTCGGGCTCGGTGGCCACGATGTCGTTGATCCACCAGTACAAGCCGTACCAGGGCGCCGACGACGGCGCTGTCATGGTCCGCACCCAGGCCTGTGAGACCAGCTGGCGCCCCTCCCAGCGGCCGCCGTGCAGCACCAGCATGCCCAGCTTGGCCATGTCCACCGCACGCAGGCGCAGGCCCCAGCCGGACGAGACCAAGCCCTTGTCGTCCGCACGCTCCCAGCCGTAGTGGGTCATGCCCATGGGCTCGAAGAAGTGCGAGCGGGCGTAGTCCTGCAGCGGCATGCCGGCGTCGGCGCCGAGGGTCGCGCTGGCCAGGATCGGGTTGACGTCGGTGTAGTCGAAGGCGGTGCCGGGCGCGACTTTGGGCGTCGTCTCGGCCGCCAGCCTGAGCCGGTCGGGCGCACCGTAGTAGATCGGGTCGTCGGTGGGCTTGAAGTTGTAGACCAGACCGGTGGACATGGACATCACGTGCCGCAGTTCGATGCCTTGCTTGTCGGCCAGTGCGTCCTTGAGGTCGGGGCGCGCCTTGGCGAGGATGGGCGCCACTTTTTCGTCGAGGCGAGTCTTGCCCTCGTCGACCAGTGCGCCGGCTGCCAGTGCCGTCACGTTCTTGGTGATGGAATACATCTCGTAGTTGTGATCGCGCGTGAGGCCTTTGGCGTAGCGTTCGAAGACCAACTGGCCGTCCTTGACGACCAGTAAACTGCGCACGTCCAGGTTCTCCTTGCGGATCATCTCGGACAGCTGCACCAGCGGGCGCGAGTCCACGCCCATGCTTTCCGGGGAAGCGGTGGGCAGGTCTGTGGCCCGCGCGATCATCGGTGCGACGGCGGCCACCGCGCAAAGGCCCAACGCCATGGCGCGCGGGCTGCGAGACAACAGTGAATGGGTCATGGTCTGGTTCCTGGACGAGATCGAGGCGTTCAGACAGGCAGCTTCTTGCTGTAGTCGATCAGCAGCGTGGAGCAGACGAACAGGCCCGCGCCGGCGACAGCGAAAAGCGTCAACGCGAGGTCGTAGGAGCCCGTGGCCTGCACGATGACGCCAACCAGGATCGGTACGCCGATGCCGGCGCAGTTGCCACCCAGGTTCATGGTGCCGCCCAGAAAACCGACGCGATCGCGGGTTCCGAGCAGCGATGGCACCACCCAGAACAGGCCGCACCAGCGCAGGAAGAAGAGAGTGACGGACAGCAGCACGACCACAGTGACCGGGTCCTTGAAGCGCGCCACGTTGTAGATGGCGACGGTGGCAATCACCGAGGCAATGCCGAACAGCGTGCGCAACACCTTGGCCTGCGACGCACCGGAGGCGCGCCATTTGTCGGCAATCCAGCCGCCGACCATCTCGCCCACGAAGCCGGAGAAGAACATGATGAACACGGCGCCACCCATCGTCTTGATGTCCAGACCGTGCACCTTCGACAGGTAGGTGGGCATCCAGGTCAGCAGGCCGTAGAACAGGGCGTTGAAGCACATCCACCCGAAGAACATGCCCCAGACCGAGCGGTACTTGAAGAAGTCCAGCGCGCGGCCGCTGGCGTTGGCAGGTTCGGCCGCCAGGTCGGCGGCGTGTGAGGCCTCGATGAAAGAGGCCTCGGCTTCGTTCACGTGGGGGTGCTGGCGCGGATGGTTGCGGATGTACCAATAGGCGAACAAGCCGGCAATCATCGTGCCCACGCCGGCCACCACGAACGAAGTACGCCAGGATTCGAAATGGGAGATCAGCCCGGCGATCACCAGCGCGCCAAGGGCTGCGCCCAAGGGTGCGCCGCCATCCAGCAGCGTGGCGCCGCGGCCGCGCTCGTTCTGTGTCATCCAGATGGCATTGAGCTTGCCGCCGGCAGGGTAGATCGGGGCTTCCGCTGCGCCCAGGCCCAGCCGGGTGATCAGCAGCGACACCCAACCGGTGCACACCGCGGCAATCGCCTGGAAGAAGCCCCAGCCGATGGTGGCACCGACGATCACGACGCGTGGGCCGTAGCGGTCGGCCAGCATGCCGCCTGGAATCTGCATAAAGGCGTAGGTCCAGAAAAACGAGGACAGCAGCAAGCCCTGCACGGCCGGGCCGATGTCGAATTCCTTGGCGATCAGTGGCATGGCCACCGAGAGCGAGGCGCGGTCGATGTAGTTGATGGAGATGAGCATCAGCATCATCAGGAAGATCTTCCAGCGCACCTTGGTGGGTGCGGCGCTTTGATCTGTGGCTGCGGCCGCAGCCGTCATTCGAGCTTCCATGGCTTGTCTCCAGGCAAAAGGGTGCGGCGTCTGTTCGGTGCCGCTGGGTTGTTTGGGGGCTCCTGGGCCCTGCCTGCGGCCGGCGTAGCGTCCATAAGCAGCTTGGCTCAGGCTGGATTGTTATTGTCAACATCTATGTCTACATTGTGGATTACACCTAGATGGAAAAAATGACCTGAAACACTTTGTCAGCGGCTTCTTCCCGAATCGTTGCACCGGAAAGGCTCTAATCGTTGTGTTGACATGTTTGTTGACATCAGCGCGAATGGAGGAACAAGATCGCGCTGTTCGCTTCCGGAGACCTTCCATGACCCCATCCCTGCGCCTAGGCGTGCTCACACCTTCTTCCAATACCGCGCTCGAACCGCTGACCTCTGCATTGGCGACCGAGGTTCCGGGCTGCAGCGCCCACTTTTCCCGATTCACAGTCAAAGAGATCTCGCTGTCGGAACAGGCCCTGGGCCAGTTCGACGACAGCAAGATCCTGGCTGCGGCGGAACTGCTTGCCGATGCCAAGGTGGACGTCATTGGCTGGAGCGGCACAGCCGCCGGCTGGCGCGGCTTCGACACCGACCTTCGGCTCTGCGAACGCATTACCGAACGCACCGGCATACGCGCCACCACTGCGATCCTGGCGCTCAACACCTTGATCAAGCGCATGGACATCACGCGCTTGGCGCTGGTGTCGCCATACACGGCCGACGTGCAGTCGCGCATCGTCGCGAACTACGAAGCCCTGGGCGTGAAGGTAGTGGCCGAGCGGCACCTGGGCATCACGGTCAACCACGACTTCGCGTTGGTAGAGCCGCAGCGGCTTTACGATCTCATGGGGGAGGTCGCTCGCGAGGGGGATCCGCAAGGCGTGGTGACGTACTGCACCAATCTGCGCGCCGCGCCGTTGGCCCGGCAGGCCGAATCCGAATACGGCTTCACCCTCCTGGACACGGTAAGCACCACGGTGTGGGGCATGTTGCGGTCACTAGGGTTGGACACCCGCGGTATCGTCGGATGGGGTCGGCTGTTCCAGTTCGATTGAGCGAAACGAAGGCTGCGCACGGCGCGTCCAGTCGGTGTTGTTTGCCCCGATGGTGCGAGAGCAAGAACGAACGCTGCCGACCGTTGGCTCAACGTGGAGGCGAAACGTCCAGCGTGACCAGTCGCGGCGTCACCCGGCCGCCGTCGATCCACAGTTCGCCCACAGAAATCGGCAGGCTGAAGCGACGCGGTCCGGCGCTGCCCGGGTTGATGAACAGCACCCCGTTGCGCTCGGCCATCGACGGCTTGTGCGAGTGGCCCGATACCACCACACGCACGTTCGCACCGGCCGCAGCCAGGTTCAGATCGGCGATGTCGTGCACCGCGTGCACCGCGACGCCGCCCAGCACCACCGTCAAGGACACGGGAATGTCGGCCGCCCATGGCGCGTGGTCGTTGTTGCCGCGCACCACGCTCACCGGCGCGATCGCCGACAGCCGCGCCAGGATGTCCGGCCCGCCGATGTCGCCGCCGTGGACGATGTGATCGCAGCCGGCGAGGAACGCCAGGGCCTCGGGGCGCAGGAGGTTGTGGGTGTCGGAGACGAGGGCGATGCGGGGCATGAGGGCTGAGGCGCCACGCTCTAGGGGGCTACAACCTTGACCTTCACTCGAACCCGCAAGGTGATCTGCTGGCCATTGTGGCCTTTCGCCATGGCTGCATAGGCGAATTCGTCATCGCCGACGAATCCGGGCTGCGGCGTGTACGTCGCTCGCGGCGGGGTGAAGGAAGCGGTGCCATGTGTGGCCGCAGAAGTGATAGAGCCCGAGTAGGCCGCGTTTTGACGCTCGGCTGGAACGCCATAGTTCGTGATCGCGCACGATGCGCCCGTGTTTGCCATGGTCATCTGGGCGACTGCCCCCTGCGGCAATGTGGCGCCTGAAAAAGGCTCGATGCGACAGGTAGCGCTTGTTTCGGCGTGAGCTGCAATCGCAAGCGACGCGGCGGTGAAGAACGTCAGAACTGCGTGAGATTGCATGAGCTGCCTTGGTGCCGAAATGGCTGCATCTTGAACGATAGCGCCGTGTTACCAACGGGCAATGAAGCGTTAGGGTGCATCGATGAACAGCGACGCCACTATCAAGCACACGACCACCGATCCGAACCAGCCGGCCCGCCGAGCCGTTCCCAGCAGCAGGCCCAATGGCAACAGCCCCACAAAGAAGATCGTGACTCCGAACGCATCAGCCTGCGCGCCGTGCAGTGCAGGGATCAAGCCAAAGCGCGAGGATCGCTCTGGCGCGTAGTGCGTGACTATCGCGAGAATGCCCATCCCGCTGACGACGAGCGTCATCAGTACGGCGAGTAGTCGTACAGCGATTGGAATGGGTTGTGGCGGTCTGTCCATGCGCGCTAACGCAATGTACCTCGCAAAACCTGCGGGTAAAGCAGGGTGGTGCGGGTTGTTCTGGACACCGAGTTCTCCCACAGTCGGCTCAGGGCCCAAAGCAGACTGTAAGGGCGACGAATTTCGTCCGTATGCAACCATTTATTTTTTGTAAGCCACCCAACCCTTGAAGGTGAATGCGCAGTAAAAAAGCTCGACCCGATCGAAGCCAGCTTTTTTGAGTAATTCCACATCCTCGTCCGGAGTGAGTATGGGCAACCGCTCCTCGAGCGCAGGAATATTTCTACTAGCTAGGGACGCCTCCATTCCGGACGCAATGGCAAATCCTGCGCTCCGTTTCAGCCATTTTTCTCTTTCTGTACCTTGATTAGGAATGCTGTGATGAACAACAACAAGTGGCGCACCGGTTTTAAGCCGTTTGTGCAGTTGCTGAAGTGTTGCGAGTCGTTCAGCTTTAGGAAGAAAATGCAGCGTCAGCATGCAGGTAGCGCCATCGAATGGCCCCATTGGCGCAGTGTCGATGTAACCCTGATGCAATTGCACTCGCGAGGCAAAGTGGCCGAGGGTCGTGCGAGCCAGTTGGAGCATCTCGGCAGAAGGGTCGATTCCATCGAAACTCCAGCCCGTGTACGACTCAGCTAGGCCTCTCAGCTCCTGCCCACCCCCTGCGCCCAGCACGATGATGCGGGCATCTGCTGTCACACACTCTTTTAGCAGCGCGCCGGCCATCTTTGGCAGATCGCGCATGCCAGGAACCATACGGGCCGCGTTCTCTGCGTAGTTCGATACCTGCTTGGAGTCGGAAAAAGAATTCAAGGAACTGTTTTCAGTCGTCATCATTGCTAAAAGTTATCTCGTGGCCGGAACGGACTGTCCGCTTCAGGCACGGAAGCAGCCATCAAATCAACCGTCGCGCAGTGCCAGATACCGCGGCAAGCCATCCTCTACAGCGCCCCACGCGAGCGCACTGCGCACAAAGGTGTGGTCACGCGGAGGCACGGCTTCCGGTTCGTCGAGGCTGCAGATCGTGACGTCTACCTCATGAACGCCATGGCGCTGGTAAGTCAGTGGCGTGCCGCACTCGCCACAAAAGCTTCTGACCGCATGAGCTGACGAGTGGAACCGCTTGGGCTCGCCCTGCGTCACGCTGAATGCCTCCGGCGCGACCGAAAACCAGGCCACGACGGGCGCGGCGCTGACGCGGCGGCAAACTGTGCAGTGGCACAACGTTTCATGCGAGGGCTCGCCCCACACCTCATAGCGCACGGCACCGCATTGGCAGCCGCCCAGGCGTCTTGTGTCCATCGAAGGATTGTAGGAGTCGCCGTTCTACAAGCGCTTGGCAGTCGATCGCGCAGCCAATCAGGCTGTGCGGTTCAAAGCCCCAAGCACGTCCGGATTGACGACGTCCACGAGCCGCCCTTCGGCAAACGCGTTGATATGGTCGAAGGCGATGCCGAAATAGCGCTCGTAGTTGTCCTTTTCGACGTACCCGATATGCGGCGTGCACAACACATTGGGTAGCGCGAGAAGAGGGTGGTCTCGCGCCAGCACCGGCTCATCTTCATAGACGTCGATGGCGGCGAAGCCGGGACGGCCCGCGCGCAAGGCTTGCTCGAGTGCACCTTCGGCGATCAGCTCGGCGCGACTGGTGTTGATCAGCAGCGCCGTGCGCTTCATGCGAGCCAGATCGTCGGGTGTGACCGATCCGTGCGTGTCCATGTTGAGCCTCACGTGCAAGCTGATGACGTCGCTCTCGGCAAAAAACGCTTCGCGTGATGGGGCGACTTCGAACCCATCGGCACTCGCCGCAGCGGTCGATCCCTCGCGGCCCCACACCCAGACCTTCATGCCGAAGACGCGACCGTAGGCGGCTACCTGCCGGCCGATGCGGCCGTAGCTCCAAACCCCCAGGCGCTGCCCGCTGAGTTGCTGGCCGAGGTGGCCCTGCCAGAGCCCTCGGCTCAGGCGGTTGGCCTCATCGACCAAGTGCCGGCGGCTGGCGAGCGCGAGTGCCCAACTCAACTCCGCAGTGGCTGAGCCGGCTCCGCTGCCCTCCGCGACGAGCACGCCGCGCGCGGTGCAGGCCGCCAAGTCGACGTGTCCGGCGAGCTTGCCTGTTTGGCTGATCAGCCGAAGCTTAGGCAGGCGGTCCAATAGCGCGACGTCGATGCGGGTGCGCTCGCGCGTCAGAACGATGGCGTCCGCGTCGGCGAAGCGGTGCGCCAATTCATCGATGCCCTTGACCGTGTCGTTGAAGATGCGAACGTCGTGGCTGTCGAGCCTTGCGAAGCAGTCGAGCTCGCGCACGCAGTCCTGGTAATCATCGGGAATGACGACCCGCATGCGCAGTCGGTCCTTCATTGCAGCGAGATGTGAAGTTCTTCGACCGTGCGCTTCCACATCGCCAGGTCGTTGCGCACCAGCACGGTGAACTGGTCGGGCGGCATGCCGCCCGGAGAGATACCCTGAGCCTTGAAAATATCGCGCACTTCCTGTGTGTCGAGCGCACGCTTCACTTCGGCATAAAGGCGCTGCGTCACGGCCGCCGGCGTTCCGGCCTTGAGCATCAAGCCGTACCACCCGTGCACATCGAAGCCCGGATAGCCCTGCTCGGCCACCGTCGGCACATCGGGCAGTCCGTCGAAGCGCTTTGCAGTGGCGACAGCCAGCGCGCGAAGCTTGCCCGCCTTGATGAACGGCAAGGCACTGCTCATATCGAGAAACATGAATTGGATTTGCCCGCCCAGCAAGTCCTGCACCGCGGGGCCGGCGCCCTTGTAAGGCACATGAGTCGCGCGAATGCCGGCGCGCTGCGCAAACAGCGCCGCGCCGAGATGTGCCGACGTGCCGTTGCCCGACGAGCCATACGACAAGCTGTCCGGCTTGGCCTTGGACATGGCGACCAGCGCCTGCAGGTCGGCTGCGGGGAAATCCGATCGCACCACGACCGCGTGGGGAACGAATCCCACGACAGTCAACGGAGCAAAATCGCGCAGGGTGTCGAACGGGTATTTGGGCATCAGCGCGGGATTGGTGACAGCCAGGATGGACGGAAAGACCATCGTGTATCCATCGGCCGGCTGGTTCTTGACCTCGCTCATGCCGATGACGCCCCCGCCGCCGGGCTTGTTGTCGACGATCACGGGCTGTCCCAAATTAGTCGACATGATCTTGCCGATCGTGCGCGCCATGAAGTCGGTGGGGCCGCCCGCCGAGAAAGGCACAACGATGCGGATCGGCTTGGAGGGGAAGGTGTCGGCCCACGTGCTCGGGGCCCACGCCATGAGCGCGAGCACGCCTCCAATGGCGTTGAAATGGCGCCGGGAGGGCGCGGGTTTTTGGTTCATGAAGTCTCCGTTGGGGATGCGTGTCGATCGAGGACGAACTATTTCTTTTTTAACCCTGCGACAGCTTAGGCCGAGCGGGTGCCCCGGCACAACATGCTCATTCCACTGGTTGGAATCGAGGGGCTCGGCGTCTTTTCGCGTGCGACCGCCCTCAGTCCTCCCGCACCAACCGAATCCCCACCAACGTATACCGCGTCTCCGGCGAGTTCCAGTTGCGATACGCCGCCCGGGCGTAGAACGTCCAGGTGTGCCAGGAGCCGCCGCGGCGGACTCGCACGTTGCCTTCGTCGGGGCCCTGCGGGTCGTCGGTCGGCGACCGGGCGTAGTAGGTGTCGCCGTGCCAGTCGGCCACCCATTCCCAGGCGTTGCCGTGCATGTCGTAGAGCCCCCAGGGGTTCGGCGCGAAGCTGCCGACGGGTGCGGTGAAGGCCCAGCCGTCGTTGCCGTCGAGGGCCATGGGTTGCCAGCGTGGCCAGAAGCGGGCGCTGTTCGCGTCGAACACGTTGGCGGCGCTCAGCAGCGATCGGGGGTCATCGCCCGAGCTGTAGCGGCTGCGGGTGCCGGCGCGGCAGGCGTATTCCCATTCGGCTTCCGGCAGTTCACTATGTAATCCTCGACCGTGGAGTCGGCGAATCGATAGACTCCGCCCCAAGTGGCCGGATTGGCCTCCGCCGCTCCGTCCCCCGACGCCCGCTTGCAATCGGCATCGACCGCCTGGAAGAAGGCGGAGTAGCTGGAGCAGTCGGGTTGGACGCTGCGGTTCTGAGTCAGATAGCAGAGGCGGGTTTCCGTCTGCTGGGCAGCGGTGGTTGCCGCTTGCGCGTTGTGAGGAAGAAGGCCGATCGCAGCAATGAGGATCGATGCAAGACCGATCAATGGGCTTGCCCTGGCGAAGAATCGGCCCAGCCAGGTGACCTCAGGGCGAGGTGCGTTGCGTTCGAAGAAGTTGAAAGTGCGACCGCAGATGTGCAGTGCGGCGCGGCGCAGATGCGCGGTGGCCAGAGCCAATGAGCTCGTCATGATTCCCCCCTCGCCCGTTCGGGCTTTTTAATCCGGGCGGATCATAACCAAATGCAACAAGGCGCTCGATCTGCGGAGCACACATCGTCGGCGCAGTAACCCAGGCACGACCTCGACCATTGCAATCGCGGCCCGAAGCGTTCCGTTTTGCGCCCGCCTGACAGGCCTCAAGCCTCGGCAATCGCAGCAATAGACACCTTGAGCCCCGGAACACGAGCGGGCAACTTCGCACCCTGGCGCGCCGGCGGGTCGGAGGGAAACCACTTGAGCCATTCCTCGTTCATGCCGGCAAAGTCGTCCTCATCGGCGAGTACCACGGTCATGCTCGCGATCTTGTCCATCGAGCTGCCGGCCTCTTCGAGGATGGCGCGTATGTTCGTCAGGCACTGGGCGGTCTGCTCCTGGATGGTGGTGCCTTTGATCGTGCCGGTGGCGGCATCGATCGGCGCAGTTCCTGAGACGAACACGAGGCCGGCCGCCTTCACGGCTTGGCTGTAGAGCGCCGGTGGCTTGGCGGCCTTGGGGGTGAAGACGATCTGACGCGCCATCTCATGCTCCTCCTGGAAGACAAAGTCTCCGGAGGTTGACTCGGCGAACTCATTTGCGCAAGGCGGCCTGTCTCGTCTCAACTTACCGTCGCATGCGGATGCAGCGGATGCGCCAGCGTCTCCGCCACGAGCTGCAGCGCCCGGTCGCATGCGTCGCGCGACATGGGCCCGCCCAGGCAGATGCGGACGGCTTCGGGCGGGTCGCCGTCGGTGGAGAACGCCGCGCTGGCGACGACGCCGACGTTCTGCGTGCGCAGGTACGACGCGAATTCGACGGTGCTCCATGCGGACGAGAGGGGCAGCCACAGGTGAAAGCTGTCGCTGGGTGCGGCGACGCCGTGGGCGCCGAGGTGACGCACGGCCAGGGCCATGCGGGCGTTGGCTTCGTTGCGCACGGCCTGGAGCACGGCGTCGGCGGTGCCGTCCTCGACCCACAGGGTGGCGAGCGCGTTGGTGATGGGCGAGGCCATGACGGTGGTGGCGCGCAGGGCGCCGGCCAGGCGCTGCGATTGCCGTGCGCTGGGCGAGCGCACGTAGGCATTGCGCAGCCCCGCGCCGAGCGTCTTGGAGAAGCCGGTGATGTAGTAGGTGAGGTCGGGCGCGAGCGTGGCGATGGCGGGCGGCACCTGGCGTGGCAGCAGGCCGTAGGCGTCGTCTTCGATGATCGGAATGGCGTAGCGCAGCGCGATGTCCGCCAGCGCCTCTCGGCGGGCGCGCGAGATGGTGGCGGTGGTGGGGTTGTTGAGCGTGGGGTTCACGTAGAGCGCCTTGGGCTTGAGCGTCTTGCAGGCATGCTCGAAGGATTCGCCCATCGGCCCTTCTTCGTCGAAGGGCAGGGCGTGCAGCTGAATGCCGAACTGCGTGGCGATCGCTTTCACGCCGGGATAGGTCAGCGCCTCGACGCAGATGAGTTCGCCCGGCCGCGCGAGTTGCGAGAACAGCGCCGCGAGCACGCTGTGGATGCCGGGGCACACCAGCATCTGGTCGAGCCGGCAGTCGGGCACGCGCGATCGGGTCCATGCCATGCCGGCTTCGCGGTCGCGCGCGGTGCCGCCGAAGTCCTGGTAGCGCAGCAGGTCCCACACGTCGGACTCGATCAGCACGCGCGCGGCGCTTTCCTTCATGCGGTCGAGCAGGGCGGCGTCCTGCGGTTCTGGCGGCAGGTTCATGGTCATTTCGGCGCCGCCGCCGCCACGCAGCGGCACGGCCGGGCTGGTGCCGCGGATGAAGGTGCCGGTGCCGGAGCGCGAGTCGATGAGCCCGCGCTTGCGCGCCTCGGCATAGCCGCGCGCTACCGTCGTGTAGTTGAGCCGCAACTCGACCGCGAGGTCGCGCAGCGTGGGCAGCTTGTCGCGTGCGCCGAGCCGGCCCGAACGGATGTCTTCGGCGATCAGGTCGGCCAGCAGCAGGTAGGCAGGCTTGTCGCTGGTCTCGAGGCGCTTGCTCCACTGCCGGGTGTTGTTCATGGCATTGATCGCATCGGTTGATTGCATCGGTGCCCGTCAATGGACGCACGAAACATGCCGGGCTCTCGGGCGGCTCGCGCATGGAAGTCGTGCATCGGGGTCGATTGATCGGGTGCATTGATCGCATCCGGATCGCCTCAATCGAGTGCATTGACGGGGCGTTTCACCGCTAGCCGACAGTGCCCATCTGGCGCCGAGAAACTTTTTGCGTGTCGCGAGGCATGCCGGCATTGATTGATCGCGCATTGATCGCATAGGCAGCGCTTGTCGGTGGCACAGCGCGTGCAAAAGAACGGGGCGCGCAACCCAGATCCATCTCTTCCATCCACGCATTTCATCGGAGTCATTCATGCCCAAAGTCATCAAAGCCCCCAATGTCGCCGGCGAACACCTTGTCGACTACGAAGAGAAAGTCTTCGAGGACGTGAAGGCCGAGCCGGGCGACAAGGCGCTGGTCACTTTCCACACGGTCGCCTTCGAAGGTTCGATCGGCTTCGTCAACCTGCTGCAGGCCACGCGGCTCAAGCGCAAGGGCTACGAGACCTCGGTGCTGCTCTACGGGCCGGGCGTGACGCTCGGCGTGCAGCGCGGGTTCCCGACGCTCGGTGACGAGGCCTTTCCGGGGCACCAGAACTTCAACAAGCAGCTCACCAAGTTCATGGAAGAAGGCGGCAAGGTCTATGCCTGCCGCTTCGCGCTGCAGGCGCTCTACGGCCATGGCGAAGGTGCGCTGATCCCGGGCATCACGCCGATCAACCCGCTCGACGTGCTGGACATCGTGCTGCTGCACAAGAAGGCCGGCGCGGTGATTCTCGACACCTGGACGCTGTGAACATGTCCTCCCCCAGGCTTCGCGCACTTCGTGTCGCTTCGCCAACCCCCTCGCCGGGGGCGACACCGGCGGACCGGCGGAGCCGGGTCCGCGGTGTCTCCCGTAAACAGCTCGTGCTGCGGGGGAGTTTCTGAAATGAGCCGGATCGTTCGTGCTGCGGCTGTGCAGATCGCGCCGGATTTCGAGAACGTCGACGGCACCCTGAACCGGGTGTGCGAGGCGATCGACGAAGCCGGCGGCAAGGGCGTGCAGCTCGTCGTCTTTCCCGAGACCTTCCTGCCGTACTACCCGTACTTCTCGTTCGTGCAGCCGCCGGTGCTGCAGGGGCCGGCGCACATGCGGCTGATGGAGCGCGCGGTGGTGGTGCCGGGGCCGGTCACGCTGGCCGTGGCCGAGCGGGCGCGGGCCAACGGCATGGTGGTCGTGCTCGGCGTGAACGAGCGCGACCATGGCAGCCTCTACAACACCCAGTTGGTGTTCGACGCCGACGGCAGCCTGCTGCTCAAGCGACGCAAGATCACGCCCACCTACCACGAGCGGATGATCTGGGGGCAGGGCGATGCAGCCGGCCTCCAGGTGGTCGACACGCAGGTCGGCCGCGTCGGTGCGCTCGCCTGCTGGGAGCACTACAACCCGCTCGCGCGCTACGCCCTGATGGCGCAGCACGAAGAGATCCATTGCGCGCAGTTTCCGGGCTCGCTGGTCGGCCCGATCTTCGCGGAGCAGATGGAAGTGACCATCCGCCATCACGCGCTCGAATCGGGCTGCTTCGTCGTCAACGCGACGGGCTGGCTCACCGACGCGCAGATCGCCGCGATCACGCCCGATGCGGGCCTGCAGAAGGCGCTGCGCGGCGGCTGCCACACGGCGATCGTCTCGCCCGAGGGCAAGCACCTCGCACCGCCGCTCACCGAGGGCGAAGGCATGGTCGTCGCCGACCTCGACATGACGCTCATCACCAAGCGCAAGCGAATGATGGATTCGGTCGGCCACTACGCCCGTCCCGAACTGTTGAGCCTCGCCATCAACGACCGGCCCGCGGCCACGACCTTCGCGATGCCGGCCGGCGCGCCTTTTTCGACGACCTCCACGATCCACCCTGGAAGCTCCCGCCATGACGCCACCCACACCGATTTCGAGCCGGCAGCTGATGACCGAGTTGCAGTCCTTCGGGCTGCGGCTGGTTGACCCGAGCGCCGGCGTCGCCAGCCGCCGCGGCGGTGCCGGCCCGTCCGACCACAAGGCGGTGACGGTCGACGGGCACACGATCATGGTGCCGGTCCACACCTCGACCGCGTGGGAATCGCCCTTCGTCGCGCAGGCGCCCGACGGGGAGGGCCGCAGCACGGTGATGCGCGGCGCCATTCCGATCGCGAGCATCAGCTTTCCCAGGCAGCCTCGCTTCTACGCGATGCAGACCTTCGACGGCGTGCCCTATTCGCACATCGCCACGCTGCACGGCAGCGACGTGCTCGCCACCACGGTGCTGCAGACCTGCATCCGCTACCAGAGCCGCACGAAGACCTGCCAGTTCTGCGCCATCGGCCAGTCGCTCGCGGCCGGCCGCACGGTGGCGCGCAAGACGCCCGAACAGCTGGCCGAAGTGGCGCGCGCCGCAGTGCTGCTCGACGGCGTGAAGCACATGGTGCTGACGACCGGCACGCCCAACGCGACCGACCGCGGCGCGGCCGTCCTGTGCGAGAGCGCCTTCGCGATCAAGGCGGCGGTCGACATTCCCATCCAGGGGCAGTGCGAGCCGCCGGACGACGACCAGTGGTTCCACCGCATGAAGGCGGCCGGCATCGACACGCTCGGCATGCACCTCGAATCGGTGACGCCGGCGGTGCGCCAGAAGATCATGCCGGGCAAGGCCGGCGTGCCGATCTCGCGCTACCTGAGCGCCTTCGAGGCGGCGGTCGGCGTGTTCGGCCGCGGCCAGGTCAGCACCTACATCCTGGCCGGCCTGGGCGACACGCGCGAGGCCGTGCTGGCGATGTGCGACCAGCTGCTGGCGCTCGGCGTGTATCCCTTCGTGGTGCCCTTCGTGCCGATCAGCGGCACGCCGCTCGAAAGCCACCCGGCGCCGTCGCCCGAGTTCATGAAGTCGATCCTCGAACCGCTCGGGCAACGGCTCGCGGCGCACCACCTGCGCTCGTCGGACATCAAGGCCGGCTGCGGCAAGTGCGGCGCCTGCTCGTCGCTTTCGGTGTACGAGACATGAGCACCGCCAGCCTCGAAGCATTCTGCGATCTGCCGGGCGGCTATGCGCCGGTCGAGTTCATCGTGCGCCAGGCCACGGCTGGCTGGGAGCGCGACGAGGCCCATGCATTGCGTCGCGCGGTGTTCTGCATAGAGCAGGGCATCTTCGCCGGGGACGATCGCGACGCGGTCGACGAGCGGGCGCAATTGCTGGTCGCCATGTCGTGCATCGGCGGCATGCCGGAGCAGGTGGTCGGCACGGTGCGCATCCATGACGAAGCGGCGCAAGGCCCGGGCCTTTGGTGGGGTTCGCGCCTGGCGGTGCATCCGGCGTTTCGCAGCCAGGGCCATCTGGGGGCGACGCTGATCCGGCTCGCGGTGTCGCGCGCGCATGCGCAGGGCTGCACGGCGTTCCGTGCGCACGTGCAGCAGCAGAACGTGGCGCTTTTCGAGAAGCTGCACTGGCGCTCGGTCGGCCAGATCGCGGTGCATGGCCGTCCGCATGCGGTGATGGCGCCGGACCTGGCCTTCTATCCGCCGTGCCACGACGCCGTGAGCGGCTTCGTCTCGCGCCGACGGAGCGCCGCATGACGCTGGCCGAGATCGCGAATGCGCTGCGCGACAGCCGCGGCTTCGCGCACAAGCGCGACATCAGCGACGTGGTCTCGGTGCTTGGCGCGGCCCTGCCGGGCGGTGCGGGCGATCTGGGACAAGCCGTGCCCGTGGGCGACGACTGCGCCGCGATCCCGGACGGGCAGGGCGGCTACCTGTTGTTCGCCATCGAAGGCCTGGTCGAAGACTTCATCCAGCGCATGCCGTGGTTCGCCGGCTATTGCAGCGTGATGGTCAACGTGAGCGACATCTATGCCATGGGCGGGCGGCCCACCGCCGTCGTCAACGCGATGTGGAGCCGCGGCATGGACCCGGCGGCCGAGATGCTCAAGGGCATGGCCGAGGCGTCGTCACGCTACGCGGTGCCGATCGTCGGTGGCCACAGCAACAACCGCAGCGAACGGCCGCAGCTGGCGGTGTCGATCCTCGGCCGGGCTCGCCGGCTCCTGACGAGCTTCAACGCGCGGCCGGGCGACGTGCTGGTGATGGCCATCGACCTGCGCGGCGCGTACGAGGAACCCTTTCCCTACTGGAACGCGTCGACCGCCGCGCCGGCCGAGCGGCTGCGCGACGACCTCGAACTTCTTCCCGCCCTCGCCGAAGACGGCCTGTGCGACGCGGCCAAGGACATCAGCATGGCGGGCGCCGTCGGCACCGCGCTGATGCTGCTCGAATGCT
>JAHJOG010000030.1 GCA_018820395.1 Gammaproteobacteria bacterium | reverse complement strand
GCGACAGCCAGTAGTCGATGTGCACCCGCATGTCGGCGCTGTCCGCCTCGGCGGCTTCCCAGGCAGCGTAGTCGGAGTACTGCGCGGCCGGCTCCAGCGACGGACCGGCGCCGATCTGCTCGGCATAGAGCTGTCCGAGGTCCTCGCTGATCACGCCCCACGACCAACCGTCGCAGACGGCGTGGTGCGCCGTCATGACGAGCACGTGATCGATCGGCGACATGCGATAGAGGGCGGCTCGGAACAGCGGCCCCTGCTCGAGCTGGAACGGGTCGAGCATGGCGGCCTGGCCGTCTTCGTCGAGCCGGCGCTTCTGCGCGGCCGCGTCGAGGTGGCGCAGATCATGCTCGGCCATGAACAGAGGCGCGGCGTCGCCGATCAGCAGCTGCGTTCCGTCCGGCGAGATCGTGGCGCGCAGCGATTCGTGGCGGGCGATCAACCGGTCGAGCGCCGCGCCGAGGGCCGACGCGTCGAGCGAGCCCTTGAGCTGCAGCCGCATCGACTCGTTGTAGGCGAGCGAAGACTCCGGGCTCAGGCGGTCGCCGAGCCAGACTTCGCGCTGCGCCTCGGTGGTCGGGACGATGCGCTCGATGGAACCCGCCGCAAACGGATCGAATTCTTCGGCGGAGGGATCGGCGGACATGTGGGCGACGGCTTCGGTCATGCTTGGTACTTGGTGAATTTGCCTTGGGCTTTCGGGTCGGGCACGAACCAGGCGGGTTGACCGTCCTTGTCGCGGCCCAGGCGTGCGTCCGGTGCGGGCGGATGGCTCGGATCGAAGGCGGACGCCTTCGCAGCCGCGCGGCGGGGCAGGAATTCGGCTTCCTGCATTTCGGCCACCGACTCCTTGAAGGCCGACTTGATGGTGGCGATGTCCTGCTGCGAATGCGCCGTCGTCATGAAGCAGGGGAAGTTGTCCAGGATGTGCACGCCGCGGCTGCGCATCATGGCGAACAGCAGGTCTTGCAGCGGATGGTCTTCGAGCCAGGTCACGCGCCAGAGCGACGAGAAGTAGCGGATCTCGATCGGCGCGCCCACTTCGCGGCAGAACGCGGTGAGCTCGTCGGCCATGGCTGCCGTGTGCAGGTTCAGCTGGGTCTGCAGCTTGTTGTTGTCCTGCCGCAGGTGCGTCAGCGCGGCCTTCGATGCGGCCAGCGCGAGCGGGTGGCGCACGAAAGTGCCGGCGAAGTAGGTCACGCCCACTGAAGGAACCGAATCGTCGCCGTACTGCCACGGTCCGCCGTCCAGCGCGTCCATGTAGGTCCGGTTGCCGGCGATCACTCCCACGGGGAATCCGCCGCCCAGCACCTTGCCGTAGCAAGCCAGGTCGGCCCGGATGCCGAACAGGGCCTGGGCGCCGCCGAGGTCGCAGCGGAAACCGGTGATGACCTCGTCGAAGATCAGGCAGGTTTCGGATTTCTTGGTGATGGCCCGCACTTCACGCAGGAACTCACGCGGCTGGAAGTCGGGGCGGCGGCTCTGCACCGGTTCCACCAGGACGGCGGCCAGGTCGTCTGCGTTCTCGCGGATGAATTCGAGCGCTTCGGGCGTGCCGTAGTCGAGCACGCGCACATCGCCGAACATGCCTTGCAGCACGCCGGGCGCCGCCGACATGCCCTTGGCATTGCGGCCGGCGCGCACAAGCACTTCGTCGAAGGTGCCGTGGTAGGAGCCGGTGAACAGCACCACCGTGCTGCGGCCGGTCACCGTGCGCGCAATGCGCAGCGCCGCCATCACGGCTTCGGAGCCGGTATTGCACAAGCCGGCGCGTTCGAAGCCGGTGAGCTCGCACAGCAGACGGGTCACGTCGGCAGCCAGCGGATGCTGCGGGCCGATCTCGTAGCCCTGATCGAGCTGCTTGTGCACCGCGTCGTTGATGAAGTCCGGCTGCCAGCCGAAGAGGTTCATGCCGAAACCGTTGAGCACGTCGACGTACTGGTTGCCGTCGATGTCCCACAGGCGGGAACCCTTGGAGCGTTCGATGACGATCTGGTAGGTGATTTCTTTCGTCGCCGGGCGGAAGCCGTTGACGACGCGCGGGTCGGCCATGTGCGAGCGGTTGCGCTCGGTGAACGACTTGCTGGCTTGGGTACGCTCGACATAGCGGCGCATGAAAGCGGCCAGGCGCGCCTTCTGGCGTTCGGTCGGGTCCTTGCTCTGCGTGTGGATGCGTGCGATGGCGCCGAAGGCCTTCTTGACGTCGTACTTGGGCGCGGGTGCGGCGGACAGCTCGTCGCCGGCCGCGGCAGCGGGCGTCGAGAGCGGGGCCACCGAAGCGGAATTGGACGCCGTGACCGCGGCGGTGGTCAGTGGCGTGGGTTGCTCCACCGACGGCGCGGGCAGCTGGGTGCTGACCGCAACCGTCGGCGCCGCCGACAGCAATGCGAGTTGCTGTTGCATCAATTGCATCTGCTGTGCGATCACCTGCTGCACGAGCGAGCCGCCGGCAGCAGCAGCCAGCGGTGCAGGCATTGCCACGGCCGCGGGGATGGCCATCGATGCGACGGCCGGCGCCACTTGGGCAGCGGCAGTCACCGGGGCCACCGCCTGGGCCGGAGCGGCCTGGGCCGCCACCGGGTCGGGCGGCAGTGTCGCGTCGAGGTATTCGGCCAGCGCGTCGAAGCTGCGATACGTTTCCATCAGCTGGCGGAAGGTGAGGTTGACCTTGAAGGTCTTCTTGACCTGGAGCGCGGCCTGGGTCAGCGTGAGCGAGTCGAGACCGGCCTCGACAAACGGTGACGAGCCCGCGACGTCGGCCATGTCGATGCCCGACAGGTTTTCGAAGAGCTCGCGCAGACGCACGACGAGTGAGGCACGGCGAGCGGGCAGTGCGGCGGTGGCGAGGGCGGCGGCGGTCATGGTCGACTCCGGGGTCATGGGTGAGGTTGGCAAGAGAGGTTGTTCGGGCGCAGGGGCAGGCAAGGCGGCGATCACCGCGGCCGCCGCGGGGGCGGCCGCGGTGATGTCGATCCAGAAGCGCTTGCGCTCGAAGGGATAGGTGGGCAGCAGCACGCGGTGCTTGCGGGCGCGTGTGTCGAAGCGCGTCAGGTCGATCTCTGCGCCGAGGGCCCAGAGGCGTCCGGCACCGAGCTTCCACAGCGCGCTTTCGGCGTCGGGCCGGTCGCCCAACAGGGACAGGGCAGACACGGGCGCGGACTTGTCGCCATGCTGGCGGACCAGCGTGGCGAGCGTGTTTCGCGGGCCGATCTCGACGAACACCGGGTGCGCGATGTGGGTCATCGCGTCGCGCACGGCGGGCGAAAAGCGCACGGATTCGCGCAGGTGGCGCGCCCAGTAGGCCGGGTCGGTCGCTTCGGCGTCGGTGAGCAGCCGGCCGGTGAGCGTCGAATGGATCGGCAGCGTCGGGGCCGACAGGCGCACTTCGCGCACCAGGGCTTCGAAGGGCGGCACGGCCGCGTCCATCATCGATGAGTGGAAGGCGTGCGAGGTCTGCAGGGCACGGGCGACCACGCCGCGTTCTTCGAGCGCGGCACGCAGCGATTCGATGGCGTCGGTCGGGCCGGCGGCGACACAGGCGGTCGGGCCGTTGTCGGCGGCGAGCGAAATGCCCTCGGGCAGCAGCGGCAGCAGTTCGGACGCGGGGAGCCGGACCGACAGCATCGTGCCGGCCGGCTGGGCCTGCATCAGGGCGCCGCGGCGGGCCACCAGCCGGGCTGCGTCGGCGAGCGTCATCACGTTGGCGAGCACGGCGGCGGCGAATTCGCCCACGCTGTGGCCGATCATGGCGGCGGGTGTCACGCCGAGCGCCATGAGTTGCCGGGCCAGTGCGTACTCGAGCACGAAGGTGGCGGGCTGCGTGACGGACGTCGGCGCGAGGGCGGCCGGATCGTCCGAGAACATGCGTTCACGCAGATCGACGTCGAGCACGCCGTCCAGCGCGCTCAGGCATTCGTCGAAGGCGGCGCGGAAGACGGCATCGGCGGCGTACAGCCCCTTGCCCATGCCCGGGTACTGCGCGCCCTGGCCCGGGAACACGAACACCGGCTGGGGCACCCAGGCCGATGTCGATGCGGTGGTGCGCAGGGCGGAATCGGCCGTGCGCAAGGCGGTCACTGCGGCATCGATCGATTCGGCCACTACGCAGGCGCGATGGGCGAACTGCTTGCGGCCGACGCGCAGGGTGTGGGCCACGTCGGCGAGTGAAGCCTGGGGATGCGCCTCGAGGTGATCCGCGAGTCGCGATGCCGCCGCACCGAGCGCTGCCGGCGATCGCGCAGACAGCTGCAGCAGTTGCGCGCCGACCGTCGGGTCGGACGGTTCGCGCAGCGGCGCTTCTTCGATGATCACGTGGGCGTTGGTTCCGCCCACGCCGAAGCTGCTCACGCCGGCGCGGCGCGGCTGGGCATCTCTGGGCCAAGCCTGGGCCTGGCTGTTGACTCGGAAGGGCGTGGATTCGAAATCGATGGCCGGGTTCGGCGACTCGTAGTGCAGCGTGGCGGGGATCGTCTCGGTGTGCATCGACAGCGCGGCCTTGATCAGGCCCGCCGCGCCCGCCGCGGTGACCATGTGGCCGACGTTGCTCTTGAGCGAACCGATGGTGCAGAAGCCCGTGTCGGTGGTGCTGGCGAAAGCCCGGGCGAGCCCTTCGACCTCGATCGGGTCGCCCATCGGCGTGGCCGTGCCGTGCGTTTCGACATAAGAGATGCTGCGCGCGTCCACGCCGGCTGCAGCCAGCGCCGCCTGGATCACCGCGGCCTGGCCGTCGACGCTGGGCGCCGTGAAGCTGGCCTTGGCGCCGCCGTCGTTGTTGACCGCCGCGCCGCGCAGCACCGCGTAGATGGTGTCGCCGTCGGCCAGCGCATCGGACAGCCGCTTGAGCAGCACCACCGTGGCGCCGTCGCTGAAGACCGTGCCCTTGGCCTTGGCGTCGAAGCTGCGCGTGTGCCCGTCGGGCGACAGCATCGAGCCTTCGTTGTAGAGGTAGCCACTGCGCGGTGGGCAGGTGACCGACGCGCCGCCGGCGAGCGCCATGCGGCACTGCCCGGTGCGCAGCGCGTGAAAGGCCTGCGCCACCGCGACCAGCGAGGTCGAGCAGGCCGTGTGCACGCTCACGGCGGGGCCGGTCAGGTTGAGCTTGTTGGCCACGCGGGTGGTGATGTAGTCCTTCTCGTTGGCCAGCATCACCTGGAATTCGCCCACCATCTCGATCAGGTCGGGCCGCGTCGAGACGTGGCGCTGAAAGTAGCTGGCGTTGTACATGCCGCCATACACGCCCACCGGGCCGGGCGCCTGGTCGGGCACGTAGCCGCCGCGCTCCAGGCATTCCCAGCAGATCTCGAGGAAGAGACGCTGCTGCGGGTCCATCAACTCGGCTTCCTTCGGATTGATGCCGAAGAAAGCGGAGTCGAAGCGGTCGACGTCGTCGATCACGCCGCGTGCCCGCACGTAGAGCGGATCGGCGCGCAGGGCAGCGCTCACACCCGCGTCGAGCGACTCGTCGTCGAAGAAGGTGATGGACTCGCGGCCTGCCAGGAGGTTGTTCCAGAAGCCTTCGACATCCGCTGCGCCGGGAAAACGGCCAGCCATGGCGATCAGCGCGACCGGCTCCATGTCGGCGCCGGGGTTCGATGCGGACCTTGCGAGCGGCGCGGCGGCCACGTGGGCCGGGCGGTCTGACCCGTCCAGTGCGAGCGCTACTGCGGCCGGCGTCGGATGGCGAAACAGCAGGTTGGTGGACAGGCGCCGCTCGCTTCCCTCCTGCAGCTCGCGCAGCACGCGCAGGACCAGCAGCGAGTCGCCGCCCAGGTCGAAGAAGTTGTCGTTGCGTCCCACCCGGTCGATGTCGATGGCGCGCGCAAACGCGGCGGCCACGCGGCGCTCGGTGTCGGTGCGCGGCTCTTCGAAAGGTTGCGCCAGGTCGGGGCGCTGGCGGGTCGGGTCGGGCAGGGCGCGACGGTCGAGCTTGCCGTTGGTCGTCACCGGCAGCTGGGCCAGCCAGACCTGGGCAGCCGGCAGCATGGCCTCGGGCAGGCGAGCGGCCAGATGCTCGCGCAGCTCGGACCACGGCAGTTCGCCGGCCTGGGCGACCAGGTAAGCGATGAGCCGCAGCCGACCCGTTGCGTCGGGGCGCGCCACCACGGCGCAGGACTTGATGCCGGGATGCGCCAGCAGCGCGCTTTCGATTTCGCCGGTCTCGATGCGGTGCCCGCGGATCTTGACCTGCCCGTCGATGCGACCGACGTATTCGATGCTGCCGTCCGGGAGCCAGCGCGCATGGTCGCCCGTGCGGTAGAGCCGCGCCTCGGCGTCGCCGAAGGGGTCTTGCACGAAGCGCTCGGCGCTCAGATCGGGGCGCTGTACATAGCCGCGCGCCAGGCCGCGGCCGCCGATGCACAGCTCGCCCACCAGGCCGGCGGGCAGCAGTTCCATCGTCGGGCTCAGCACACGCAGGACGGTGTCGTTGATGGGCCGGCCGATCGGCACCGAGCGCGCGTCTGCAGGCAGGTCGTGCGGGATCGGGTGCGTGGCCGCGAAGGTGGTGCACTCGGTGGGGCCGTAGCCGTTGATGAGCGACAGCGCCGGGAATGCGGCGAGCGCACGCCGCACGTGCGGCACCGACAGCGCTTCGCCGCCGATGAGCAATTGCTTCAGTCCGCCCAACAGGGCGGGGTCGTCGTCGACCACTGCGTTGAACAGGCCGGCGGTGAGCCAGGCGGTCTTGATCGAGTGCTGGGCGATGGTCCGTGCGAGGCCGGGGCCGGTCGGCACGGCTTCGTCGTGAACGACGCAGATGCCGCCGTTCAGCAGCGGGCCCCAGATTTCGAGAGTCGATGCGTCGAAGCCCAGGGGCGCCGCGTGCAGCATGGCGTCGCCGGGCTGGAGGTCGACGAAGTTGGGATGCGTCACCAGCCGCAGGATCGAGCGGTGGCAGATTTCGATGCCCTTGGGCGTGCCGGTCGAGCCGGACGTGTACATCACATAGGCGATCGACTCACCGTCGGTCGGGGCGGCCGCGAGCGGCGCGAGGCTGTCTGCAAGCTGGGTGTGGTCGTCGATCTGCAGCATGGGCAGCGCAGCAGGCACCGTCTGGCGATGCGCCGCCTGGGTGACCACCAGCGACACGCCTGCGTCGGCCAGCATGAACGCGATGCGCTCGGCCGGGAAATCGGGCTGCACCGGCACATAGGTGGCGCCGGCCTTCAAGATGCCCAGTAGCACTTCCACCGCGGCGCTGGATCGGTCGAGGAGTGTGCCGACCTTGTCGCCTGCGCGAATGCCCGCCGATTGCAGGCGGCGCGCGACGAGTTCACTGCGGCGGGCCAGTTCTTCGTAGCTCAGTGTTTCGTGTTCGCCGACCAGGGCGGGGCGAGTGCCTTGGCGTGCTGCCATTTCGGCGAACACGCCATGAACGGTCAGCGTGCGGTCGTAGGCCGTGGGGGCGGCATTCCATTCGGCCAATTGGCGCTGGCGGTCGTCGGAAGTCAGGCTGCGGATCTGGTCGAGCCGTTCGCCGGGCCGCGCCAAGAGGTCGGCCGCGGTGTCGGCGATCGCACGGAGGATCACCTCGAGGAGGCTCGGATCGGCCAGGGCTGGGCCGGCGACCAGCCGCAATTGCGACATCGACGTGTCGAAAACGATCTGCAGGGCCGGCGGATTCGACGACGCGACGGGCGCGCCCTCGCGCACCCACCGTGCGAATGGAGCGTCCGACGCGGAGGGCGCGGACGAGGTCGCGTTGCGACGGGCTTGGTCGACTCGCTCCACCCAGTCTTGCGCAGCGTCGGCCGCAGAGCAGCCCAGACCGCGTGTCTCAGCCTCGCGCTCGGTGCCGGACTCGGGGGCGAGCGTCTCGTTCAAAGTAACGGTCGAGGTGCCGAGCCAACGCGACTGGAGAAGCAGCCAGGCGGCTGCGAGGTGTGCATCCGGCAGCCAGAGGTGCTCCTGAGTGCGGTGGGACATCGCTTCCGCGAAAGCGGCGTCGACCTCGAAGCTGAAGACCCCGCCTGACGTCTCTGCCGAATGAGCAGGGCGAGACACGAAGAGATCCGACAGCGACAGTGCTGTCGTCTCGGTCGAGGGCGTGGTGGTGAATGCTTTCATCGGTCGTTGCTTTCGCAGTCAGTGAGCGCCGCCTTCGGTTACGTTTTGAAATGCCCTCTGTGGGTCCGTGTTTCGTTTTTTCGCAACATGTGTATCTGTCGTCTTACTTTAATCACAAAGCATTCAGTTGTGCCCCGCTCCAATGCTGCCTTTTGTGCATTTGTCCCGCTACAGGTCAAAAGTGAGGGGGGTCTGCGGCCTATGTCTTTCGGCTGCTTGCAACATGAAAACGCATTTCGTTGCGATTGACGGCTTGACGAAACAGACGCTTGAAATGATTCTGCCTAGCTTTTTACAATTTGAATACAAAAGCCTGACAGAAACTTGCCTGAAATCAGACAAGTTTGATAGAAAAGTTCTATTTGTTGGTTGCGTCGCAGACGCAACCCCGACCGCAGGTCAGGCAAATGCTTCGTCGAGCGGATCGCCGCTCAGGTGCCGGTCGTCGGCCCATCCCACGAGAGCGAACCCCTGGGGAGTCCAAAGGAGTCGATTGATGGCCGCATTGCCGAGCGCCCAGGTGCGTGGCGCCTGCAGACCCTGGCCCGTTGCCGCGCGGTACAGCACGTCCATCACGCCGCCATGCGCCACCAGTCCGACCAGTTCGCCAGGATGGCGCGCCGCGATGCCGGCGGCCATGCGGATGACGCGGTCGCGAAACACGACGAGCGATTCGCCGCCGGCAGGAGCGAAGTCGGGGTCGCGGGTGCGCCAGAGCCGGGACTCCTCCGGCAGCGTGGCGTCGATTTCGGAAAAGGTCATGCCCTCGAAGCGGCCGAAAGCACGTTCGCGCAGGCCGGGCTCCGCGATCACGCCGAGCCGGTGTGGGCCGGCGATGGCCTCGGCCGTTTGCCAGGCGCGGGACAGATCGCTGGCGTAGATGGCGGCAATGGGCTCGTCCTCGAGCGCAATCGCCGCGCGCCGCGCCTGCCAGAGGCCGACGTCGTTGAGAGGAATGTCGAGTTGCCCCTGGATGCGGGTGCCGACGTTCCATGCGGTTTCGCCGTGGCGCACGGCGATGACCCGGGTACTCTCCATGGCGGACGATTCTAGGACGCGGGCGCAAGCGCCAGCTTCTGGCTTGCGCGCCTCTTCGGACTCTCAGGCACGCACGATGCTCATGCGCGAAGGCGCTGCGAAACTGGGCGAATCGAAGGCGGTGTCGCCATTCGGGTCGGCTTCGCCGGTGGCTTGAAGTCCCTCGAAGTCGAAAGCCTTCCGGTCGAGCAGGTGCGACGGGACGATGTTCTGCATGGCGCTGAACATGTTCTCGACCCGTCCTGGGTGCTTGCGCTCCCATTCGCGCAGCATTTCGCCCACCTGCTTGCGTTGCAGGTTGTCCTGGCTGCCGCACAGCGTGCACGGAATGATCGGAAAGCCGCGATGCTCCGCCCAGCGCGAAAGGTCTTTTTCGGCCACGTAGGCCATGGGGCGGATCACCACGTGCCGCCCGTCGTCGCTCACCAGCTTCGGCGGCATCGACTTCAGCCTCGCCGCGAAGAACATGTTGAGAAAGAAGGTCTGCAGCATGTCGTCGCGGTGATGTCCGAGCGCTACTTTCGTCGCCCCGAGTTCGTCGGCCACCCGATAGAGGATGCCGCGACGCAGCCGGCTGCACAGGCCGCAGGTGGTCTTGCCTTCGGGGATCACGCGCTTGACGATCGAGTAGGTGTCCTGCTCCTCGATGTGAAAGGGCACGCCCAGCGCCGACAGATAACCGGGCAGCACGTCTTCCGGAAAGCCGGGCTGCTTCTGGTCGAGGTTGACGGCGACGATGTCGAAATGGATCGGTGCCCGCTCGCGCAGCTTGAGCAAGATGTCGAGCATGCCGTAGCTGTCTTTGCTTCTTAGAACACTGTCTTTGTAAACATCACGGAGTTTGCTGCGCAGTCCTATGGCAGCACGGTGCGAGTTCGGCCCGCAATCTTTACGACCAACGGGACGCGAATGTTTACGGCTCATCCGGGCACAGCAGGCCACAGTGCCAAGTTGGCAGCTCCTCCGAGGTGGGTTGGTAGAAAATAAGGGCATGGACAACGTCACGACTTTCCCACAGGTGCCGCATGCGGCCGAACCAGGCTCAACTCCCTGCCCACATCCTACTCAGGCTGCGGACGGCCCATCCCGTTCAGCGATCGCTGTGCAGAACAAAATCTACAAGCTCGCGGGGAAGGCGGTACATGACTTCTCGATGATTTCGGAAGGCGACGTCGTAATGGCGTGCATGTCGGGTGGGGCCGACAGCTACACGATGCTTGACGCTCTTCTACATCTACAGCGGAAAGCTCCAATTCACTTTTCGATCGTGGCGGTCAATCTTGATCAGAAGCAGCCAGGCTTTCCGGAGGAAGTTTTACCTAACTATTTTTCGAGCATTGGAGTCGACTTCCGAATCGTAGAACAGGACACCTATAGCATTGTCAAACAAAAAGTTGCTCCTGGAAAAACGACATGCTCACTCTGTTCTCGATTGCGGCGGGGAATCCTGTACAACACCGCTGTGGAACTGGGGGCTACCAAGATCGCGCTAGGCCATCATCGAGATGACATTTTAGAGACACTCCTGCTGAATCTATTTTTCGGCGGTTCTTTAAAAACAATGCCGCCAAAATTGAAGTCTGATGATGGCAGAAATGTAGTCATCCGACCTCTTGCTTATTGCAAAGAGAAAGACATTAAGCGTCACGCGAATGCAAAGATGTACCCAATCATCCCGTGCACTCTTTGCGGATCTCAGCCCAATCTGCAGCGACAAGCGATGAAAGAACTGCTAAAAAGCTGGGAGATTGAGAATCCTCAGAGAATTCGTAGTATGTTTACTGCATTGACGAATGTGGTGCCTTCTCATTTGATGGATCGAAAGCTTTTCGATTTTCAGAACTTCGATCAATTTGATGCAGTCAGCCAAGGCGACATACTTTTTGATTTCGATGAGTCTATTTCTGCTTTTCAGCGTGTAGTGGCACTCGACTAAAAAGGCGAATTTCGCTTTGGTTTTGCTCTTGTCGCATAGTGTGTTTGACTTTGAACGTTCGACGGAATTGGCGTCAAAAGCAGTTCCTTGCCCTGAGTTAATAAGCTTACGTTGTGAGCTAACTGCCGATGGCGATGCATTAACGCATGGTATTTCTCTTCTAATTCTTTGAATTCCTGCTTCAGTCTGGTGTACTGATCTTCGGTTCTCGTCTGATCCGTAAAACCTGCATTAATTGTTTTTGCTGCAGTTGAATCAAAAGCTGATTTTATAACTCCATGCTTTGTAAGTGCTTGGCGAGACCAAACTTTTTCTATTGGCAAGTTCTCGCTGAAAGCGAATGCTGCACGGAGCGATTCCCAGCTAAATTGTTTCTCAGGTGGCCATGTTTTCGCAAGCGCCGCAAATCTTGCCGCTTCTGAAGCCTTAATTTTTGATTGGCCCATTTAGCCTTACCTACTATCCTTGCGCTCGGATGTAAGCGCTGCGATCACTGACGCTCATTGAAGTGCTTGCATTCTTAAAAGTCATTAAAGCACCTTTAGGCGCCGTGGGATCTTCCTCAAACGCAAAAATCTCGTTGGCTCGATCAAGCGTCTCTTGCGCGTGAGTGATTTGATTCGCAATTGTTGTCCGGCGAGGATTTTTTGTAAGCTTCATTTTTCCAGTCGAAATGATTTCTTCCGACATGGCTTTAATGTTTGCTATTCTTGTGAGTTTGATAGCGTCTCCCTTTATCCATACTTGACCTCCGCAGCGAAGGCAGTCACCTAGTTGTTCGCAAGGATTAATTGACCAATCAGATTTGCACCCGCCGAGTTCTGTCATGTGCTTTGGGGACGCGGTGCGAAAAAGGAAATCCCGTCGATCAACAATGGGGATCCGTCTTTCAGCGATTGCCGCCGCTGGTCCGACTACGTGAAGAGCTTTAACGCTACGCAAAGCGTCGATCAGGCCCTTAAGCTTTTCATGCCTGGACCGATCGTCGTAGTAGTCACTCTGGCGGCCACTGCTTCGCCCAGAAATCTGGTCCAGAAAGATGAGCGGAACGCCGGCCAAGAGCCCCTCCGTCTGATGCCATTTGCGGGCGTCCTCCACAGAAAAGGTGGGGTATGCGCCATTAAGCAAACTGACGTCTAGGGCCTTGAACAGCATGGCTGGTCCTTGACCAGTGGGCCGAAGCCAGCGCGCCATCATGTCGGGCGTAAAAAGCATAGGCTTCCACCAAAGCGACTGCTTTCTCTTCGGATCCACATTTTTCGAATTCGCGCTCTCATAGAACACCATCAGTGCATCGCAGAGTTTGAGATCTCGCTCTTTTGAAGCGTACGGCCAATGCGGGAAGTTGCTGAGCTTGAAGTCATTTAACAAACATTCAAGCACATCTGCAGTCTTAAACCAGGCGCGAACGGAAGCTCCAGATTGAAAGATTTTCTTCAAAACCGTCTTCTTTGTCTTCGACCTTGTCCCCATCATGCGCTCTAGCGCTCCTGGCGTGATGCGCTTTCGCATGTCGATTCCAAATGGAAGCGCAACGACTAATCCAGCACTCCTGCAGAACTCAACTGCTGTTTCAATTCGCACAGTAGGCTGACCAACGTAATCAGTGGAGTATTCGCTCAAATCACCCGGCTCATCCACAAATTTGTGTATAGAAATTCCTCTTAGTACACCTGGGATCTGATCGAGATACGCGGCATCGTGAAGGTTTAAGGCTGCGCGAGCACATTCAAAAGTGATAAAAGGCTGTGCGAACGTTTTTCTTAGTTTCTCCGGTATAAAAAGCCGGTCAATGTCTTTAAAATCGTGGAAGTGCGAACAATAAAACGAAAAGGCTTCATGTGTCTCTTTCGTCAGCTTAAAAACTCTCAAGTGACACTGCTCGGTCAATTCGACGAGAATGTCTGGAATCTTAAGATCTTGATCTTCGTCAATTTTTGGACGAGACAGTCTTAACCTTGATTCGTCTGTGTCGTTGCGATAGACACAGTCCCTCCGTAGTAGCGCGAGTTCTATGCTGCGCATTGATGCGGCGGTAAACCCCAACGCGATGGAGGCGGCGATAAAGCGAACTAAATCTCCTGCCTGTTCGTCAGCGAAGGCGAGTTGATAAGCTAAGCCAACGCATGCGACCACCTCGTCCGATAGGGTACCTACTGGTGGAATGTCCATGCGCTGGTTTTGGGCGATTCGTAGATCGTTTAGTCGCGGGGGAGAAACTATGGGCGATTTGTACTCGAATCGAGCGGAAAGCAAGTTAAAGCCGTCGTAAGGGTATCTGAACGACTTTGAGCTGTATCCGCCTTGCATCATTCCGGCGATCAATTCCAGCTCTTTTCCGATGTCGTACTGCTTCTGCAGGGTGTACCGTGATTGTTGGAGTAGCGAAGTTGCTATAGCGAATGTCAGATTATTTAATAAGGCAGGATCATTGTTAAAATGTTGAATGCGAAGAGCCTTTTCGAGAAGCGATAGCGCGGTGACAATTTCTTTAGGGAGAGTGCGACGATGCGACTTTCGAAAACACAACACATTAAGCAGCGCTTTGCCAAAATGAAGAAATTTCCCGTCTCCAATGCAGTGAGTCCCATCTTCAGATTCGCGATTTTGAATGTTTTCGCTCAATGATAAATTGGTATAGTAATTTGCCTCAAACTTGATAAACCAAACACGGGCCGTCACTTGACCTAAGGGCACGTATTTGTCTGCTGCCGCAAAATAAGGGGACTGACGCCAGTAGGCAGGCGCATGTTCGCTGTTGATGCCCTCTCGCCCACCTGGTTCGTACCGCTCGACGAAGTCATCAAATTTGCACTTGGCCAAGGTGCTGCCCTCCGATGTCTGCGATGACTTGCTTGACTGCCTCGATCAGGTGATCGTCGCGGGTTACGACCGCTTCGTCGAGATGTAGTGCAGCGCGGTCGAGTCTTAGGCTTTCAAGGTGGTCTAGCGCTTCTTGGTGTGGTCCATCGGCGAAAGCTTCGAACTTGTAGCAGCCGTAACAGCCGACATTCATCAGACCCTTGCAAGGCTGAACGGCGCATGCGCCCAAGTCTTCGTCGGAGAGGCCTGGTGCTCCGATGAGGTGTTCTTCGTCGGGATGAGTAGCCTCCGCTCGGTCAACGATTTGCCCCTTAAAAAACCTGACAAGCGCATTGTGTGAGTTGGCCATTTTCGTCTCGAAACTTCGCTGGACATCCTTGGAGACATTAACGTACCTTTTGACTGACCCTGAAGACGTTTGATAAGCACATCGTTGCAGAACTGATAAGGGTGCTCCTAAGAGACCTAAATGAGTCAGCTTCGTGTGCTTGAACCGCCGACAAAAAAGGATCACATCCTCCAGATCTGGAATCCCCCTGGTAATTTTTACTCTTGTTTCGCCAACAATTAAATTAATTCTTAACGGACTTTTGCTAATTACGTAATTACCAAAAAAATCCTTCGTTACGCAAAAAATTCTGTCCTCGGGAAGCAACTTGCGGTCGGCTACAGTAGATGCGAAGTTGAGATGCTCCATCAAAGGGACCCACGCTCTCGATGCAAGCGTTTCCGTTATTAGATAACTGAGTGCCGGGGTGCCTTTTTGCTTTACTGCCGGCACATGTATTAAAACCTCAAGTATTTCGCCATTTTCGTCGCGAATGATCTCGAAGTGCTTGACGCGCAAAAGAGCAAGCTGCGACGGCCTTAGTCCTTCTGCTGAGATCAGCGTCCACAAAAGTTGGTCTTGGGCACTAAATTCCTTTGCAGCGTAAAGCTCACCGATGCGTTCGGAGATTTGCCGAGATTGAGCAATCGTCAGTGGCCGTTCGTCAGGCTTCTGATTTTGAATTTGCTGCGTGGATGGACGTTTCGGCGGGGAGGCTGAGCCCAAGTGCCTAACAAGCCCTCGGTGCAGTCCTTCAACATTTTGTTTGCACCAGAAAAGAAGAAACGTCCTTATCAGCCCAACTTGCGATGGGTTACAGGCTTCTGTATACCAAAGGTACATTCCTAGAGTGATTGTTTCAATTTTTGTCCCCCCGAGCGCTTCGCAACAAAGACGGAGAAATAGATGAGCCTCTTTTTCCCATCTAGAGACTACCGAGGATTTGTGTCGGCGATCCAAAGCTGTAATCATCACATACGAAAAACTCTCGAATGTTTTCGAGGTTAAAAAGATTCGGAAGCGATTCAGCCTAATATTTACAGTTCCACCGTCGCCATCAATTTTCATGCAATCAAGGTTGACTGGTATGGAAGTTGTATGCTCGATCGGCTTTATTTGAACCGGGCAAACAAAAGAGCGGTACAAAAATGCCGTTGGAAAATCGTCTGCAGAACGAAAAAAGAGCTGAACGGCATCAGCGGGAAGAGTCCGTCTAGGTTTTTTTTCCACGAATTTCATCTTCCCGCATTCTCTTGAATTTCGCTGTCTGGGTTCTTACGTGTCTACCGGTGTAATGCGCCACCTGCGGTGAGCCAGGCGTGAAGCGACCCATGTCCGTCACCAACTGCTCAATTTCCGCACCGTCGCGACCTCGCTCCTGTGCGCCATCAGCGAGTTCGGTTAGACCCGTGTGCCGCAATGAATGGGGGTGTACTGTAGATCTTATTGCGGACTCCACAGTGAGTTTTTTAACAACACGATTGATGTTGCGCTGAGATGTTTCCTTTCCAATGTGTTCAGGATTGCCTTCGTGATTGACGAAGAGATAAGCGGTTTCGACGCCGTCAGTGCGAAGCTCAACGGCATTACGCCTGGGCCCAAGAATATAATTTTGCAGATCCTTGAAAAGTTCGTTGCTGATTGGTACGTCTCCATTGCGGGTCTTAACAGCTGGTTCGTATTTTCGGCAGTCTTCAGCAGATTGCGGATCTCGGATCGTCGTAATGTACGGGGATGGAAGCAACTCTGAAGGCTCGCAAACCTGTTCAGTTTTTATTTTTAATAACTCACCGGCACGAAACGACGTTTCTCTTAGAGTTCTTATGATGAGAGCATCTCGTTGAGCGCTTACAGATTTTGTGAACAATGGGTGCTTGTCAAGCAACAGCTCCATTGCCTGAACCTCAATGGAATTGAGCGAGAGAACTTCCGAATGTTTGGGGACTGGAACAAGCTTGTTTTGCATTTCAGTCTCTAGTGATCTTTTAAGTTCCGACATGTAGGCGTAGAAATGCAGATCCTGAACATTGGCGGGTTTGCGACCATGATTGAGGAGGTGCATCAAAAACCTCATTGCCGTACGAATTCGGCCGTTTAAACAAGCCGCACTTACTGTCTCATGAGGTGAATAAGTGTCCAGTGGCATCCGATTTTTCAGTGCTTCTACCGTCTTTGAGAAAAAGCCTGTCTCGAAACTGCACGAGTTTGCGAAATCATCAATCTCACTTGATGACATGGGTGGCTCTGATTGGAGCGCGCGTTGCAGACTGTCTTTCCAGCCTTTGTCTTTGAGACTCTGAATAAGGCGCCATTGTCTGAAAACAGCAAGTTCGTCTCCAGCTTTGTCTTGCGTACCAACTGCCTTAGTCCCGAGTACGACATCGATGTAGTTTTGCTCGAGCTCACAAGGGAGACCAGTTTCTCGATCAACTAGGTATACGCGACGAACAGCATGGCGAGCAGTCGCATCGATGCACGGATCACTGATGCGCTTGATCTGAGTTTCAAGGTAGGTGTTGGTCATTTCAGCAGTTCGTCTTTGCTGAAATCTTGTCACCGATGTTGACGTTGCGGCAGTGTTCCACAGTCAACCTGTAACAACGGGAGGTGTAATTCCTAGATCGAAACGGATTTAATCAAAACCCGTTTAGGTTTATCGATGTGCTGCGAGCGTGCGGGTCACCGTTTTTCGAAAGATTACCCAAATCCGGCTTGTCCAGCCCTGTGGTTGCGGGGCCATCGTGAAGATTCCGTTCTCGAAGATCACAATTTCGCCTTATTAACTTTTCACGGGTCAATATAAAGCGGCGTCATTCGTCAAAATCGCCGACATTAACTTGAATCTGTCGCAAAAGTTACGTTTGCTTTCGTCAACTCTGTGTGAGAACAAACGATGGGCCGCAATGCTCCGATGATTCGGTTCCACGGACCGATTCCAAACAAAGCCTAGCTGCGCCGGCCACTTTGAACACCTGCCCGGAGCTGCTACGCGAAGCTGTAGTTCAATTTTGGAGGTCATCCAGCGGGACCGTACCGGGTTCGTCCGGCTCACTCGTCGCGTTGTATGGGTGCGTTGCCATCACGGCCAGCGCTCTCCCACTTTCAGAGCGTGACTGATGCCCAAGACAGCGATGGGTGTTCCAAACATCCAGACTGTCCTCGTGGGCGAACGGCTTCGGTGACGATGTCACCAAGCATCAGCGATCTCGGCAATGGTGCCGACGTGGAACCGATGAACGACCAGCTTCTCGCATCCCCTGATCGGACTTCATCTTTCGATGCAGGATGCCCTTGCGCAGGGATCCACAGGCGACTCGCTCGTCAATCCTTCAAAAGCCGCGCAACGTGCACCCCTAACGCAACGGCAAGTTTCTCGAGGTTGTCCAAAGAAATGTTCCGACTTTCCCGCTCAACGTGAGCGATGAAGGTTCGATGCAGTCCCGACTCGTGGGCGAGAGCTTCCTGAGACCACTGCCTTTTCTGCCTAAGGTGCACTAGGTTGACCGCCAACAGCGCGCGTGCTGACTTGGCGGAAACATGAGGGAGATCGTCGACAGCCACACAGCCGAGTCTGTTGGCTTGCTGCTTTTACGTCAGCCGCGTTTAAGTCACAATGGCGGGTCGACGCCTCTAAGTTTGCTGTACAAGCACTTTGCCCTGTACCGCAACTTGCGTCGATCCAACTCTATGTTCTCGACGCCATCATCCAGAGCCACCGTCGCCGAAGGCGAGCAGCTTCAGTTCTCGATCTCACACATTGGCGTCAAGGAGCCGGTGTTCCTCTGCACTTGGTCTCCGAACGGTCTAGTCGGCGCCGACGAAACCGGCGCATTTCTTTGCAGCAAGGATGAGCTCAGTCGCTTTCTGCTAGCCCGGAATGTTCCGAAACTGGTCGCACTGCAAGTTCTCGTGCCTTCGGGACCTTTGAGCTGGTCGCTGCGGACTGCACGGACCGTTGCGCATCGCTCCGCTCCAGGTTCCGATTCCGTCGACCTAGTGTTCAGCGACGATCTGGAACTTTTCGACAGTTGGTCAGAACGACTGCCAAGTTCAATTGTGTTGATTCCGCTTTGGAGTGCGCCGTCAATCGATGCACAGCTCGGGTGAGAACGCGTCAACAACACTTCGAAGCGATGGGGCAATGAAAAATCAAAGAGGACAAACCTATGACTCTCCCCTACGAAAGACGTCGTGCGCTCGAATGGGCAGGTGAAGCTCTGCGTACCATTCGCTCTGAGAGCAAAGACATTGAGCAGTGGGGCGGGCCAGTCCCAGAAAAGCTCCGGATTCTTGCGACGCGAATCCTCCGTCACTACCCGACGCCACAGGAGATCAATGCAGCAACCGCGATGGAAGACGTGCCTGTAAGCGGCTGGATCGCAGACGACCATGACAAACCCCGCCGGCTCGATTGACGAGCCAGTACCTACCGCTAGTCTTCAAACCTTTCCGGTGGGGCCAGTCTCGCCACTGCTCCCGACGACGTCGACAAAACTAATCGGTGAAAGATAACGTGACATCTGACCAGCTCAAGGTCAAGTACCGGTACATGTTCGCAGGCCCCAACATTGGCTTGGACATGTATGACGGGTGGACGCAATTCCTTGCGCAAGCGTGTGCAGAGATCGACGCGATTTTGGGGGAGAACAAGCGTCGTTTTCACTTTTCACAAATTAAGGAAAAGTACGGAAGTGCGAGGTACTACTACGACTCGGAATCTCTGGGCAGTGAAGAGCTACAGCGAATTCAGACCTTGCTCGACCAGGCAGAGTTGGCAACGGAAACCGCTTGCATGCTCTGTGGAAGTCCGGCCACCATTGAAAAGCACGGCGGATGGTTTCTGTGCCTCTGCACCGCGCATGCAGACGAACACCGCGACCGAATCAGTGCTCGGCGGTCGGGACTTGGAGTGTAAGCAAGCAAAGAAGATGACCGTTACCACACCCAAGAAGCTGCAACGTCGATACAAACACACCGGTAGCCTGGTGCCCGATTTTGTGTTCGCTGAGTGGTACGACAGCGAAACCGAGACCCTCACAATCTCGGCGCAAGACTTCGACAGCATTGCGGTTGCCGAACTCGTGATTCACAACGACTACGGGGTGGTTGCCCACGAGGATGAAACAAGGCAAAGCGCGCGCCCGTCGGCGTCTGTGATTGTTGAAATCTCAGGTATTCGATTCCGCGCCTTCGTTGTGCGACAACGGCAGTATGGAACAAGGGGCGGCGAGCAAGGGATGGTGAGATTAAGCATCATGTGAACGTCGCATGATTTTCCGGCTCGCTGAAGTCGGCACTGCCCGGTGAAGCGCTGACGAGCATTAACAGCCTAACCAATCGGCTCTTCTCGAAGCTCCGCCATCGTCCACACAGAGCTTCCTATAAGTCCTTCGAGGAACGCTCCTGTCCTATGCTCGACGCAAAGGGATGCCCAAGGCCCACAGGCATTTGTAATGATCGAAGGCGCCCCGCACACGATGCATGATCGTCGGAGTGCCACTTCTCCACGCAGCACGACTTCTTGAATCTCCACTGCGGAAGAATCAAACGAATCGGCCGGCGCACAAATTATCCGAGTGACTTCATCTGGCCGATGCGCGTGTATCACGTGCCGCGCATGACCGCACATCTGGTAAGAAAGGCTCGGCGCACCGAACTTCTCGCGAATCCTTGCCCAACCGAAGTCCCGCTTGTCATCGCCGAGTTTGATTTCGATCTGCTCGCACATCTGCGCGAATGTGGGCATCCATCCGCGAAAAAACACGTACGCTCGCCGCCTGTCCGACCCCACGAGCGGGAACATGTATTGAAAGCGCGCAAGGAAGCTTCCAAGTTGAGAAGGCTCATTCCACGCGGCTGAAGTCGGCTGATTCATGGCTCCAGAGGCTTTCAGTCAAAAGACAAAATTTTGGTGCGGTTCAACGCTCAAGCAAATTCTTGAAAGCAGTCGGTAAGTCTCAGTCATCAAGCCGCGGAGCGCAGGAGCAAAGCGACTACCGACGGCACGTAGCCTGGCTTGAGGTCACGGCAACCCCTCCCCATCTAAATTCGTCAGGGACGAAGTTTGCTGTCCCATGGCATGGAAACGTAGACCAACCGCAGGCCCGCCACCGCCTTGGCGCGGCCAAGCACAGCGCGATGCACGACTCAACGTCAGTGCGTTCCATGCACGTGTTTCCTGGCCGACCGCCTGAATGTGGGCAGAAGAACTTCGCTCGAAAGCTCTTTGAGAATCCCACATTCCCCTGCTGCGTCTGCAATGGCGCATTGATCACGGAGCGATTTGAGCTGCTTTTCCAGGGCGCGCAGTTCGCGGATGCGATGTGCTACATGACCAATGTGGGCATCCAGAAGATCGTTCACCCCCGCACAATTTTCTTGAGGCGATTGCTTGAACTTCAGTAGTGCGCGAATCTCGTCCAAAGCCATGTCCAGAAAGCGGCAGTGACGAATGAAAGCCAAGCGCTCCAGGTGCTCCTGCCCATAAATCCGATAGTTGCCTTCGGTTCGCTTGGGCTCTGCTAGCAACCCCTCTTTTTCGTAGAAGCGGATGGTTTCAGCAGGCGTGCCTGTTGCTTGTGCGAGTTCACCAATCTTCATGGATGCGTCCTGAAAGTGATGCTTGACTCTAAACCCACTAGAGGGTTTCCAATAGGGGCAATGACAAAAACCACAATGCCTGAAATCAAGCCGCTTGCCGCCGACTGCTGCGTAGCCGACGCCTGTTGCGCTTCCGCCTCCCCGGCTGCATCCACGAGGTCGGACACCACCGCCGCAGGCGCCACCGTCTTCCGCATTCCCGCCATGGATTGCGCTGTTGAAGAAAGCGACATCAGGCGTGCGCTCGACAAGGTTGCAGGCATCAAGAGCTTGAATTTTCAGCTTGGCGCGAGGACGGTGGCAATCAATGCGCCCGCCGACGTGATCCCGCTTGCGGTCAAGGCCATCAAGGCCGCAGGCTACGAGCCCTCGCCAGTTTTGGCCGAATCGAAAGATCAGTCAACGCCCCATGCCGATGATGACGGCCACGACCATTCGAGCCATGAGGGGGGCACTGGCGTGCTTCGCCTCGCAGCTGCGCTCGTGTTCGCCATTGGCGCAGAAGCCCTGCATTATTTTGCTGGCGATGCATCTGGCATGAAGTACGTCGGACTTGCAATCGCAGCGATTGCAATCTGGCTTTCGGGTGTTGAGACTTACACCAAGGGCATCAAAGCGCTCATCCGCGGCCGGCTGAACATCAACGCGCTCATGAGCGTGGCAGTCACTGGCGCCTTCGTCATCGGCCAGTGGCCCGAGGCCGCGATGGTCATGGCGCTCTACGCCATCGCCGAGTTGATCGAAGCGCGTGCCGCCGACCGCGCCCGCAACGCCATCAAGGGCTTGGTCGCGCTCGCGCCCGAAGAAGCCGACGTGCAGCAGGCGGACCGCAGTTGGAAGACCGTGCCCTCGGCCGGCGTGGCGCTCGACGCTATCGTGCGCATCAAGCCGGGCGAACGCGTGCCGCTCGATGGTGTCGTCACCGAAGGCCGCAGCGCGGTGAACCAGGCGCCCGTCACAGGTGAGAGCCTGCCGGTCGACCGCGGCGTCGGCGACCCGGTTTATGCCGGCACGATCAACGAGACGTCCGAACTCCAGTTTCGTGTGACCGGCATCGCCACCAACACGACGCTGGCACGCATCATCCACGCCGTCGAAGAAGCGCAAGGCACGCGTGCGCCGACGCAGCGCTTCGTCGATCGCTTCGCTGCAATCTACACGCCATCGGTTTTCGTGCTTGCACTGGCCGTCGCCGTGTTGATGCCTTGGTTGACGGACGCCACCTGGCTCGAAGCCATCTACAAGGCGCTGGTGTTGCTGGTCGTCGCCTGCCCGTGCGCGCTGGTGATCTCCACCCCGGTGACCGTGGTGAGCGCACTGGCAGCAGGCGCGCGCCGAGGCATCCTGATCAAGGGCGGAACCTACCTAGAAGAGGCACGCAACCTCAAGGCAATCGCGCTCGACAAGACCGGCACGATCACCGAAGGCAAGCCGAAGCTGGTTGACTGGATGGTGCTTCGCTCCGACGCCGACAAGGAGAAAGTTGGTCGTATTGCGATGAGCCTGGCGGAGCGCTCGGACCATCCGGTGTCCAAGGCGATCGCGCAAGGGCTCGGACTACCCAACCAAAACGTGGAAGGCTTCACCGCGCTGCCCGGCCGCGGCACGCAAGGCACGATCGACGGTCGCGATCATGTACTCGGCAACCACCGCCTGATGCAGGAACGCAACCACAGCAACGCCGACATCGCCGCCCGTCTCGCAACGCACGAGCAGCAAGGCCGCACGGTCACGTTGCTGGCCGATGAGGGCGGCGTCATCGCGCTCTTCGCCGTGGCGGACACCATCAAGGAATCGTCGCGCCAGGCCATCGCCGAACTCAAGGCACTCGGCGTGACGCCCATCATGCTGACCGGCGACAACACCGCGACGGCCAAGACCATCGCCGCCGAAGCCGGCATCGACGAGTCGCAGGGCAACCTGTTGCCCGAAGACAAGCTGACCGAAATCAAGGCGCTGCAAAAACGCTTTGGCGCCACAGCGATGACAGGCGACGGCATCAACGACGCGCCGGCGCTAGCTCAGGCCGACATCGGCTTCGCAATGGGCGCGATGGGCACCGACATCGCCATGGAAGCCGCGGACGTGGTGGTCATGAACGATGACCTGCGCCGTATCCCCGAGACGATTCGTCTGTCGCGCAAGACGCACACGGTGCTGTTGCAGAACATTTCGCTGGCGCTCGGTATCAAGGCCGTTTTCATGGTGCTCGCGCTCTTTGGCACGGCCACGATGTGGATGGCGGTGTTCGCCGACATGGGCGCGACGCTGCTGGTGGTGGCCAACGGATTGCGGCTAATGAAGCCGATGGTCGATCCGGCGGAGCGCATTAAACGGCCAGCCGACGGCCGAACGGTCAGAGCCGCTTGAGGGCAAGACAACTGGAACGGTGATGACCAGTTACGGCTGCATTCAAGGCACCTTGAACTAGGCCTCGTGTGCATTGATGGTGAGAAACGACCACATGCGGATTGCTCGGTTTGCGATGACTTAGTGTCCGGCGCAACTGCGAAACCCCGCGAATACATCGCTGCGGTCAGCGGGAAAGAAGTTGCGATAGCTCGGATGCTTCATGTGCTGCACGGTGGCGAAGGATCCTTCACGTAGCACGGGCCGGCCGTCAAACCATGGCTGCGAGTAGTCACGGTACGGGTGCGGGATGAATCCCGGATACGGTGCGAACTGACTTGCAGTCCACTCCCATACCTCACCCCATTCGAAGGCCTCGCTTTGCTCGATGGCTAGGCGCGCAGCGGTCTCCCATTCGGCTTCGGTCGGCAGGCGGCGGCCAGCCCAGCGGCACCATGCTTCGGCCTCGTGGGCCGTGAGTTGCACAGCAGGTGCCGACGGATCGATCGGCACCCACTGGCCGAATTGAGAGCGCTCCCATCCACCGGGCCCGCGTCGCAGGTGTCGCGGATGCGCTACGCCGTTGTGCCGCCGCCAATCCCGACCGGCTTGTGTCCAAATCGCGTCGTCGGCGTAGCCGCCGCCGTCGACAAAGGCGAGGAAGGCGCCCCAACTCACCGGCGCGCGATCGATGCTGAACGCAGGCATTTTGATGTTGGCGGCGCACATTTCGTTATCAAAAGCGAAGCCGGCGTCGTCGCCACCAACGCGTCGCACCCCGCCCGGAACGTCCCATGAGCCTGTGGCTCCAGCCGAGCGCGGCGCTCGGCCAGTCATCGCAGGACCGAGGTCAATTCCAAGGTGTTGCGCCATGAAATGCCAAGCTTCCCGGTGCATGTATTCGTGGAACAGCATGAGGCGAAAAAAATACAGATCCGCGTCACTGGTGCCGCCATCGCGCAGCAACGCCAGCGTGGCCTCACGCACTTCTGCAAGATAGTTCTTTGTCGCCGCAGGGTCGGGCAGAGCAAGTTGCCAGCGCAGGCCATGCGCGACGTTCGATGAGTCGTAGAGGGCATCGGCGCGCCGAATCACCGAGGTGCTTCGGAGTGCGAAAGGGTCGCAAGCGGACCCGCCGCGGCGCTCTGTATTGCGCGACAACCAGAACTCTTCGAACCAGCCGATGTGCCCCAACTCCCAGAGCGGCAGGTTCACCTCAGTCTCCTGTGCAATGCGAATGCCATCCAGCCCGAGCCCCCTTTCAAAGCCGTCGAACAAGCTCAACAGTTGGGTGCGGCCTCGGGTTAGTGCCGCCTCGAGTTCGGCCGGTCCAGCCTTGCGCATCGCCTCTGCGCGCTTGGATGTCTTGGTGTCGCACGGGTTGCGCATGTTGCGCACCGGTATAACCTCGTTCATGGTTCGCCCTTCGCTTTGCATCGTGACGCCCGCGCTGGCCAGTGCCAATAACGGCAACTGGCAAACCGCTTTGCGATGGTCAAAAATGTTGCGCAAACATTATCGGATTGCGCTGGTCGATCACTGGGACGGCACGCCAGCCGACGTCATGGTCGCGCTTCACGCGCGACGGTCGGTGGACTCGATCGAGCGCTGGTGTGCCGCTCAACCGCGCCGGCCTCTGGCGGTGGTGCTGACCGGTACCGACCTGTACCGGGACATCCAGTTCGATGCAGGCGCCCAGCGTTCGCTGGCGCTGGCCGATCGGCTGGTGGTGCTGCATGAGTGCGCAGTGGACGACCTGCCGGCGCCATACCGCGCCAAAGCCACGGCCTGCTTCCAGTCGACCCGCTCGCTGGCCTCGGTCCGCACGCCAACCCGGCATCTGCGCGCGGTGATGGTGGGCCATTTGCGGGCCGAGAAAGCGCCACAAACGTACTTCGCCGCGGCCCATCGACTCCTGGGTCGCCCGGACATCTTGCTGGACCACATCGGCGCCGCGCTCGAGCCGGAGTGGAGTATCGAGGCGCAATCGGTGCAGCGGGCATGCCCGGCCTATCGCTGGCTTGGACCGCTGCCGCATGCCGCCGCGCGCCGCCGCATCCAGTCAGCCCATGTGCTAGTGCACCCGAGCATGATAGAAGGCGGCGCCCACGTGGTGATGGAGGCGGTATGCAGCGGAACGCCCGTGCTCGCCAGTCGGATCGCCGGAAATGTCGGCATGCTGGGGTCGGACTACGGCGGCTACTTCGCGCCGGGTGATTCCGAAGCCCTTTCCGTTTTGCTGGAACGCTGCCGTGACGAGCCGGCGATGCTTGATCGTCTTGCTGCGCAGTGCGCGTTGCGCGCCCCGCTGTTTGAACCCGCCCGCGAGCAAGCGGCACTTCTTGCCTTGGTGTCCAGTATGTCGGCAACAGCAGCAATGCGGGGAAAAGCTCATGCGAATCGATGACACGCACAGACTCACCCTCTCCCGTAAGCCCTTCTAACTTCCTGATCGACCAAGGTTTTCAGTTGATCCGCACCGAAATCAAGGAGCGGCCTGCCGTTGACGAAGAATCCGGGTGTACGCGTAACGCCCAGCGTTTCTGCATCCTTCAGATCTTGTGAAAGGAGTGTGTTCAAGCGCGGATCGTTCATGTCCGCTTTGGCCTTCGGGATGTCGAGGCCCGTCGCCTCTAGGTGCGTCCAGATCAAATCGGGCTGAGGCGCGTGGTGCGACGCCCAGGTCGGTTGAGAGGCAAGCACCGCTTCCATGGCCTGCCAGTATTTGTCCTGAACGCGCGCCGCTTCCAGAATCTTGACGGCTTGGTCTGAGCCCTGGTGGAATGGCGCGTAGCGCACCACCAGATTCACTTGGCCGAAGCTTGAAGTCACCATCGATTTCACGAAAGGGTAAAACGCCCGACACGTCTCGCATGCTGGATCGAAGAATTCAACGATCGTCACTTTGGCGGTCGCGTTGCCATAGACCGGCGCATGCGCGCGAATCAGCGCCTCCGTATTCTTGCTCGCGAGGTCAACCGCCTCCACTTGTTTTTTTCCACTGAAGATGATCGCGGCGGCGACGAAGGCACCTGCGGCAAGCGCCGCTGTACCAATCACCCAGACAAATCGTTTCACTTTGGAGATTTCCTTACTGCGGCGGTCAGAAAAGCAACGATCAGCGTGAACGCGACGAGCGAGAGAAGTGGAATGGACGGCCAACCCGCAAGTGCGAGCTGGCCCTCGCTGCAGGAAGTGCTTTTGCCGCACGGCGCGAGATTCGAGGGGATCACCCCCCAGTAAAGCAGGCAGTGGTAGAGCGCCGCCATCCAGCCCGCGCAGGCCAGGCACAGGGCATAGAGAGCGCTGCGGCAATCCGGTAGCAGGAGACCCATGCCGAGAACAAGCACGATCGGGAACATTGCGATTCGCTGATACCAGCACAGCACGCAAGGTGTCAGCCCCATGACCTCACCAAAAAACAGCGAGCCCATGGTCGACAGCAGCGAAACGTTCCACGCTAGAAATGAAAGCGACCACCAAATCTGCCGCTCTTGACGCACTGACGCTGTTACCAAGGTCTTACATCTCCGCAGGTCTTCAACCTCCAAGCGCTGCTGCCGCCGGAGCCATTGGCCATTAGAACCGCCAGAACAGCTCTGCGAACGAAGATGACAAACTTGTAATGTTCTTGAACGTTGGCGTGCGATCTCGGCTTCTTATCATCGCCACCACCGACGCTACGGCGTACCGATTGATAAACTCCCTAGCATGTCTCGCGTTCTGCTCGTCGTCCTGATGTTGATGCTGTCGTTCCAGACTGCTTGGAACGCTGCGGCCAGCGCTTGCATGCATGAGGAAGCGATCGCCGGGAGTGCGCACTTCGGCCACCACGAACAGCACCATGACGAAATCACTGCTGACGCCGGACCCAGCACCGATCAGAACGATCTTTCGAACGCAGACCACCATCACTTTCTCAGTGTTTCTCCGCTCCCGCACATACCGGCCCTGGTTGCCGTTGCCAACGATGGTGCCGACGTACTGATCCAAGGATCCGATCCCTACCCCAGCGCGTCCATTGCCGCACTCGAGCGCCCGCCGAGGGAACTCGCCGATGTCCATTCGGCGAGGTTGAGCTCCATGCGCGTTCCCGACTCTTCGTAGCAAGGGTTCCGCGCACAGCGGACTTCGTCGAATTCCCTTTCACACAGTGATCATTGGAGAATTCGATGCGCAGGTTTGTGTTGCCGCTCGCGGCAGCTGTATTTCTTGTGGCGCGTGCGGCCTCGGCCCAAAGCACAGCACCTATCCCTCCCACTCTTCCTGCCGCAGCAAGCAGTGCGAGCTCGCTCACGCTGACGCTGCGTCAAGCCGTTGGCATCGCGTTGGCTCGAAATCCGGAGCTTGCGGCGGCCAGTTCGGAAATCGATGCCGTCGATGGCGCGCGACTGCAAGCCGGCACGCGGCCAAATCCCGAGCTGTCGTTCCTTCAGGAAGACACCCGGCGTGAAACACGCACGACCACCGTACAAATCAATCAGCCAATCGAGCTGTGGGGCAAGCGCGACGCGCGCATCGCCGCAGCAGACCGTGCGTTGGACGCTGCAAGGTCGGATCTGAATTCACGGCAGCATGCCGTGCGCGCGGCGGTGATCACCGCATTCTTCGATTTACTGGCCATTCAGGAGCGTGTCCGTGTTGCCGAGACGTCATTGTCTCTCTCACAGCGCTCATCAGATGCCGCCTCCAAGAGAGTGCTGGCAGGCAAGGTCTCGCCCGTCGAAGAAACCAAAGCGCGCGTGGCAGAGGCAGGCATTCGGATCGAGTTGGCCCAGGTGCGCGGCGAACAGGGTGGCGCACGTGCTCGGCTCAGCGCTGCCATGGGTCAACCGCTCGGCAACTTTGTGCTGCAGGGAAGCCTTGCAGATCTGCCTGTCGTGCCGAGCGAAGAAGTGCTTCGCAGCAATTTTGAGCTCGCGCCCAGCGTCCGGCGCGCGCAGCTTGAGGTCGAACGCCGCAAAGCGCTGAGCGAGGTCGAAAAATCGCGCCGCTTCGGCGATGTCACTGTCAGCCTCGGCGCCAAGCGCGACCAGGAGATCGGTCGCAATCAGGCTGTGATCGGCCTGACGATTCCATTGCCGCTCTTCGATCGCAATCAGGGCAACGTGCTCGAAGCGCTCAGGCGTGAAGACAAAGCCCGCGACGAGCTGGCCGTTGCGCAACTGCAGGTAGAGAGCGAAGCGATCCAGGCGCGCGAGCGGCTGGCCACCTCGCGCAACGAGGCGACCTCGTTGGCCGCCGAGGTGCTTCCCGGTGCGCAGAGTGCCTTCGATGCGGCCACCATTGGGTTCGAGCTGGGCAAGTTCAGCTTTCTCGAAGCGCTCGATGCGCAGAGAACGCTGCTCGCAGCGCGTACCCAGTACCTGCGTGCACTGGCCGAAGCGCAGCGCGCTGCTGCTGACCTGAATCGAATACTCGGCATCGACACGATGTCGGGCACCCAATGAATCGCCGAGCAAATACCATGACCAAAAACTTGCCTACAAAACAGTGGCTCGCCATCCTCGCGGTGGTCATCGTCGCCCTCGTTCTTGGCGCACTCATCCTTCGCGACAAGAAAGCCGCAGCCGGTGCGGACGAACACGGCCACGCCGAGTCAGCCGAAACCGGCGAGCACAAAGACGAAAAGAAAGACGAGCACGCGGAGGAAGGCGCCAAGGAGCCTACCAAGGGTCCGCACGGTGGAAAGTTGCTCAAAGATGGCAGCTACGCCGTCGAAGTAACCATCTTCGAAACCGGCGTCGAGCCACAGTTCAGGCTCTACACCTACCTGGATGGAAAGCCGCTGGACGTTGCACAAAGTCAGATCCAGCTCTCACTCGAACGGCTTGGGCAAGCACCACAACCCATCACATTCAAGAAGGAAGGCGACTTCTTGCTCGGCGATGCTGTCGTCAGAGAGCCGCATTCATTCAAGGTAAACGTGAAGGCTGTTCATGCTGGCAAGACGCATGAGATGGCCTACGAGCAGATCGAAGCTCGCGTGAACCTGACCGATGCGCAATTGAAATCGGCCGGCGTCGAACTCGGCACCGCAGGTCCCGCCATGATCGGCACCACACTGCGTTTGCTGGGCGAAGTCAAGTACAACGCCGACCGCACCGTGCAGGTGGTTCCGCGCCTGGCGGGCTTGGTCGAACAGGTCAATGCGAGTGCGGGGGACACCGTCCGCAAAGGCCAGGTGCTTGCTGTGTTGAGCAGCCAAGGGCTGTCTGACCAGCGTGCCGAGCTGCTCGCAGCACAACGTCGCCTGTCCCTCGCCCGCACGACCTACGAACGCGAACGCCAACTCTGGGAACAAAAGATTTCTGCCCAGCAGGACATGCTGCAAGCTCGCTCGACGATGGAGGAAGCGAGCATCGCTGTGCAAAGCGCGCAGAACAAGCTCGCCACCCTCGGCGGCGCCCCAGTGGGCGGAAATCTGACCCGCTATGAACTGCGCTCCCCGATCGACGGCGTGGTCACCGAAAAGCGACTCTCGCTGGGCGAAACGGTCAAGGAAGACAGCGCTGTATTCACCGTGTCCGACCTGTCGTCGGTATGGGTCGAGGCGCCGGTTCCGCCACAGGATCTGGGCAGTGTCGTCAGCGGATTGCCGGTCGTGGTCAAGGCCAACGCCTTCGATGCGGAAGCGAACGCAAAGATCAACTACATCAGCGCGCTGGTCGGAGAGCAGACGCGCAACGCGATGGCGCGCATTGTGCTGGCCAATCCAAAGGGCATCTGGCGACCGGGCTTGCCCGTGTCCATCGAGGTGCTGATCGAAGAAAAGGAAGTACCTGTTTCGGTTTCAGCAGATGCCGTGCAGGACCTGCGCGACTGGAAAGTGGTGTTTGGCCGCTACGGCACGGCGCTCGAAGCGCGGCCGCTCGAACTGGGCCGCAGTGACGGCAAGCGCGTCGAGGTGCGTGCAGGTTTGAAGGCCGGCGAGCGCTATGCGCAAACCAACAGCTTCGTCGTCAAGGCCGAGCTGGGCAAGGCCGGCGCGAGCCACGACCACTGAACCGGGAGCGAAACATGAAACAGATCACCGCGATCATTCGCCCCCATCGTCTCGATGCCGTAGAGGCCGCGCTGCACGCGCTGCCTCATTTGCCCGGCTTCACCGTGTTCCCCGCCTTCGGCCATCCGCGTGGGCACGGCCATGAGCACAGCTTTGCCAACGACGAATGGAAACCCGACTCGCACCGGCAGCTCACATTGATCGTCTTCTGCGCCGCTACAGATGCGCCAGGGATCGTCGAGGCCATCGTCCGTGCCGCCCGAACCGGCAACACCGGTGACGGCATTGTCGGCGTGACCGAACTCATCGATGTCGTGCGCATTCGCACGGGCGAACGCGCCGACGCCGCCGTCTGAGGCATTCACACACCATGTTCGAACGCATCATCCGCTTCGCCATCGATCAGCGATGGCTCGTCATGCTGGCCATCCTCGGGATGGTCGGCCTCGGCGTCTTCAGCTACCAGAAGCTGCCGATCGACGCCGTGCCCGACATCACCAACGTGCAGGTGCAGATCAACACCGAGGCACCTGGCTACTCGCCGCTGGAAGCCGAGCAGCGCGTCACCTTCCCGATCGAGACCGCCATGGCCGGCTTGCCCAAGCTGGAGCAGACCCGTTCGATCTCGCGCTACGGCCTGTCGCAGGTGACAGTGATCTTCAAGGAAGGCACAGACATCTACTTCGCGCGCCAGCTCGTGGGCGAACGCATCCAGGAAGCGCGCGGCAAGCTGCCGGGTGGGCTCACCCCCAGCCTCGGCCCGATCGCGACCGGCCTCGGCGAGATCTACATGTGGACCGTCGAAAGCGAACCCGGCGCTCGCAAGCCCGACGGCAGCGTCTACACGCCGATGGACCTGCGCGAGATCCAGGATTGGGTGATCAAACCGCAGCTGCGCACGGTGCCCGGCGTGACCGAGATCAACACCATCGGCGGCTATGCCAAGGAGTTCCAGGTCGCGCCGCTGCCCGATCGGCTCGTCGCCCATGGTCTTGCGATCTCCGACCTTGTGACGGCGCTGGAGCGCAACAACGCCAACGTCGGTGCGGGTTACATCGAGCGCCGCGGCGAGCAATACCTGATCCGCGCACCGGGACAGGTCGGAAGCCTGGAAGACATCGCCAATGTCGTCATCGCCAACGTCAAGGGCGTGCCGGTGCGCATCCGCGATGTGGCAGAGGTCGGGCTCGGCAAGGAACTGCGCACCGGTGCGGCGACCGAGAACGGCAAGGAGGTCGTGCTCGGCACCGTCTTCATGTTGATCGGCGAGAACAGCCGCGACGTCTCGACCGCGGTCGACAAGCGATTGCAGGCCATCAACAAGAGCCTGCCCAAAGGCGTGATTGCCAAGACCGTGTACGACCGCACCGTGCTGGTCGAGAAGGCCATCGCGACAGTGCAGAAGAACCTGATCGAAGGCGCGCTGCTGGTTATCGTGATCCTGTTCCTTTTCCTTGGCAACATCCGTGCAGCTGTCATCACCGCGGCGGTGATTCCATTGGCGATGCTGTTCACCTTCACCGGCATGGTGACCAACAAGGTGAGCGCGAATCTGATGAGCTTGGGCGCGCTGGATTTCGGGATCATCATCGACGGTGCGGTGGTCATCGTCGAGAACTGCATCCGGCGATTGGCGCATGCGCAGTCGAAGCTTGGACGCACACTAACCCGCAACGAGCGCTTCCAGGAGGTGTTTGCCGCGTCGAAAGAATCGCGTCGCGCGTTGATGTTCGGCCAACTCATCATCATGGTGGTGTACCTGCCGATCTTCGCGCTCACCGGCGTCGAGGGAAAGATGTTCCACCCGATGGCATTTACCGTGGTCATCGCCTTGCTCGGCGCGATGATTCTGTCGATCACTTTCGTGCCTGCCGCGGTGGCGCTGTTCATCACGGGCAATGTCAGCGAAAAGGAGAGCCGCTTGATGCTGTGGGCCAAGCGCGGTTACGCGCCGGCCTTCGATTGGGTCATGGCGCGCAAGCCTTTGGTGCTGACCATCGCTGCTGCCTCCATTGTTTTGTCGGGTTTGCTTGCGACGCGCATGGGAAGCGAGTTCATCCCGAGTCTGGACGAAGGCGACATCGCGCTGCATGCGCTTCGAATCCCCGGCACCAGTCTGACGCAGGCCATTGGCATGCAGACGCAGCTGGAACAGGTGGTGAAGCAGTTTCCGGAGGTTGACACCATCTTTGCCAAGCTGGGTACGGCGGAAATCGCGACCGACCCCATGCCCCCCAATGTCGCCGATAACTTCGTGATGCTGAAGCCACGCGACCAGTGGCCTGACCCCGGCCGCAGCAAAGCGGACCTGGTCTCGGCCATGCAAGAGGCGGTGGGCAAGGTGCCGGGCAACAACTATGAGTTCACTCAGCCGATCCAGATGCGCTTCAACGAGCTGATTTCGGGCGTACGAAGCGATGTGGCGGTCAAGGTGTTCGGCGACGGCATGGACGAGATGAACGAGAGTGCTGAACGCATCTCGAAGGTGCTCGAAGGCATCGCGGGCGCGGCAGACGTCAAGGTCGAACAGACCACCGGCCTGCCGATGTTGACGCTTCAGATCGACCGTGACAAGACGTCAAGGCTCGGTCTGAACGTGGCGGACATCCAGGACAGCGTGTCTGCTGCTCTCGGCGGACAGGAGGCCGGCGCCGTGTTCGAAGGCGACCGCCGGTTCGACATCCTGGTGCGACTGCCGGACGCCATCCGTGGCGACATCGAAGCGATCAAGCGGCTGCCGGTGCGTCTGCCTCCGGGCGACAACGGGGCGCCTCGGAGCTTCGTGCGCCTGGGCGACGTAGCTACCATCGTGTCGGCACCTGGCCCCAACCAAATTAGCCGCGAAGACGGCAAACGCCGCGTCGTCGTCACCGCCAACGTGCGGGGCCGCGACATCGGCAGCTTTGTCACCGAGGCGCAGCAGAAGATCGCCGAACAGGTGAAAGTACCGTCCGGCTACTGGACCCAGTGGGGCGGCACCTTCGAGCAACTGCAGTCGGCGAGCAAGCGCTTGCAGATCGTGGTGCCGGTGGCGTTGCTGCTGGTCTTCACCTTGCTCTTCGTGATGTTCGGCAATGCGAAGGACGGCCTGCTGGTCTTCACCGGCGTGCCGTTCGCCTTGACGGGTGGCGTTGTCGCTCTGTGGCTGCGCGACATTCCGCTGTCGATCTCCGCTGGCGTGGGCTTCATCGCCTTGTCGGGTGTGGCGGTGCTCAATGGGCTCGTGATGATCTCGTACATCCGCAACCTGCGTGAGGACGGTATGCCGCTCGATGAGGCCATTCGCGAGGGCGCGCTGACGCGACTTCGGCCTGTGCTGATGACCGCCTTGGTAGCGTCGCTCGGCTTCGTTCCAATGGCGATCGCAGTCGGCACAGGCGCAGAGGTGCAGCGGCCGCTTGCGACCGTTGTGATCGGCGGCATCTTGTCTTCAACCGTGCTCACCTTGCTAGTCCTGCCACTGCTTTATCGACTTGCACACGGCGGTTTTCGACAACCTCGCCAGACTGAAAAAATGGCGGCTTCATGACGAAACAGTAATGTCTCGGTGGGGCACCTGCCGGTCTGACTTTTTAAAGTTGTTCATGCCGCCGACAAATCGGTGAACGACAACTTTTCAACTTCAAGGACTTTCCCCATGCAGGTGTCTTCTTTCCGTCTGACCTTTCTTTCCATCTTTCTCGCCGCCGCAGCGGCTCCGGCCATGGCCGGCAACTACGGCGAGGGCGATCCGCGGCCGGTTGCATTGACGTCGAGCACAACGCGCGATGTTGTTGCAACCAGCACGCGTGCCTGGATCGTGACCGCACCTTCTGCCGGTTACGCCGAAGGCGATCCGCGTCCCGTCGCTCAGTTCGGTCAGAGTTCGCGCGCCGTAGTGCAAGCCGATACGATGAACTGGATCAAGTCGGGCCTGGCTTCGGTGCAATACGGCGAAGCCGGTGCTGACCGCTCACGGCCCGCGTATCTGCAAGCCGCTCGTGCTTACGCGAACCTCCGCGGCGCAAGCCAGGATGCTCAGACGTCGCAAGCGCCCGCAGTGCGAGGCACTGTGGCCCGCTGACATTTCTGAAAATCGCCGGAACCTGCTGCAACTGCAGCAGGAGTCACTCGTCCACGACACCGCGCCTTGGGTCAGCTCAATGCGCGGTGTTCTTACTTTGATCGATCGGTTTATGACAGCCAGATGACGCACTCGTAATTGCCACGGGGGGCATCTGTCGGCTTGTGTTTCTAGAGTGGGCTTACACCCTGATCGGTCGATCGGGGTGTCTAACCATCAGGAGCCAAAATGTCCATTCGCACTCTTCGATCCGTTGCAACTGTCAGCGCGCTGGCGGCAGCCATCCTCGCACCGGCCACCGTCTTCGCCGCCGGCCCGTACCACCCTGCGCCGACCGAGGCGGGCGTTACATACCACCCGGAGCATGCGAGCACCCGCAGCCGCGATCAGGTCGTCGCAGAGTTCGACCAGGCCACGAAGCATCCTTCCTGGAACACCGCCATGAGTCGCGGTGCGCCATGGCCTGTGACCAGGTCGGCCGAGCCCAAGACCCGTGATCAGGTCAATGCCGAATTGCAAGTGGCAATGAAGAACCCAGCATGGAGTTCGGTGAGCCGCGGCGCACCGTGGCCACCCATCCTGGCAAACGCGAAGTAAAAGACACGCGCTTCCCGAACTATGCATCTTTGCGTTCAGGCGTTTTGTGGAGGATCAGCATCGGCAAGCGAAAAGCCGATGCGGGTCACGCCGCCGCCGGATTCCGCAAAGGTTTCTCCGCCATGCATCCGCGCGATCGCCGCGACGATGGTCAAACCCAGACCGTGATGGCTGGCAGAGCCGCTTCGAGACCGGTCTGCACGATAGAAACGTTCGAACAGGTGAGGCAGCGCTGCAGCGTGGATCGGGTCGCCCCGGTTGACGACCGTGACGCTCACCATTTGCCCATCGCGTTGAATGACGGCGCAGATCAAGCTACGGGGTTCTGCGTACCGAATCGCGTTGCTCAACAGATTAGAAACAGCGCGCCGAAGCAGCCCTGTGTCCACCTGCAACTCAGCATCGCCATCTACCCTGAGCGACAGTTCCGACTGCTCGAGTTCTGCTTCATGAAACTCGCCCACGGCCGCGACCTGCTCTGCCATGCTGACGGGGCCGGCGCGTCTGGCTTGCGCTCCTCGATCGGCCTTGGAAAGAAAGAGCATGTCCGTGACGATCGCAGACAGCCTGCGTGCCTCTTCCAGCTGTGAGGCCAATGCGTCACGCAAGGTGCTGACCGCCCGGACCTGGCTAAGTTCGATCTCGACCTGCGCGATCATGTTGGCCAGCGGCGTTCGCAGTTCATGGGCCACGTCTGCGTTGAAGGCTTCGAGTTGTGCATAAGCGCTTTCCACGCGTTCGAGCAACGCGTTGAACTGCTCGATCCAGGGTTGAATCTCGGTCGAATACGACGCGGAATCGATGCGCGTGCCGGGCTTGTTTGGGCCGGCCGCTGCGGTCTGCGCAGCCAGCATCTTGAGGGGCTTCAGGCCATGCCGCACGACGAGAAAGCCGGTGTACGCCACGACCAGCGAGCCCAGAGCCGCAGCCGCAATCAGCGTCCACGCAAGACGGCGCAGCAGCAAGTCGTCGCTGCTTGAATCCAATGTCAATTCCAGCCTGACGGGCTTGTCGTCGAATGACAGGCTATCCGGGACAAGCGACTGCGAAATCCAGTGACCCTGCGGCACCACACGATGCGACTGGTAAACCTGCTCACTGCCCACCCATAGACTTACAGCGATGTCCGGATGAGTCTGGAAATAGTCGTCGAGTTTGTGGCGCAGCGCGTTGAGGTTTGGAGGGGCGCGAGTTTCGTCTACCACGTGCCGAACGAGTTCGCTGTGCCGCTCAAACTCTTCGGACTGCTTGAGCTGAAAGCTCCAACGCGTGACACCGTAGATGCCCGTGCACGCGATGCTCAAGCCCACCAATGTCTGAATGGCGAACCATCGAGACAACGATCGCTGAATCGAACTTGCGCTCACAACGGGTCGTCGTCCCGCTGCTCCAGCACATAGCCCATGCCTCGAACTGTGTGAAGCAACTTTTCATTGAAGGGGTCATCGATCTTCGCGCGAAGGCGTCGCACAGCCACCTCCACCACGTTTGTCTCGCTGTCGAAGTTCATGCCCCACACCTGGTCGGCCAGCACGGCGCGCGACAGGACCTGCCCTTGGCGCCGCAGCAGCAGGGAGAGCAAAGCGAATTCCTTCGCTGTGAGATCAAGCCGTTTACCGCCCCGGTTGGCTCTGCGGGTTGTTAGGTCCAACTGCAGATCCGCAAGGGTGAATCGTGTGGACTCCTGCAACGATCCTCGACGCAGCAGTGCGCGAACGCGTGCGAGCAATTCGGTAAAAGCAAATGGCTTGGCCAGATAATCGTCAGCACCGGCCTCCAGACCTTTAACCCGATCGGCAACCTCGTCGCGCGCAGTCAGCATCAAGACGGGTGTTGCAGCCGATTTTCGAACCAACTCCAGAATCTTGAAGCCGTCGATTCCCGGCAGCATCACGTCGAGCACGATCACGTCGTAATTTCCGGTGAGGGCCATGGCCAAACCTTCGTTTCCGTCGCGCGCCAGATCGACATTGAAGCCACTTTCGATCAGGCCTTTGCGCAAGTAGTCCCCCAGCTTGAGCTCGTCCTCGATAACCAGTAGATGCATCGTTTGATCCTACTTCGGGGGCCGTGCACTCCGATTACATTTCTGTCATGTCCGGAACGCTTGGACACATGTTCGGCGCCAACCGGGAAGGGGGGCGCTCGTTTACCATCGGCGGGGTGCCAGATTACCTGCTTGTAATGCGGCGAAGACCGGGCATCGGGTATGTTCACGTGTCGCTCCACACCGCTGGTCGGCGGCACCTGCTTTTGCGCGGCGGTGCGACACCGAAAAGGCCGAATAACGTCACAATCCGCCCGGCTTCCAGCACTTCAATTTTTGCCCTTCAGATGTCTGAATTCATGAACAACCTTCGAGGTGCCGGCGATCTGCCGACGCTGCGTCGGTGCCTGTTCGTGATGCTTCTTCTGATCGTCCCTTTCCAGTTTGCCTGGAGCGCCGCGTCGGTCTACTGCGGACACGAGGCTGGCGCCGGCGCGCCGCATTTCGGACATCACGAACACCATACGAAAGTGCACGCGGGCGACAAGACGCAGGGCGCCAAACTCAAGCAGATTGTTGACGCTGATGACAACTGCGTCGGTTGTCACGCCAGCTTGGCCCAGCAAAGTGCAAGCGTAGAGTCGCCGATGATCGTTCTGCGCTCGGTCAGACCGCACGAATCCGGTCCACCGAGCTATCGTTCTCCCGTTCCTCCCGCGCTCGAACGCCCTGCTCGACAGTTCTCCAGCTGATCGGCGAGCTCGTTCCATACTTAAATTCCCGATACGAATTCGTCGATTCCCCTTCAGCCGTTTGTTTTAACGCTAGGAGAATTCGATGCAGAACAAGACGCTGGCCATTGCCAGTGCGCTGGCTTCGGCCATGCTGTTGAGCCGGGGCCGGACTGCACAGCAAGATGACGGAAGTCAAGTTCATTCGCCTGGACATGGCGCCGCGCTCCGGACCGGGAGATTCCTTGCGACGACTGCACTGAGCTGCCTGGCATTGCTCGGCTTGACGTCATGCACGTCGTTCATCGAAGACGTCCGAGACTATCAAGCCGGTTGGAGAACAGCCGAGGTGATGGAGGTCGGCTTCGCAACCGAAATCGCGTCCAGCGGTCTCACCGACTGCAGAGCCACGGCAAGTACAAAGCAAATCACCTCTTCCCGGTTCGCTGTGCTGGCCTACCGGGCCTCCGGCTTCCGGCATCGGCATGTGGTCATCGTTGAGGACAACCCGTCTGTCGCACGCGGGGACATGGTCTTCACCAACGTTTTTCGCTGCGGTACTCCGCTCGAGTTGGTCGTCCCGAGCCAAAACCGCACAGACGAATCTGTGCCAACCCACACCCGTTTTACCTAAAGGTCGCAAATGGCTTCAGGACATTCCCACACGCACACATCAGGCCAAGGCGGTGCTGGCCATGAGCGATCGCTCTGGATCGCATTGATCCTGACAACATCTTTCATGGTGGCGGAAGTCATCGGTGGAATCGTGACGGGAAGCCTGGCGCTCATCTCCGACGCTGCCCACATGTTCACGGACACCGCAGCGCTGGCGATCTCTTTGTCCGCGATCCAGATCTCCAAGCGTGCGGTGGATGCGAAGCGCACCTTTGGGTACCACCGCTTCGAGATCCTCGCTGCGGCATTCAATGCGCTTCTGCTGTTCGGTGTCGCGATCTACATCGTCTATGAGGCGTGGCAACGCCTTCGCGAGCCGCAGGCGGTGGACTCGCTTCCGATGCTCGTGATCGCCTCGCTCGGCCTTGTCGTGAACCTAATCAGCATGAAGCTCCTGTCGGCGGGAAAAGATGGAAGCCTCAACGTCAAGGGCGCCTATCTGGAAGTCTGGAGCGACATGCTCGGCTCGCTGGGTGTGATTTTGGGCGCCATCGTGATCTGGCTTACCGGCTGGACTTGGGTCGACTCGGCAATCGCTGTCGGCATCGGGTTCTGGGTTCTTCCAAGGACGTGGGTGCTGCTGCGCGACAGCATGAACATCCTTCTGGAGGGTGTGCCGGACGGCATCGACATCGCTGCCATCGAAAAAACCTTGCTCCGGTTACCTGGGGTCGATTCGATCCACGATTTGCACGTGTGGGCCATCACGACCGGCAAGCCCAGCCTGAGCGTTCACATCGTGAGCGCAACCGGTGACTTCGAGAGTTTGACGAGCGCCGCGTCGGATGCAGTGGCAAAGGACTTCGACATTCATCACTCAACGGTGCAACTGGAGACGACGCCTTGCGAGCAAGCCGTGGGCGAACATCGATTCAGCTGAAGACACATCGATGGATCCGACTTTCTGCACTCGCGCCTCCACACGCCGAGATCGCATGGGCCTTCCGCACCCACACTGGAGGTAGCGTGCACCGCGACATCCCAGAGGCATCGATCTCGCTGACGATACTGGTGATCTACATCGGCTTTATCTGCGTTGTGGCGCTGGCAGGCCTCCTGTTTCGCTGGTGGTTGCAACACCGGGACCCGCTCCATTTCCAACGCCGTTCGTATTCACAGCGCCTTGGCGATCGATTCGACCGCAAGCGGGCACGCTTACGGCGGACGGCACGAAAGGCGGCAAGGCAGCGTCAGCGTTGACCTGCCAACGCGTCACTGTGCCGACCTGCTGGCGATCAAAAAAAGCATGAGGGTCGACAACCTTCTCATCTCTTCAACCAGTTATGCAAGCTCTCAGTTTTACCCTCATCCCTCTGGCAGCAATGATCCTGGGCGCAATCGCGAATGTCTGGCGAAGTCCGAGCGCGGCATTCAAGAGCGCGGTGCAGCATTTCGCTGCAGGGGTAGTTTTCGCTGCAGCCGCCACCGAGATCCTTCCGGGCCTCAAGCACGAAGGCGCAGCGTGGCCTGTCCTGTTTGGCGGCGCTGTCGGCATCTTTGTAATGCTGACGATCAAGCAGTTTGCAAGTCGAGCCAGAGGCGCGGTCGCCATCGCTGCGGTCACTGGCATTGACATCCTGATCGATGGCCTGGTACTGGGAATCAGCTTTGCAGCCGGTGCCCGCCAAGGTCTGCTGCTGACCATTGCGCTTACGGTGGAGGTCCTGTTTCTGGGTTTGGCGCTGTCCTCGGAATTGGCCGAGTCGATCAAGTCACGTTGGAAAGTGGTCGGGATGACAGCGGTGATAGGTTTGGGGTTGCCGCTCGGGGCGTTGCTGGGAGGGCCCGTAGGCATGTTGCCACCGGCAGCGTTGACCGCTTTCTATGCGTTCGCGCTGATTGCCCTGCTTTACCTCGTGACGGAGGAGTTGCTGGTCGAAGCCCATGAGCATCCAGACACGCCACTCATCGCATCGATGTTTTTCGTTGGCTTTCTGGCGCTGTTGATGCTTGAAGACCTGATGCCTTAAACGTCACAGCTGTCGGCGCTCGCCGGTTCAGCTGGAAGTTGTGGCTGTTCACAAAGCCAGCGAAATCTTTTTGGCTACTCCGACGAATTGCTTGCCGCTGAGCACATCGAACTCAGCTGCCGGCTGCGGCTTTCGCCAGACGGACGGCGCACGCAATGGGTTGGGCAAGCTCGGGACGGTAGTGATCTCGTACACGAGGACGTTCCCGGCAGCGTCCTGTGGCTGCGCTTCAAGAACTGGATACTGTTGCAATTTTTGGGAGAGGAGCTGTTGTAGCGACTTTCGCGGAGATCGCTACCGGAATCTGGGCGTGCGCTTCATGATGAAATAATTCACGTATGGGTCAACATTTCCGTACCAACGCCGCGCTGTCTGCTGTCAGAGGCGGGTTGCTGGCGCTGCTGGCGGCGGCGCTGTTTGGCGTCAGCACACCATTGGTTCAGCATTTCGGCAAGGGCATGGGCGCGTTCACAACCGCATGCTTGCTCTACGCCGGTGCGGCCGCGGTGGGCGCAATTTCGCGTCAGCGCGCTCAGAAGGAGGCGCGCTTGCTCCGCAGTGATCTTCCGCGCCTGTTCCTCATGGCGGCTTTCGGTGCCGTCATCGGCCCCGTCGCGCTCGCGTGGGGCCTGCAGCACACGAGCGGCGCCAGCGCGTCGTTGATGCTGACGCTGGAGGCCTTTTTTACCGCCGTTCTGGCGCGGCTGATGTACCGCGAGATGATGGGAAGGCGGGTCTGGGGCGCCATGTTTTTGCTACTCGCCGGAGGAGTGGCATTGGTGATTGATCAGGGCCTGAGCGGCGGCGTCCAGCTTTGGGGTCTGTTGGCCGTGTTTTTGGCGACCGCCGCCTGGGGGACGGACAACACGCTGTCGCGCGCCCTTGCCGAGCGCGACCCAAGCCAGGTAGTTCTGGGCAAGGCGGTGATCGGCGCAATCGCAACAGCCTTGCTAGCGTGGGCATTCGGTGAGCGACTTCCCACTTTGAGTGCAGCGATTATTTTGCTGCTCGTCGGTGCGACCGGCTACGGGTTGAGCCTGCGGTTCTATCTATTGGCCCAACGCGCTTTCGGTGCCGCGCGCACGGGATCGGTGTTCGCTTGCGCACCATTCATCGGTGCTGCCTTTGCCATCGCACTCGGCGACCGCAGCGGCTCCTGGATCATGCTTGCCGGCGGTGCGTTGATGCTCATTGGGGTCGCGCTGCATCTTGAAGAGTCGCATGGCCATGAACACCGCCACGGGACGCTGGACCATGAGCATGCACACACGCACGACGATGGGCATCACGACCATGTGCATGACGATTTTGGGAGCGGCTCGCACAGCCATCGGCATGTGCATACACCGCTCCAGCACAAGCACGCCCACGTGCCGGACGCGCACCATCGCCACGAACATTGACGCTCCGTGGTTTAAGCAAGCTAACTTCCAAAAAAAAAATCGCTTGACCTTGTCACAGTGTCAACGTCCATAATTCCAAAGATGTCGTTGTTTCGTTCACTGCTGCTCTGGGCTCTCATGCTCGCAGTGCCGTTTCAGGGTTATGCAGCCGCGACCATGCAATTCTGCGCAGCAGGCGAAACACCGGCAACGGCAGCAACGTTTTTAGAGCCAGCCCTGCCGCACGAACACGTGAAACCGAAGTCGCACGCGCACGACAGTGGACATGTGGGTTCGGCCTCGGGTGTCGAAGCCACTCCGCACCATCACGATGGTGCCTCCTTGGACACGGATTCGGCCCACAAGTGTGGCACCTGCGGTGCCTGCCACTCCGTCGCCCTAATTGGCGACCCGCCCGTGGTGGCATCACCTGCTTTGCCCCCTGCCGCCTTGGCCGAATCTTTTCCTGCAGTGGCGTCATTGACGCCACGCGTGCTCGACAAACCTCCTCGCGCCTAAAGCGTTCGTGTACCCCTGACTTGACGTCACTGGGTAGCCGCGAACGCACATGCATCGCCTTGCGTCATGCCCTTTTCGGGCAGCACTGACGCACTCCGTTCATGAACTTGCGAGGACGCCATGTTCCATTCATCGTCAGCCCGTCGGCTGGCAACTCTCCGTTTTTTCCCCGCGGCTGCCATTGCGGCTTCGGCAACGCTCTACGCAGTTGGCGCCTTGGCACAGCTCGCGCCGGTGGACTCCAGCGCATCGACGGACTCGCCGCCTCCCGTTCTGACCTACAAGTCCGCGTTCGAGGGCTATCAGCCCTTTGCTGACGATAAGCCCATTCCCTGGAAAGAGGCCAACGAGACGGTCTACCGCCGCGGAGGCTGGCAGGCCTATGCCAAGGAAACGGCTGGCTCCGGCACTGCCGGGGCCGAACCGCAAAAGAGTGCCGATGCGGCACCGGGTTCGCCGCCAGGCCACTCGATGGCCATGCCAGGCATGCCAGGCATGCCCGGCATGTCGGGTGCACCCGAGAAGAAGGACAAGCCATGAAGCGCGCCTTGCGTTTGACCGCCATCGCCTTCGCGGCCGCGTTTCTGGCTGGCTGTGCCTCTGTCGGCATCGAGGACGCCCTGAAGGACACGAACACCAACGCGCAGATGTTCACCGGCGGCAAGCTCGAACTCAGCCGGACCCAGGAGCAACGTGACCGGCGCGCGGCACTGTCCCAAGACTTGCTCGCCAAGCCGCTCTCGCAAAGCGACGCGGTGCAGCTCGCACTGGCCAACAGCCCGTCCGTCCAGGCCCTGATTGCCCAGAGCTGGGGCGACATCGCCGCGGCCAACCAGACCAGCCGTTTGCCCAATCCGATTTTCACTTTCGAGCGCATGCGCCTGAACAGCGAACTGGAGCTCGGACGGCTGTTGTCCTTCGGCCTGGTGGACCTGATCCTGCTGCCGCAGCGTTTGTCGATCTCGAAGGGTCAGGCCAACCAGGCCAAAGTGCAGCTTACTGGTGCCATTGTTGACCAGGTCACGCAGGTCAAGCAGGCCTGGGTGCGCGCGGTTGCTGCCCAGCAGTCGCTGCAGTACGCAGAGCAGGTCAACAAGTCGGCCCAGGCCAGCGCCGAACTTGCACGGCGGATGCAACTCATCGGCAACTTCAGCAAGCTCCAGCGTGCGCGCCAACAGGTGTTCTACGCGGACGCGACGACGCAACTCGCGTCGGCACAGCACGCCACCACCGCTGCGCGCGAAGAACTGATTCGAATCTTGGGCTTGAACGACGAACAAGCCGCCAAGTTGGCCTTGCCCGAACGTCTCCCAGATCTGCCAAAAACACCTCGCGAGGCGAAGGACGTCGCGGCCACTGCAACCGAGCAACGCCTCGATGTCCAACTTGCCCGCGCCCAGCTCGACGTGGCAGGGCGGTCGCAAGGCCTCAACCTGCTGTCGACTTTCACCGACGTGGAAGTGGGTGGGCGTCGCGACACGGTCTTCGATAACGCAGCGGGCACCAAAAGCACACGACGCGGCTTTGAGCTCGACATCCGGCTGCCGCTCTTCGACTGGGGTTCTGCCCAGCGCGACGCGCTGAACGCGCAGTCGCTGGCCGCGGCCAACCGCTACGACGCCGCCGTGCGGGGCGCCTCTTCGCAGCTGCGCGAGGGGTACTCGGCCTACCGCACGGCGTACGACATCGCGCGGCATTACCGCGACGAGATCGTCCCCCTGCGTCAGGCGATGGCCGACGAAAACGTGCTTCGCTACAACGGCATGCTGATCGGCGTCTTCGAGCTGCTCGCCGAAGCACGCGACCAGATCTCCAGCGTGACCAACGCGATCAACGCCCAGCAGCAGTTCTGGCTGGCCGACGCCGCGCTCGCGGCTTCGGTGATGGGCAAGCCCACGTCCATGGGCAACTCCATGGCCATGTCAGGTGGCGAAGGCGCCTCCGCTGGCGCAGGCCACTGAACTCAACCGATTCGAATGACATGACAAACAGACGCAATTTTCTGAGCGGTGCGGGTGCCATCACCGGCGCCATTGCCGCGGCCAGTGTGAGCAAGGTGGCAATGGCCGCCTTGCCCGAGCCGGTGTTCCAGACGACCCCCGACACCATGGCGCCGCTGGTGCCATCCAGTGGGCGCCCTTACAACCCCGTGGTCACGCTCAACGGCTGGACGTTGCCCTGGCGCATGAACAACGGCGTCAAGGAGTTCCACCTGGTGGCCGAACCTGTGGTGCGCGAGATGGCACCTGGCTTCAAGGCGAACCTCTGGGGCTACAACGGTCAATCGCCTGGACCGACCATCGAAGTGGTGGAAGGCGACCGCGTGCGGATCTTCGTGACCAACAAGCTGCCCGAGCATACGAGCGTGCACTGGCATGGACAGCGTTTGCCCAATGGCATGGACGGGGTCGCGGGCCTGAACCAGCCGCCGATTCGCCCGGGCAAGACCTTCGTCTACGAATTCGTGGCGCGCCGCCCGGGCACCTTCATGTACCACCCGCATGCGGACGAGATGACGCAGATGGCGATGGGGATGATGGGCTTCTGGGTGACGCATCCGAAGGCAGACCATCCGCTGATCGACAAGGTCGACCGGGACTTCGTCTTCCTACTCAACGCCTACGACGTCGAGCCCGGCAGCGCGACGCCCAAGATCATGACGATGCTGGACTTCAACCTGTGGTCCTGGAACAGCCGGATCTTTCCGGGCATCGATTCGCTCAACGTGCGCCTGAACGACAAGGTGCGCATCCGCGTGGGCAATCTGACGATGACGAACCACCCGATGCACCTGCACGGCCATGAGTTCGAAGTCACGGGAACAGACGGCGGCCCGACACCGAAGAGTGCGCGCTGGCCCGAAGTGACAACGGACGTGGCCGTCGGGCAGATGCGACAGTTCGAGTTCCTTGCCAACGAGGAGGGCGACTGGGCCTTCCATTGCCACAAGAGCCATCACACGATGAATGCGATGGGTCATGACGTGCCCACCATGATCGGCCTGGACCACAAGGACGTGGCCAAACAGATTTCCAACCTTGTGCCTGACTACATGGTCATGGGCGAGCGCGGCATGGCGGACATGGCCGAGATGGAAATGCCGATTCCCGACAACACCGCGCGAATGATGACGGGCGAAGGGCCGTTCGGGTCGGTCGAGATGGGCGGCATGTTCAGCATGGTCAAGGTCCGCAAAAACCAGAAGGCTGGCGACTACGCCAACCCCGGCTGGTTCAAACATCCCAAAGGCACCGTTGCCTACGAGCTGGATGGCCCGCTGCCGGACACCCCACGCCAGCGAGGCGCGGGCGCGGCCGCGATGCCCGCTCAGAACATGCCCGCCAAAAACATCGAAGTTCAGATTCGCAAGCCCGTCAACGGCCATTCTGGCCACTGACTTTTTTTACTCCCCTCGAACCTCCCAACCTCTCAAAGGAAAACCATGAACCACGCCTTCCGCAATACCGCCCTCGCCGCAATGCTCGCTGTGGCCGCAGCCAGCGCGTCAGCCTCGGGTACCCACGCCGGTGGTCACGATGCCAGTGACGCGATTGGCAAGCCCGGAGTGGCTACCAAGTCGACGCGAACGATTAACGTGAACATGGCCGACAGCATGCGCTTCACGCCGGCCGACATCAGCGTCAAACAAGGCGAGACCGTGCGCTTTGTCATCAAGAATTCTGGCCAGATCAAGCACGAACTCGTGCTCGGAACGGAGAAGGAGCTCAAAGAGCACTACGAAGTCATGAAGAAGAACCCGGAGATGGAACACGCGGACGCGAACATGCTCACGCTGCCGCCCGGGAAGAGCGGGGAAATCGTCTGGCAGTTCACCAAGGCAGGCAAGGTCGATTTCGCGTGCCTGCAGCCAGGTCATTACGACGCTGGCATGAAGGGCGCCGTGAACGTCTCAAACGCGGCTGGCAAGGCTGTCGGCAAGTAATCACAGTTTCTGGGTCTGTTGTCCCGCTGCTGCGTACCCTCTCATTCGAACAATCACTTAATGCTGAAGGAACTCAAAATGAAAAAACTTCGTCTCGCACTCGTTGCATCCGCAGCCGCGATGCTTTTCTCAGGAATGGCGGTCGCGCAGTCTGCGCCACCTTCTCAGGCCACGGTGCAAGGAACAGCTGCGGCCGCTGCGACGTCGGACATGTCCGATGGCGAAATCCGCAAGGTCGACAAGGATGCCAAGAAGCTGACCATCAAGCACGGACCGCTCAAAAATCTCGACATGCCGGGCATGACGATGGTGTTCAGCGTCAAGGACGATGCAGTGCTGGACCAGGTCCAGTCTGGCGAGAAGGTCCGCTTCTTCGCGGAAAAGGTCGACGGAAAGATCACAGTCACCAAGATCGAAGCAGCCCGTTGAGGCGCTTCCGAGCAACGCAGTTGCTGATGTTTTATTCCACCCGCCGCCGGTTCTTCCGGAACTTCATCAAAGGAGACATCCATGTCACATGAAACCTACGCAGCTTGCATCGAGGCATGCAACGCATGCGCCATCGCGTGCAACAACTGCTTTGCAGCCTGCCTCAAAGAAGAGGACGTCAAGATGATGGCCAAGTGCATCGCGATGGATGCGGATTGCGCTGCCATCTGCCAGCTCGCCGCTGGCGTCATGGCACGCGACAGCGCCCACGCAAAGGCTGTGTGCGCTCTTTGCGCCGACATCTGCAAAGCCTGCGGGGACGAGTGTGCCAAGCACACCGCCACGCATTGCCAGGCTTGCGCCAAAGCCTGCCACGCCTGCGCTGCCGCATGCCTTGCGATGACGCACTGAAATTCAATTCATCCACCAAGGACAACGTCATGAAAAATTCTCTTCGCACACTCACTTCGTCGCTCTGTTTCTCTGCTGCGATCGTGCTTTCTTCCGTCGGTGTTGCGCAAGCGCAGCCAGAACCTGCTGCATCGCCCATGTCGAAAGACCACATGCAGCACTCAGGTGCAGGGTCGGCCGACATGAAGCAATCCATGATGTCCGGCATGGACGGGATGCAGAAGATGCAGATGACGGGCGATACGGACAAGGACTTCGCCATGATGATGAAGATGCACCACCAGCATGCGGTGGAGATGGCGCAGATGGAATTGGCACACGGCAAGTCGCCTGAAATGAAGGCCATGTCCAAGAAGATCATCGCTGCCCAGAAGAAGGAGATCGCCGAGTTCGACCGCTGGCTTGCGAAGCAAAAGTAAACCTGCTTCCGGCGTAACGGCCAAGTACGGGGTGGCAATTTCGCGCATCTCGATCCATTGAGGAAAGAAGAGATGAACGATCTAGAACCTGAGCACTCCGGAGCGGTGGCCGCTGTCGACACCCACCACGGAGCGGGTGAACCGCGAGGCGTTGGAGTCGGCGCCGCGGGTTTGACGGGCGCCTTGAAGGACCCGGTCTGCGGCATGGACGTGACGGCGGCTTCATCGCACTCGACGGCGTACGAGGGAAGCCCAGTCTATTTCTGCAGTGCCGGCTGCAAGGCAAAGTTCGCTTTGAATCCTGCCAAGTACCTGGGCGAAACCGACATTGGCAAAGCGGCAAGCAAAGCCACGACGTCTGTTCAAGAGCCAACGGCTGTCGGGGGAGACACGATCTACACCTGCCCGATGCATCCAGAAATTCGTCAAAGCCATCCGGGCAACTGCCCGAAGTGCGGCATGACGCTGGAGCCTGAAACGCCGACCCTGGACGAAGGCGACAACCCGGAGCTGGTCGACTTCACCCGTCGATTCGTCTGGACGCTCCCGCTGACCATCGTCGTGACCGTGCTGGCCATGGCGGGCCACCGGCTGCAGTGGTTCGAGATGGCGACGCAGAGCTGGGTCGAGTTCGTGCTCAGCCTGCCGATCGTGCTGTGGGCCGGTTGGCCGTTCTTCGTGCGAGCGGCGCAGTCCGTCGTCAATCGCAGCCCGAACATGTGGACGCTGATCGGACTCGGCACGTCGGCGGCTTTCCTATACAGCGTGGTGGCCACGGTGGCGCCGGGCGTGTTTCCGGCGGCCTTCGTGTCGATGGGCCGCGTCGCCGTCTACTTCGAAGCGGCGGCCGTCATCATTTCCCTGACGCTGCTCGGCCAGATACTCGAACTCAAGGCGCGCTCCCAGACCTCTGCCGCCATCAAGTCCCTGCTCGGCCTCGCGCCCAAAACCGCACGGCGCATCGACGCCGCTGGCGCTGAAGAAGACATCCCGCTCACGCACGTCCATGTCGGCGACACCCTGCGTGTGCGGCCCGGCGAGAAGGTTCCGGTCGACGGCGTGGTGATCGAAGGGTCAAGCGCCGTGGACGAATCGATGCTCACCGGCGAACCGTTGCCGATCATGAAGCGAGTCGGCGACAAGCTGATCGGCGCGACGCTCAACACCAACGGCGCGCTTGTGATGCGCTCCGAGCATGTCGGCTCGCAGACCGTGCTGTCCAGCATCGTCCAGATGGTTTTGCAGGCGCAGCGGTCTCGGGCGCCGATGCAGCGAATGGCGGACCAGGTCGCGCGCTACTTCGTCGTGACCGTCATCAGCATCGCGCTCCTGACCTTCGTCGTCTGGGGCCTGGTCGGGCCGGAACCGAGCTGGGTCTACGGCCTGATCAACGCGGTCGCCGTGCTCATCATCGCCTGCCCCTGCGCGCTGGGGTTGGCCACGCCGATGTCGATCATGGTGGCGACCGGCAAAGCCGCGACGCAGGGTGTGCTGTTCAGGGATGCCGCGGCGATCGAGAACTTCCGCAAGGTCGACACGCTCATCGTCGACAAAACCGGCACGCTGACCGAAGGCAAACCAACGTTCGAGCGAGCGGTCGCGGCACCGGGCTTCACCGAAGAAGAAGTCTTGCGACTCGCTGCGAGTCTCGATCAGGGCAGCGAGCATCCGCTGGCTGACGCCATCGTTCGTGCAGCGAAGTCGCAAAAGCTGGATCTGCAGAAAGCGGACGGATTCGAATCGGCCAGTGGCATCGGGGTGAGCGGCAGCGTGGGCGGCAAGAAACTGGCCCTCGGCAACACGGCGTTGATGACGCAGTTGGGCGTGCCGGTTGAGGGCTTGGCGGCGCAGGCCGAATCATTGCGCGCCGGCGGCGCCAGCGTGATGTTCTTGGCGGTCGACGGCCAGGCTGCGGGTTTGCTGGCCGTGTCCGATCCGATCAAGGCAACGACGGTCGAAGCACTGGCGGCACTGAAGGCGTCCGGTTTGCGCGTGATCATGGCGACCGGCGACGGATTGACCACCGCCAAGGCGGTTGCGGCCAGGCTCGGCATCGACGAAGTTCATGGCGAAGTCAAGCCCGCCGACAAGCTGGCACTGGTCTCCAGACTTCAGCGTGAAGGCCGCATCGTCGCGATGGCGGGCGACGGCATCAACGACGCGCCGGCGCTGGCCAAGGCCGACGTCGGTGTTGCCATGGGCACCGGCACCGATGTGGCGATGAACAGCGCGCAGGTGACGCTGGTGAAGGGCGACTTGCGTGGCATCGCGCAGGCTCGCTTGATTTCCGACGACACAATTGCCAACATGAAGCAAAACCTGGCATTCGCGTTCGTCTACAACGCGCTCGGCGTACCGCTGGCAGCCGGCGTGCTGTTCCCGTTCACCGGATGGCTTTTGTCTCCCATGATCGCGGCGCTTGCGATGAGTTTGAGTTCGGCTTCGGTCATCTTCAACGCGCTACGGCTTCGGCGTTCAGCCAACCACTCTTGACCAAGGGAACTCTTCAGCTTGCGAGAAAACCGAGTTCATCGCCAGAACATTTTCCGCTTCAACGGTGCCACCGCATGCATGGTTTTACAACACGACTTAGACAGTGGGCGGCCCGAATCAAGCGCGATGGCGTGACACTGTGGTTCGCCAGCAAACATTCCGCGACTCCTTGGTATGCAAAAGCGCTGGGTATGTTCGTTGTGGGTTATGCATTGAGTCCGATCGATCTCATCCCCGATTTCATCCCAATCCTGGGCTACGTTGACGATGTTCTTCTTCTTCCGGCCCTGATCTGGTTGGCCGTGAGAATGATCCCGGAATCGACGCTGGCCGAGTGTCGGGCTCAAGCGGACAACTGGATGCAAAAGGCGGGCAAGAAGCCGACGAGTCGCGTCGGAGCAGCTGTAGTTGTGAGCCTGTGGCTCGCCATCAGTGTCGCAGCGTGGATCTGGTGGGCACGTTAAGTATTGAAGGTCTGACCTGTCCGAAGCTGTCTTTGCCTTCGGAAATGTCAGGCAACCGAGGTGCGGATCAACGGTTCTCGCTGCTACATCGATCCCGGATGACGACCGTTGTCCCAGCAGCTCACTACGCGGATGCGCCGATCGCGGGTTGATACATTAAATGTCGGTGGAACAAGGCGAGAGTCACAGGCGGCGACGTGGCAGAAATCGATGCCGGCGCTAAACTGCAATGCTCATGTCGCGTCGCGCTCCGCTCCACCGATTCTTCACCGTATTCATGGTGATGGTGGCCCTGCTCTTCTCGCAGATGGCCCTTGCAAGTTATGTTTGCCCCGGCATGAACAACGCCGAAGCGATGGCGCATGCGATGGCCGATGGCGCGCCTTGCGAAGGCATGGACACCGCGCAACCCGTGCTTTGCCATCAGCATGCCGCCGACGCCTCGCAGTCCTTTGAAAAAGCGAAGGCGGCCACGCCCTCTCTTCCTGCTGTGGTGCAGGTGCTGGTGGTTCCGCCGGTTCTGCTCTCGAGCGTCCAGGGTGTGCCCCTGCTGAATGCCTTCGAGCCGAGGCCTCCTCCCGACCCCGTATTTCTCGCGACACGCAGACTCCGCGTCTGAAATTTCCGCCGACCTGACCGGTGCTGGTGCGACATGTTCGCTCGCCAGCGACTCACTCGTTCGTCTGCGGAGTTTCCATGTCCCTTTCATTTCTGCGCGCGGCCGTGCTGCTGGCCGCATCGCTGCCTTTGATGGCGGCTGCGGCACCGCTGTCCCTCGATACAGCCTTGCATCTGGCCGTCGAACGCTCGGAGGCGGCGCGCGCGGCCCGTGCCGGCGTGCTCAGTGCCACCGAAGCGGCGCGAACGGCAGGCCAACTGCCCGACCCGGTACTTCGCGTCGGGGTCGACAACCTCCCCCTCACCGGTCCGGACCGCTTCAGCACCACCCGTGACTCGATGACGATGAAGCGCATCGGCATCAGCCAGGAATGGCTGTCGGCCGACAAGCGCGCGGTACGCGAGGCAGCAGCGAATGCGTCTACCGCACGGGAGGCGGCAATGGCAGGGGTCTCGATCGCCGCGACACGGCTCCAGACGGCGCTCGCGTACGCGGATGCTTTCTATGCAGGCGAGTTGCTGACCCTTACCACCCTGATGGAGCACCACGCCCACGAGGAACTTGAAGCGTCGCGTGCACGGCTGTCGTCTGCCGCAGGCAGCAGCCAGGAAGTGCTTTCGCTGACCGGCGCGAGGGGCAACTCGGAGGATGAGTCCGCCGATGCAAGGCAGCAGCAGAATGCCGCGCGGCTCGCGTTGCAGCGCTGGGTCGGCGTGATGCCAGAGGCACTGGCGCCGATACCCGCCGAGGCGCTACCCAGTGAAGAAGCCTACGTCGCGAGACATCCTTCGGTCGTTGAGATGCAGCGTGAGTTGGAGGTTGCAACGCAAGCGGCTGCGGTGGCGGGCACCAACCGCAAGCCGAATTGGACATGGGAGGTCGCCTACGGCCAGCGCACGGGGTACTCGGACATGGTGTCGTTCGGCGTGAGCATCCCGCTCCAGGTATCTCCGGGCGAACGCCAAGACCGGGAGACGGCGTCCAAGCTCGCGTTGGTGGACAAAGCGGACGGAGAACTGGCCGAGGCCAGGCGCACTGCGACATCCGAGTACCTGACCCTGCGCAGTGACGCCCAACGCCTGCAGGAGCGCATCGAGCGCTACCGCGCAAACGTGGTGATTCCTGCCGGGCAGCGAACAGCCGCTGCGACCGCAGCCTACCGCTCCAACCAGGCGGCGCTCGCAACCCTCTTCGAGGCACGCCATGCAGAAGTCGAAGTGCAGCGCAAGCTGCTCACGCTGCAGCGCGACCTCGCCCGGTCGCAAATTCAATTGGCCTTGCGTCCGCTGACCGCCGAGGTGGCGCCATGAAAAAATCCAGTTCCATTGCGTGGTCGGTTCTCGGTGTCGTGGTGCTCGCAGCAGTCGGCGCGGGCGCCTTCTACGCAGGCCGCAGCACTGGCCATGGTCGCGAAGGCGCCATGCCCTCCGCGACGGCACCTGCGGCATCGGAAGGACGCAAGGTTCTCTACTGGCACGACCCGATGGTGCCCGGCCCGCGCTTCGACAAGCCCGGCAAGTCGCCGTTCATGGACATGCAGCTCGTCCCCATGTACGCGGACGGCGACGCGGGCGCAGCAGGCGGCGGCGTCAGCATCAGCCCGTCGGTGCAACAGAACTTGGGGATGCGGCTCGCCAAGGTGCGCCGCGCTGACGTTTCCTCATCGTTCGACGCCATCGGCGCAGTGCAGTTCGACGAGCGCCTGAGCGTGTCCGTCCAGAGCCGTGTCGCCGGATTTGTAGAGCGACTCTCGGTACGTGCGCCGATGGAGCGCGTGCGCAAGGGACAGCCACTTGCCACGCTCTTCGCACCCGAATGGCTGGGCCCGCAGAACGAGCTGCTCGCGTTGCAGCGCGCAGGCGTTTCAGCGGACCTGGTCACGGCAGCGCGGGAGCGCATGCAAGCGATGTCCATTCCCGCCGACCTGATCCGCCAGAGCGAGAAAGCCGGAACCGCGCAAGCCCGCTACGTGCTGACCGCGCCAGCTAGCGGCGTCGTGGCCGAACTCGGCGTGCGCGAAGGCGTGGCCGTGACGCCCGGCATGACGCTTTTCAGGATCGCCGGCCTCGAAAAGGTGTGGGCGGTGGCAGAGATCCCGGAGGCGCAGGCGGTGCGCCTGAAGCCGGGCCAGAAAGTGAAAGCCATCCTGCAGGCCGATGCATCGCAGGCGTTCGAAGGCGAACTGAAAGAAATCCTGCCCGAGGTCAGCACCACGACGCGCACCTTGAAGGCTCGCTTCGAAGTTGACAACGCCAAGGGCCAGTTGACGCCCGGCATGCTGCTACGGCTGCAGGTCGCAGGCGCCAGCAGCACGCGCCTGCTCGTGGCGTCTGAAGCTGTGATCCGCACGGGCAAGCGAGCCGTCGTCATCGTGCGCAAGGACACGGGGGGGTTCGAGCCCAGGGACGTCTCGTTGGGTGCGGACCTGGGCGATGACATCGAGGTGCTTCAAGGACTGTCCGAAGGCGAGCAGGTGGTTGCCAGCGGTCAGTTCCTCATCGACTCGGAGGCGCGCCTGCGCTCCGTTCTGGGCGGCATGGCTTCGCCTGCCGCAGCCACTCCAAGTGTGCCGACTGCCAGCGCTTCGACGTCCTCGGCACCTTCGCCTTCATCGACGCCAGCCACTGCAACCCACCGCGCGGAAGGCAAGGTCGAAAGCGTCGATCAGGACGGCGTCACGATCTCGCACGGACCGGTTGCCACGCTCAAGTGGCCCGCGATGACGATGGGCTTTGCAAAGCCGAAGCCAACTGCCTTTCCTGAAATCAAGCCTGGCGACCGGATTCGTTTCGAGTTCAAGGAAGGCGGGCCGACGGGCTACGAGCTCAAGTCGGTGGAGCGCCTGCAACCGGCGGCTCAAAAATGATCGCGTCGCTCATTCGATGGTCGGTCGGCAACCGGTTCCTGGTGCTGATCGCGACGCTGTTTCTCGTCGCCGCCGGTCTGTGGTCAGTGGCGCACACGCCGCTCGATGCGCTGCCGGACCTGTCGGACACCCAGGTGATCATTCGCACCCCGTATCCAGGCAAAGCGCCCCAGGTGGTCGAAGACCTGGTCACCTACCCGCTGACGACGACCATGCTCAGCGTACCCGGCGCAAAGACCGTCCGCGGCTACTCGTTCTTCGGCGATTCGTTCGTCTATGTCCTGTTCGACGACAAGACCGATCCGTACTGGGCACGCTCGCGCGTCGTCGAATACCTCAACCAGGTGCAAAGCAAACTGCCCGCGGGCGCCAACGCCTCGCTGGGGCCGGATGCCACCGGCGTGGGCTGGGTCTACGAGTACGCGCTGGTCGACCGCACGGGCCAGCGCGACCTCGGGCAGCTTCGTGCGCTGAACGACTGGTTTCTCAAGTTCGAGCTCAAGACGGTCCCCGACGTGGCCGAGGTCGCCAGCATTGGCGGCATGGTTCGGCAGTACCAGGTGGTGCTCGATCCAGACCGCATGCGCGCGCTGGGCGTCACGCAGGCCACGGTTGTCGATGCCTTGCGCAATGCCAACCAAGCCAGCGGTGGCTCGGTGGTCGAACTGGCCGAGGCCGAATACATGGTGCGCTCGCGCGGCTTCCTTCAATCGCTGGAGGATTTCAGGACCATCCCGCTTGCGCTGACCGGAGCTACGCCGGTCCTGTTGCGCGAAGTGGCGACGGTCCAGATCGGACCGGAAATGCGCCGAGGCATCGCCGAACTGGATGGCGAAGGCGAAGTCGCCGGTGGTGTGGTGGTCATGCGCTCCGGCAAGAACGCGCGCACCACCATCCAGGCCGTCAAGGACAAGCTGGCCACTTTAAAGTCCAGCTTGCCGGCAGGCGTCGAGATCGTGCCGACCTACGACCGTTCCTTGCTGATCGATCGCGCGGTTGACAACCTGCGCTTCAAGCTGATGGAGGAATTCATCGTGGTCGCCGTGGTTTGCGCCATCTTCTTGTTCCATCTGCGCTCGGCGCTCGTGGCCGTGGTCGCACTGCCCGTCGGGGTGCTGGCCGCCTTCATCGTCATGCACTGGCAAGGCGTCAACGCCAACATCATGTCGCTCGGGGGCATCGCGATCGCCATCGGCGCCATGGTGGACGGTGCCATCGTCATGGTGGAGAACGTGCACAAGCATCTGGAGGCTTTCGAGACGGAGCGCGACAGGCAGCCGACCATTGCGGAACGATGGCAGCTCGTCACTGCGGCATCGGTCGAGGTCGGTCCCGCACTGTTCTTCTCGCTGCTGGTTATCACGCTGTCTTTCGTACCGGTGTTCTCTCTGGAAGCGCAGGAGGGCCGGCTGTTCGCACCGCTCGCTTTCACCAAGACCTACGCCATGGCAGCGGCCGCGGGCCTGTCGGTCACGCTGATCCCGGTGCTGATGGGTTACCTCATCCGCGGCCGCATTCCGCACGAGGCAGCCAACCCGGTCAATCGCTTTCTGATGACGGTCTACCGGCCTGCGCTCGAACTGGTGCTGAGGTTTCCCAAGGTGACGCTGGTCCTTGCAGCCCTGCTTCTTGCGTTGACCATCTTGCCGGTGATGCGTCTGGGTGGTGAGTTCATGCCGCCGCTGGACGAAGGCGACCTGCTGTACATGCCATCCGCGCTGCCTGGGCTTTCGGTCTCGAAGGCGGGTGAATTGCTGCAGCAGACCGATCGGCTCATCAAGACCGTGCCCGAAGTGGCGCGCGTCTTCGGCAAGGCCGGACGCGCAGACACCGCGACCGACCCTGCGCCGCTGGAAATGTTCGAGACCACGATCCAGTTCAAGCCGAAGGACCAGTGGCGCGCGGGCATGACGCCGGACAAGCTAATCGAGGAACTGGACCGGGCTGTGAAAGTGCCGGGCCTGTCGAACGTCTGGGTGCCACCCATTCGCAACCGGATCGACATGTTGGCCACCGGCATCAAGAGCCCCGTGGGCGTGAAGGTCGCCGGTGCTGATCTCGCCACCATCGACTCGCTGACGACCCAGATCGAGGCGGCTGTCAAAGGGGTGCCTGGCGTGTCGTCGGCTCTGGCGGAGCGACTCACCGGCGGGCGCTACATCGACGTCGACGTGGACCGTTCCGCAGCAGCGCGCTACGGACTGTCGGTGGCGGATGTGCAGGCGGTGGTGTCCACGGCGATCGGTGGCGACAACGTCGGCGAGGTCATCCAGGGCCGCGAGCGCTACCCCATCAACGTGCGCTACCCGCGAGAGATCCGCGACTCGCTGGAGGGCCTTCGCGATCTGCCCTTCGTGACTGCAAGGGGCGCGACGGTGTTCATGCGCGATGTGGCGAAGATCAGCATCGCCGACGGGCCGCCCATGCTGCGCAGCGAGAACGCAAGGCTGTCAGGCTGGGTGTATGTCGATGTCCGCGGGCGTGACCTTCGCTCTGCCGTCAACGACATGCAGGTAGCGGTTGCTCGGTCGGTCAAAACGCCAGCGGGTTACGCCGTGTCATGGTCCGGCCAGTTCGAATACCTCGAACGCGCGACCGAACGATTGAAGCTCGTCGTGCCCGTGACACTGGCCGTTATCTTCGTGCTGCTGTACCTACTCTTCAAGTCCTTCAGCGATGCGGCGCTCGTCATGGCGGCGGTACCGTTCTCGCTGATCGGCGGTTTTTGGCTGGTCTGGATGCTCGGCCATTCGATCTCGGTCGCGACAGCGGTGGGCTTCATTGCCCTGGCCGGTGTCGCCGCAGAGTTCGGCGTCGTGATGCTGGTCTACCTGAAGAACGCTTTGCACCGTCGCCTCGACGCTGGCGAACCGATGAACGACGAAACGCTGCTGGCTGCGATCCGTGAAGGCGCTGTCCTGCGCGTACGGCCCAAGGCGATGACAGTAGCGGTCGTCATGGCGGGCCTACTGCCGATCTTGGGGGGCACCGGTACCGGTTCCGAAGTCATGACGCGCATTGCCGCCCCGATGGTCGGCGGCATGGTGACTGCACCGTTGCTCAGCATGCTGGTCGTGCCGGCTGCCTGGTACTTATTGCATCGACGAGTGCGCGCCAATACAGCAGCCCGCCCAACGCAATCGGCATCAGAGAGTCTTTGAGCCGTCCTTTCTTCCCAATGCTTTTCAGCCCGGAGTTATGCAATGAAAAACCAGTTCCTTTTTGCCACCGCGCTCGTCGGTGCCTCCTCAGCGGTCATTGCACAGAAGCCGATGGATGGCATGTCGATGCCCGCTGGGTCGTCGCAAAAATCGACGAAACCGGTAGGTCAGTTGACCGATGCGGTCATCCAGCGCATCGACACGGCCCAAGGGGAGATCGTTCTTAAGCACGGCGACATTCCGAACCTCGGTATGCCGGCAATGACTATGGCGTTCGAAGCGGACACGGCCACGCTCAAACGAGTGAAAGCGGGAGAGAAGGTGCGCTTTCACGCGGAGATCATGAATGGAAAGCCGACCTTGACGCACATTGAAGCTGCACGTTGATTACAAGAGGAAGACGTCACAAACGTCTTTGCACCGGAACGACGACGACGAACGCAAAACCGGGAACGTTAAGGGGCCAGACTTCGGTCCGAAGCGAGCACAGGTCAACACAGCGGCCGCGCATAACAGAGTTCAAAAGGTTCTGCGTACAAAAGCGGTGCCGCTCACATCGCCTTGCCTTGCCTCTAGGCTCCGGAAATAGATACCTTTGTACAGTGGCAAACCAACGTAACAGTCAACACCGCTAATGGAAAGATCAGCCGCAGCAACAGCCGCTGCGCTGCGTCCCGGTACCTGCCGTCTCCGGTCTGGCGACGGACTCGATTTCGATGGGTGGGTAGCCAGCTTCTTTGAGCGCAGCCTCGATGCTCGCGCTTTCCTGGTTGCTGTCGACCCGCACCGTCTTATTCGGAAGGTCCACTTCAACCATCGCGTTGGCATCCAAATTGTGGAGCGTCTGCGTAATACGACTAGCGCAACCACCGCAGGACATCGAAGGGATAAGGAACTCTTGCATGAGGAACTCCAAAAGTGAGAGACGCAGTCTCATCCCTGACATCATGTGAAGGTCAAGCGCTGGCTGGACAAGACCTTTGGTAATGCTGGTCATTCGTGCCGTCACCCCGCAGTGGATGGCATGAAGGCCGCGTGCCTGCCGGTCCGGCGGCCCGCTGGAGGAAGTCAGCCGTGTGCCTGAAAGACTGTTCCACTTCCATCTTTGCCGATGAGCATCACGGCATAACGATCACGGCGACTGCCATAAGCCGGACCATCCATTCCTGGGGACCCCACCGGCATGCCGGGTACCGCAAGGCCGATGGCGACAGGGCGCTGTTGTAACAAGCGCTGGATGTCTGCGGCCGGCACATGGCCCTCCAGGGCGTAGCCATCGATCTTCCCTGTGTGACAACTCCCGAACTTTTCGGGAATGCCCAATTGGGCTCGCATCGCAGCATTGCCCGTGTCGTAGACCTTGGCCTTGAAGCCGTTGGCTTCAAGGTGGGCGACCCAATCCTTGCAGCAGCCGCATTCGGGACTTTTCCAAATCTCGATCATTCGCCGCTCGGTGCGTGAATACGCAGCGCGAGACAGGGGCCACGACAGCGCTGCCACAGAAAGTTGCAGCGCCTGTCGGCGTGTCGCTTGGTTGTTGATTACTTGCATAGTGCTCTCCGAGAAACAGGTTTGATCGATCCATTTGCTTTGAAGCCGTGCGTCGCTTGCGTGCCCGCGATTCACCGCTGCGTTACCGGGTTACTTTGACTCCAAATCCTTGATCAGCGCCTTCATTTCGCCGATCTCACGACGCTGTGCCTCGATGATTCCGTCAGCGAGCTTGCGCACGCGCGGATCGGAAATGTGCGCGCGCTCGCTGGTAAGGATCGCGATCGAGTGGTGCGGGATCATCGCCTTCATCCACGACACCTCGTCCACGGTGGCCTGGCTGCGGACCAACCAAAGCGCAGCAGCAAATACCACCACGCTCCCGATAAGGATCATCGCGTTGGCGCCGCGATTGGCATACATGCCCAGCATAAAAACCAGCATGATCACGGCCATCGTCGCGCCCATGACCAGCGCCATGTAGGCACGGGTTTCGCTGAAATAGATGTGATCGGGCTGGTATGTGTTGAGATACATCAGGCCGAACATGACGATCGTCGAGGTAATGATCATCGCGAAGAACTTTGGGTACTTGCTCATCTTTGGCTCCTGGTTTGTTAAGGGTGAGAGGCAGTCGCGCCGGCCGAAGCTGGCCGGAGTTGGTGCGTCGATGGGTCTGCGGTATGGGTGTGCACCTTGCCATTGGCATGCGTGTGAGTCTGGATTGCGGTTTGTACCTCTTCGGAATGCATTGGCCCTTCCATGACGTGCCCTTCAGTGCCGTGTCCGGCATTCTGGCCGCCAGTTTCATGCCCGCCAGCATGGGAATGCCCACCGCTGCTGCCGACGGCCTGGTCGTATTGCGGATCGTCCATCTGCGGCAGCTTCTGCAAGAAGGCGACCAGACTCCAGATCGACTCGTCGTCCATGCTCTTGCCCCAGGCCGGCATGCCCGACGCCTTGACGCCGTGCTTGATGACCCAGAACGCCTGCGCAGAGTCGACTTTTTGCTTGCTCAGGTTCGGCGGCTGCGGGTAGAGGCCCCTGCTCAGTTCGCTGCCCTCTACACCTGGCGCCAGATGGCAACTGGCACACATGGCGGCGTAGTTGCCGGCACCTTGAACGACGCGGCCTGGCTCGCTCAAGTCGGGCACGACGAGCTTGGCGGCACGCGTCTCGATCGATCGTTCACGCATCGTTTCCAGCGTCGCGCTGACCCACGGAAAATGGGGCTCATCGGCGGCAAAGTTGTAGAGGCCGGAAACTGCGAAGAGCCCAGCGCCCGCCGTTGCGGTCAGGCAGACGGCCACGGCGGTTGTCACGGCGACTTTTGTGTGGTTCATCACGTACTCCTCAGAACCACACACGCACGCCGGCAACGACCTGCGTCTCATGCACCGCGTGACCGGCCTCCCTCGCATAGTCGGCGGTCTGTCCGAACTTGCCCTTCCAGACAACGCCGATGTAGGGTGCGAATTTGCGGGAGACCTCGTAGCGCAACCTGAGCCCCGCCTCGATGTCCGACAGGCCAGAGCCGATGCCACGTTCGGGGTCATTCCTGCCGTAGAAGCTTGCCTTCACGTTCGGCTGAAGGATCAGCCTCTGTGTGAAGAGGATGTCGTACTCGGCCTCCACTCGCGCCGCAGTTCTGCCACCTTGGCCCACGTAAGCAGTGGCTTGGACGTCGAACCAGTAGGGAGAGAGGCCTTGGACGCCGATGGCGGCCCATGTTCTTCCGGGCCCATCGCCGAAATCGTGACGCAAGCCGGTTTGCAGACCCCAGTAAGGCGCAATTGCATGGTTCCAGAGCGCCTCGGTGCGCGTGGCGCCGAGTTTTCCGTTGGAGCGCTCGCCATCCACCTTGAGCCAAAGCTTGTTGAGATCCGTGCCGTACCAAGCCTGCGCATCAAGGGCCTGTCCGTTGCCGTCGTTCGAATGCGTCGCCTCCAGGCGGTCAATCAGCACCTGACCGTACCGGTCGTTGTCCGCCATGTCCATGCCTTTCATGGGACCCATGGACAAGCCGTTCGAATAGGCATCGGGGTCCCGGGCGTCGCTCGGGGGCGAGCCTCCCTGCATCGCTCCCATTTGCATCGTTTCCGGCTTCATGCCGGGCATGCTGCCGCGGTCCATGCCAGGCATCTTTGAGTGGTCCATGGGCGCCGCTTCCGGCTTCATGCCAGGCATGCTGCTGTGGTCCATACCGAGCATCTTCGAATGGTCCATGGGCATCGCTTTCGGCTTCATGCCAGGCATGCTGCTGTGGTCCATACCGGGCATCTTCGAATGGTCCATGGGCATCGCTTCCGGCTTCTTACCGGGCAAGCTGCCGTGGTCCATGCCGGGCATCTTTGAATGATCCATGGGTGCCGCTACCTCGGATTTGTTCGAGTTCGACATCCCTTGTTGATCCGTCGCCGACACGCTTGATTGCGCGAAGGCTGCAACCGGTACGAGCAGAGCAGTCGCCAAGGTCAGCAAGCGGCGCGACGCTTGTGTCTTACCCGCAAAAATGACCCCAAGAGGTTTGAGATTCTTGTTCACGAGACCACCACCTTTCTGAACATGCCCGCTTCCATGTGATACAGCAGGTGGCAGTGGTAGGCCCAGTTTCCGAGGGCATCGGCATTCACGAGATAGCTGACGCGCTGAGCAGGCTGGACCATGATGGTGTGCTTGCGCACCTGGAACTTTCCGTCCGGGCTCTCCAGCTCGCTCCACAGGCCGTGCAGGTGGATCGGGTGCGGCATCATGGTGTCGTTCACGAGGATGATGCGCAGTCGCTCGCCATGCCTGAAGTGAAGTGGTTTCGAATCGGAGAACTTCTGTCCGTCGAACGACCACATGTACCGTTCCATGTTGCCGGTCAGGTGCAGCTCGATTTCTCGCCCTGGTCCTCGTTTGTCGAGGGGGCCACCGATGGTGTGCAGGTCGGCATAGGTCAGCACGCGACGACCGTTGTCGCGCAGCCCGATGCCAGGGTCATCGATGTTGTCGCGTGGCATGTCCACGCGCATGTCGACCCCCGGGCCGTACTCCGTGCGCGCGTGTTTCGCCATCCTGGTTGCAGGCATTTTCATGCCCGCCTTGCTGTCACCGCCTGCCATTGGCATCTTCATTGCCACATGGCCCATGGCGCCGTGATCCATCGTCCCGTGGTCCATGCCGGCCATGTCGCTACCCATCGCCATGCTGCCCATCATGTCGGTCATCGTGAGCCACTGCGGCTTGTCCATGGCGGGGACCTCGGCCTGCATTCCCGCGCGCGGTGCGAGCGTCGCCCTTGCAAATCCCATCCTGTCGATCGACTGGGCGAAGATGGTGAACGCGCGGTCGTCCTTCGGCTCGACGATCACGTCGTAGATCTCGGCGGTTGCGATCCTGAACTCATCGACGGTCACGGGCTCAACATCCTGGCCGTCGGCAGCCACCACCTGCATCTTCAACCCCGGAATGCGCAGGTCGAAAATGCTCTGCGACGATCCGTTGATGATTCGCAAACGGACCTTCTCGCCCGGCTTGAACAGGCCGGTCCAGTTGCCGTCGGGCGATGCCCCGTTGACGAGATAGGTGTAGTGATGTCCCGTGACGTCCGAAAGGTCTGTCGGGCTCATGCGCATCTCGTTCCACATCTTGCGTTTGGCGAGCGCCTGCTGGACGCCCATGCGTGAGGCGTCACGAGCGAAATCAACGGCCGTCGGCTCGTTGAAGTTGTAGAAGTCGCTCATCTTCTTCAGGTTGGCCATCACCGTCTCGGGGTCGTCGTCGGACCAGTCGGAGAGCATGAGGACGTAGTCGCGGTCGGTCCGATGTCGCTCGCCGTTGCGGGGTTCGACCACGATGGAGCCGTAGACCCCCGTTTGTTCCTGGAAGCGCGAATGGCTGTGGTACCAGTACGTACCGCTTTGTTTGACGTCGAACTTGTAGATGAACGTCTCGCCTGGCGCAATGCCGTCGAAGCTGAGGCCTGGCACGCCGTCCATGCCGGACGGCAACAGGATGCCGTGCCAATGGATCGAACTGGTGACAGGCAGACGGTTCGTCACACGCAACCTGACCGTAGTGCCCTCGCGCCACCGGAGAACAGGCCCTGGAAGCAGCCCGTTGATCGTTGTCGCACTGGCATTGCGACCCGTCAGATTGACCGGCGTGGGACCGATGACCAGATCAAATTCGTTGCCGCTAAGCACTTGGGGGTTGCCAAGGTTTGCTTGAGATGGCGTTTGGGACCAGGCGCTGAAATTGCTCAGCAGCGCGGCTCCAGCGACGCCTTTGACAAACGTTCGGCGTGACGGGCTGCCGCATGACGCGGCAACGGAAAAGGGATAAGTAGTTCGCATAGAACACTCAAAAAAATTAAAAGATTGAAGAGGACGCGCAAGGCGCGCAGACCCGGCTTAACAGCAGGTCGGCAAAAGCGAGTAGCAGGAACGTGGGCGCGACAGCGCCCTGCTGCCTTCAGACGATGGGAGGTCGGATCAGCCGTGCCAGAGTCGGGCCGACATAAACGCTCTCGCGCAGCGCTGGCAAGCTACTTTGGGCAAGAGGGAAGCAAGGAAGAACCGACGCCGCGCTCGAGACTGCTTGCGTCCCGCCACAATGAAAGCCGTCGCTTCTGCAGCAGTTCGCAACAGACTCAACGCCGACGGCGCCTCCTGACGGCGTAGCCTCGGAGGAATGGCCGGCAGAACCATGTGCGTGGGCATGGCGCCAATGCGCATCGCCGTCGTTCGCAACCACCGCGGGCCCGAAAGATCCCGATGTCGTCGTTTTCATTCCGAGCATGTTTGACCCCAACCCCGACAGGATCAGCGCCAAACTTAAAACCCAGACTAAAGAAAAACGCCTCATCGGATGCGCGCAGACGATTCGAAAAACTGTGGGATACGCACTCTACACCTTGACACAGTGGCAATGTCAACAAGTTTCGGGCTGAGGCTTGATGCATTAACTGCGCGCCATGGCCAGTTACATTTTACGGGTAGAGGCGTACCAAATTCTGTTCATGATCTCGTTAACCACGCTCGAAAGAGAAAGTTGACGAGGCCTTCGCGACGTTTTTCAAAACGGGTTTTGCTGCGGTTTCGAACTGCGTCGGGTAGGGGTTTTGATCCGAAATAAGCCGTCAGCAAAGGGCAGCTACCCCGCCAAAAGTGGACGTTGGTCGGCCGCCGGTCGCCGGCAGCAATCGCTGCAACGCCGACGTCCAGTGATCTAGGCGTACCCCTGAACAATGGTGCCTAAGACGAAGCACCTGTATGCGGACAGCCATCTAACCTGTGCCGCCTTGGCCAGGCCGTCAACACTTCGTACCCCTCCGCCGTAACGGCCACCATGTGCTCCCACTGGGCCGACAAGGATCTGTCCTTCGTCACGACAGTCCAGCCATCGCCAACTGCCTGGTTTCGCGACTTCCTGCATTGAGCATGGGTTCGATGGTGAACACCATTCCAGGCTCCAGCTTCAGCCCTTCTCCGCACTGCCATCTTCAACTGTTTGCCAGCGTCGCAGCCAATCTTTAAGGTCAAGGTACTGGTTGTCAAAGAAGAGCGATTGCATCGTGTCTTCAACAAGTCTCTCAAGATCGCTGACGACATCGCCACCCGTCAGTACGCCAGCAATGCTCCCTCCTGAGCCCGGGCCAGCCGGCTCGTGCTTCGCCCAATGAAATGCGAAGCGAGCGCGGGTATAGGTCTCAATGTAGTCACGGGCGCTGGGCGTACCAAAGTGGCTTTTTGGATAAAACTCGGCGAGCCTCAGCCAAGCAAACTCCAAAAAATCGATCATGTCGTAGTTCGCTTCGCGCATGTCCAGGGTGACCCCAGAATCCCATCCCTGACTCGACGACAGACGAGCAGTAGCCTTCATCTCGGGCAGATGACGAACGAGGCGAACCTGTGCTTCACTGTCCGAACTTCTTCTGATGTAGTCCGCAGGAAGAGCACTTTTCAATTCGTTTGGAATGAGCGCTGCAACGAAAGCATCCTTCTTCCGATGCAGAAAAATCGCAACTCCGGCGAACAGGATGGCGAAAAAGGCCGAGCCCGCGGTGAACGCAAAGTCTTTGGTGGATAGGAAATACCAGGCAGCCCCGGTAGCGAAGATGCCGGACACCCACCATGCAAGTTGTATGGACCAATCAGGGACAGAGCGCATTCGTGGGCATCAAGCTACTGGGTGACTCGGAAAAATCCTGAAGAAAACTGGATGAAAATACAGTAGGGCGGTCTTAAGCCATTTGCGACAGCGCTGCACCCGACGACGCTAGGCAAAAATCGGGATTACAAGCGTCTACCATCGATCGAAAAAACGAGGAGCTACAGCGATGCGGTTACAGAACTTCAGAATCACGAATTTTCGGTCAATCAACGATAGCGGGTGGGTGGACGTTGCGCAGATCACGGCAATTCTGGGCAGAAACGAAAGCGGAAAGTCGAACCTTCTGCGCGCCCTCCACAGCTTGAATCCTGCAGAGGGCTTCAGGGCTCTTACGCCGATCAAGGATTTTCCTCGCCACAGGCCGCTTAAAGAGTGTAAAGACGAGACTTCTGTGGTGGAGTCAGTCTGGGCGCTGGAACCGGATGAGCTCAAACAGTTGGCCGGCATTCTGCCGCGAGCACAGAACGTAACCGAAGTCACGGTTTCACGTCACTACGAAGGAAAGAGTCGCTTCATCAGTTTCAAGGGGATTGGAGCGCTAGTCTTTGATGAGGGTGACACAAAGGCAAAGCTCAAAAAGGTTGTAGCAGCGGTACAAGCCGCAGCGGACAAGTTGGAAGACCCTGCGAAGACTGCGCTAAACAAGGTCGCTGACGCGTTCGAGCTGGCTATAGCAGACACACGTGAACGCGATGACTGGGCTGCCAAGGCCACCGAGGCCTTCAAATCACTGAGAAAGGGTTTGGCAGCGGCGGAAGCTGATTTAACGGAAAAGCAGGAGTCGCTTGTATCTGAACTGGATGAGTTGGCGACGACCATTACTGGCGACGAAACCGCGAAAGCGAAGGCTCGGTCATGGGTGATGGAGACGCTGCCCAAATTTGTTTACATCGACGAGTACCCTGACCTCAAAGGCCACCAGAACATAGCGGGATACCTTTCACGGAAGGCGAGCAACACACCGATTGATGCCGATGGCAACTTCGAGAAGCTGTGCAAGGTCGCGGGGCTCAGCCCTCAACAACTGCAGGACCTGCTCGCAGCCAATGATCAGGAAACGCGAAACCAACTTGTTAATCGAGCTGGCTCGGTAGTCACTTCTGAGATTCGAAGGCTTTGGAAAGATCGCGCGCTGAAGATTCGCTTTAATCTGGATGCCCACCATCTCGACACCTTGGTCTCAGATCCAAACGCGACTTATGAGGTCGAGGTGAATCTAAACGAACGAAGCCGAGGTTTTCAGTGGTTTTTCTCCTTCTACATCACGTTGGTCGCTGACACGCAGGGAGGAAAAGCTGAAAGTGCAATCTTGCTGTTCGACGAACCAGGCCTCTACCTTCATGCGCGATCCCAATCAGATCTACTTCGCCACTTCGAAGACGACTTTAAGAACCAGATCCTCTACTCCACGCACTCACCATTCATGGTGCCAACCCATCGACTTGAGGCGGTGCGAACGGTCAGCATTGGGGAGGAAGCAGGCACAACGGTCACCAATGATCCGACAGGTGACGCAAGAACCCTCTTTCCCTTGCAGGCAGCCCTTGGCTACAACATCGCACAGAGCCTCTTCATTGGTTCCACTAACTTGATTGTTGAAGGCGTTACTGACTTCTGGTTCCTTTCGACCATGTCTGAACACTTGGCAGACAAGGGGCTGAAAGGGTTGAATCCCGAATTGACGATTACTCCAGTCGGTGGAGCGCAGAAGGTCTCGTACATGGTGGCATTGCTCACCGCCGAAGAGCAGAGTGTCTTGGTGCTCCTAGACCAAGAAAAAGAGTCCGTTGCTACAAAGAAAAGCTTAGTTAACAACAAGCTGATTGCTGAACAGAATGTCCTTTTTGTATCGGAAGCTTTTTCAACCGCCCCGGCTGAGGCTGACATTGAAGACTTGCTGGATTCGCAGATCTATGAAGCGCTTGCAAGAGAAAGCTACGCGAGTGAACTAAAGGGGCTGCAGTTGACATTAAATTCGAAAATCCCAAGGATCGTTAAACAATTTGAAGAAGCTTTCAAAGCCCTTGGCCTCACATTTCATAAGACAAGGCCAGCTGCACTTTTCCTGAAGAAGATGGCAGTTAACTCAGAGAAGATTACTACGCCTGAGAGCATCGAGCGCTTTGAGACGCTGTTCAAGATAGTGAACGAGCGACTTTCAAAGAACCTTGCGCGTGCGGCAAAACCGTTTCGGTAGTGCAAGCCATGAAAACCATTGCCTTGCTACTGCTGATTAGCCTGCTCGCCGGCTTGGCGACGCCATGACCGCTGAAGAAATTAGGTTCGCATGGACCACCATTGGGGGCTTCGGCATCGGTGCGGTCGTGGCATTCGCTGCGGCCTTCCTGATCTTGCGGTTCTATGTGCCCGGCTACCTAGGCGAAAAGGGCAAGAACCTCGCCACCAAGGAGGACATCGGCAAAATTACTGAGATCGTTGAGAAGGTCAAACACCAAAACGCCGAACTGCTGGAAGACCGGAAGGCGCATAACCAGCTTCGCTTTGCCGCTCTGGACCAACGACTTGTCGCCCATCAAGAGGCATTCACACACTGGTCAAAATTTCACCGATTGGCGACAGAGGGACACAGGATGTCGGCCGGTGAAATAGACGTCATCGTCCTAAGCGCACGAGAGTGGTGGTATTCCAACGCGATCTACTTGGAATCAGATGTCCGAGTCAGGTTCGATCACGCGCTAGTTACCGTGAGAAGAATTCCATCAATGCTCAAGCTGCGAGACCAAGAAGGCACCGCTGAATCGACTTTGCGGGCTCTTGAAACTGCCCAGGGCGTAGTCCGCGAATTGGGTTCAGCAATCATCCAGGCGGTGCAACTTCCTACGCTGACTGGCGGGGAGCCGCGCAGCTACGCCTTTGTAGACGTGGAGATGCCCACCATGACTGGTCAAATTTCGGGTTGAACAGGTTGACCGCCCAGCGGCCGTTCGCAGACGTCGGGTTAAGGGCGACTGCGGCCAACCGCACAAAGCACGTGGACGACTACAGCCGCTGCAGAGCGGCCTTTCGATCGGCATCCGCTGGCGCAACAAGATACGTTCGCGGTGGATCTCCGGCTTAATAGCGGGGCGATCGAGTCGATGACCCGGTAGGACATGCTACGGCCGTAGCCCACTGAATCGTCGTAGGAGCACCATGAAACAACGAAGTAGAAGACGGTGGATCCTCGCCAGAGCTTCGCTGAGGAATACTCACCTTGCTGTTCGCAGTCTCACTACGGAAGATCTCGCAGCATTGCGGTCCATCTCGGAAAGCGGGTTGTTCTCTTTGAGAGCCTCGCGCGAGATGTACGAAGGCGTACGCCGTTCGACCCAGGAGAGAACTGCTTGATGCTTGAACCATGGCAAGCAGGGTTGAATCGTGTTGTCAAACAAGATTCCACATCTTGTCAACAGGTTATCCACAACCAAAATTCGAAGACTGACGCGCCTCCTCCGGAGGCTTGCCACTTCTACTAATTCTGCGAGCGGAACACTGCAACGTTTACAGGCAGTCTGGTGTGCTAAGAACCTTGCCGCCGGAGACGCACACCATCACCTTGTCGCCGTCCTCGATCATGCGGTAGTCGGTGATCGCGCGGCCGGCTTCGCGGCACAGGCGCTTTTCGAGCTTGTGGGTTTCGCGTTCGGCCTTTGTGTCGATGGCGAGAGGCTCCGCTGTGGTCGGGTTCATGGCTTGCTCCGGAAGACTTCGACGCCCACGGCTTCGCAGTCGGGGTACACGTCGGGCTTGGCTGTCGACACACGCGCGGCCTGCACCTTGGGGTGGGCCAGCACGGCGGTCAGGATGTCGTCGCACAGTGTTTCCTGCAGGTGGATGTGGCCCTTGCTCAGGCGCGCGGCGACGGTCCGGCGGATGAAATCGTAGTCGACCACTTCGTCCAGTTCGTCGGCGTGGGGCGTGGAGATCGCGAGCGGCACGTACAGGTCGACATTGATGATCACGCGCTGCTCGGCGCGTTTTTCGAACTCGTGCACGCCGATGTTGATCCAGACTTCGTAGTCGCGCAGGAAGACGCGCCGGCAGGACAGCAGAAGTGGATCGAGCGCGGCGGTGGTCATGGCCTGGATTCTTTCAGAAGGTCGTCGACGACGAACATGATGTCTCGCTCGAGCGGCACCAGGTGCTGTCCGTTGTCCACGCTCAGGGTGGTGCCGGTGATGCTCGGTGTGCCGGCCAGGAAGACGCAGCTCTGCGCCACGTCAGCCGGATCGATCGGGCGGCGCAGGAGGTTGGCGCCGGCGGCCCGGGCGAAGTTGGCCGTGTTCTGCGGGCCGCTCGTGAAAAGGATGCCGGGCGCCACGCCGCAGACCCGCACGGCGGGCGCGAGCGACTGGGCCTGCAGCGCCACGGCCCGCTCCAGCGCCAGCTTGGACACCGTGTACGAAAAATAGTCCGGGTTCAGGTTGAAGACTTTTTGGTCGAGGATGTGGATCACCGACCGGTCCAGACCGTCGCCGTCCATCGCCTGTCTGGCGAGCAGGCGCGCGAGTGACAACGGCGCGATCAGGTTCACGCCGATCTGCCGAAGCGCGGCGTCGGCATCGAAGTCCAGCCCCGTGTCGGCTTCGAAGGCGGAGGCGTTGTTGACCACGCAGCCGAGCGGCCCGTGCCGCGACGCCTCTTCGACGAGCGCGATGCGTCCGGGCTCGCTGCCGATGTCCGCTTCGATGGCGCTGGCCCGCAGGCCCTGGGCGCGGAGCTCGTCGCACAGCGCGCGGGCCTCATCGCCCGACGCGCGGTATTGGCACCACACCGACCAGCCAGCCTGTGCAAAGGCCCGGCACACCGCGGCACCGAGCCGCCGGCCGCCGCCCGTCACCAGCACGCCGGGCAGAGAGGTCGTTTCTGCCATCCTGATAGATTTCCCGCATGAACCCGGAGCCCGACGCACCGCGCGCCACCCCTTTGATCCGCATTATCGACGCCGCCCTCGAACGCGCGGGAGGCTGGCTTTCCTTCGACCGCTTCATGGCCATGGCGCTCTACGCGCCCGGCGTGGGCTACTACGCCAACCAGAGCCGCAAGTTCGGCCGCATGCCCTCGTCCGGCAGCGACTTCGTGACCGCACCCGAGCTCAGCCCGCTCTTCGGTCGCACGCTCGCGCGGCAGGTCGAAGAGGCACTGTCGAAGACCGGCACCGATGCGGTGTGGGAATTCGGCGCGGGCTCCGGCGCCCTCGCCAGGCAGTTGCTCGACGCGCTGGGCGAGCGCGTGGCGCGCTACGCCATCGTCGACCTGTCCGGCACGCTGCGCGAACGCCAGCAAGTCGAACTCGAAGCCTACCGAGACAAGGTCGAGTGGCTGGATGCGCTGCCCGACACGATGGACGGCGTGGTGATCGGCAACGAAGTGCTCGACGCCATGCCGGTGCGGCTTCTGGCGCGCATCGGCGGGCAATGGATGGAACGCGGCGTGGTGCGCCGCGGCGATGGCACCGCTTTCGACTGGGAGGACCGGCCCACCGACTTGCGCCCTCCGATCGAGATCGAAGGCGGCCACGACTACCTCACGGAAATCCATCCGCAGGCCGGCGCCTTCATCGCGACGCTGGCGGACCGCCTGAAGCGCGGCGCGGCCTTCTTCCTGGACTACGGGTTTCCGGAGTCGGAGTATTACCACCCGCAGCGCTTCATGGGCACGGTCATGTGCCACCGCGGGCACCAGAGCGACGCAGACCCGCTGGCCGACGTAGGGTCGAAGGACATCACGGCGCATGTCGACTTCACCGCCATCGCGCTGGCGGGCCAGGACGCCGGCCTGCAGGTGCTGGGGTACGCGACCCAGGCGCGGTTTCTGCTCAACGCCGGCATCGCGCCGATGATGGAGGAGGCGCCGCTGTCCGATCGCGTGCTCGCCGCGCGCCTGATCCATGAGCACGAAATGGGCGAGCTCTTCAAGGTGATTGGCTTCGCGGCCGGCGAGCCATGGGACGCGATGGGCTTCACGGCAGGCGATCGCAGCCACACCCTCTGAGTCATGCGCCCGACGCCGCGCGCTTGCGCGTCCGCGTTGGCGTTCAGCGCGTCCGGCGCAACTGGCGAAGTTCGCGGGCGAGGAAGGTCGACGCTTCTTCGGCCGGCCCGTCGCCGATGCGGACGAAGTACGGCTTGCCTGTCATTTCCGAACGCGAAGCGCAGCGCGTGATGAAGTCGTCCGCGGTGCCGATCTGGTCCTTGAAGTGCTCGTACTTGGCGCGCATGTGCTTGCCGGCCTCGGCGGCCGCGTGCGGCGATCCGTTGCGCGTGAAGACCATGGCGTCCATGGACTCCACGCGCTGAATGAGCAAGACGATGAGCTGGTGTTCGGCCGGCGGCGGGGCGGCGCCCGCGTTCGTGGCGCACGCCGCGCCCAGCCAAGCCAATCTGCCGATGCAGTCCCGACGGTTCATTTGATGCCCCCTGTTTTTGTCTGGGCGCGATGCTAGGCGCAGGGTCCGCCGCGCGTCAATCGCCTCGACGCCAGGTTGCCCCGGTCGCGAAGGTCGCGGAGTTCGCTGCGGTTTAATGAAGGCTTTCGCACCCGCTCCATGACTCCGATCGCCTTGCCCGAAGACAACCTGCGCATTGCCAACGCCCTGGCCGATGCAGCCGCCCGGCACTCGCTGCGCCTGTTCCGCACGCCGCTCGACGTCATCTCGAAGGCGGATGCCAGCCCCGTGACCGAGGCCGACCGCGCGGCGGAAGCCGCGATGCGAGACATCCTGGGCGCCCAACGCCCGCAGGACGGCATCTTCGGCGAGGAGCACGGGCGCGAGCGGCTCGACGCAGCGAACATCTGGGTGCTCGACCCGATCGACGGCACGCGAAGCTTCATCACCGGATCACCGCTCTGGGGCACGCTGATCGCGCTCCTGCAGGGCGGCCGCGTCGAACTCGGCATGATCGACATGCCGGTGCTCGGCGAGCGCTGGGTCGGCCAGGCCGGGCACGGCGCGCGCCGCAACGGCCAGGCCGTGCGTGCCAGCCGATGCAGCGCGGTGGCCGACGCACGCATCGTCACCACCTCGCCCGACATCTTCGGCGCTGCCGACTGGCAAGCTTTCGACCGGCTGAGCCGGCGCTGCGCGATGCGCCGGTTCGGCGGCGATTGCTATGGCTATGCGCAACTCGCGGGCGGCACCATCGACCTGGTGGTCGAAGCGGGCCTCCAGCCCTATGACTACCTCGGCCCGGCGGGATTGATCGAGGCGGCGGGCGGCATCGTGACCGACTGGCAAGGCGAGCCGCTGGGCCTCGCGTCCGACGGCCGCGTGCTGGCAGCCGCGACGCGCGAACTGCATCGCCACGCGCTGGCGCTGCTGGCAGCCTAGACCCCGGACAGGACAGGACAGGCCGATGTTGCGCTGGCTGATCGTGGTGGTTCTCGCGCTGGTCCTGATGAGCGGGCTGACGCAATGGCTGCGGCGTTTCGGCTTCGGGCGCCTGCCCGGCGACTTCGAATTCCGGGCGTTCGGCCGTGACTGGCAATTGCCCATCGCCAGCACCGTGCTGCTCAGCACGATCGCTGCACTGATTGCGAAATGGATCTGACATGAATCAACCCCCTGACTCGCTGCGCTCGTTTCCCCCCGAGGGGGGAGGTCAGTTCCTTCGGCACGGCCGTGCGGAACTGACATGAGAGCGTGCGTCGACATCGGCGGGACCAAGGTGGCGGTGAGCCTGTCGAGCGCCAGCGATGCGCCGCTCGCCGGCCG
>JAHJOG010000278.1 GCA_018820395.1 Gammaproteobacteria bacterium | reverse complement strand
CGGTCTGCAGCTTGTCGGCCTCATACACGACGAGGTCGAGCGGCAGGCCGACCGACAGGTTGGACTTGATGGTCGAATCCATCGACACCAGCGCGCATTTGGCGGCTTCGTCGAGCGGCGTCTCGGGCGTGAGCACGCGGTCGAGCACCGGCTTGCCGTACTTGGATTCGCCGACCTGGAAGTAGGGGGTTTCGGTGGTCGCCTCGATGAAATTGCCCGCCGAATACACGAGGAAGAGGCGCATGCCTTCGCCCCGCACCTGGCCGCCGAAGATGAAGGACACGTTGAAGTCGAGCCCGGCCAGCTTCAGTGCCTCGCCGTCGCGGTCGTACACGTGGCGCACGGCCGAGCCCAGCACCCGCGTGGCGTCGAACATGCTCTTGGCGTTCCAGATGGTGATGGGCGGCGCCTCGTCCGCGTCTTCGGCGGCCGGTTCGCGCAGCTGCTCGATCTGCAAAATCTCGCGCACCGACTGCGAGATGCTCAGGTTGCCCGACGACAGCAGCACCATGACCCGGTCGCCCGGCTGCTCGTAGACGATCATCTTGCGGAAGGTGCTGATGTGGTCGAGGCCCGCGTTGGTGCGCGAGTCGGACAGGAACACCAGCCCGGCGTTGAGTTTGATGCCTACGCAGTAAGTCATGGGGGTCGTCTTGCACGAATTGGGCCACTAGCCGGTTTCGCGCGCCTGGATTTTCTTGAGTGTGTACAGGGCTTCGAGGGCTTCTCGCGGGCTCATCGCATCGGGGTCGAGCGTGGCCAGCGACGATTCTACGGCGCTGGGCGAGGGCGTCTCGGCGGCCGGCGGTGGCGCGAAGAGGTCGACCTGCGCACGGGTCTGCGTCTGCTGGGCTTCCAGCGCCTCGAGCGCCTGCCGGGCATGGTTGACCACCGCGGCCGGCATGCCGGCGAGCCGCGCCACCTGGATGCCGTAGCTCTTGCTGGCCGGTCCGGGCTGCATCTCGTGCAGGAACACGATGTCGCGCCCGGCCTCGGTGGCGCTCACGTGCATGTTGAGCGCACCGTGGTGCGTGGCCGGGAACTCGGTGAGCTCGAAATAGTGCGTCGCGAACAGCGTGAAGGCGCGCGTGCGGTCATGCAGGTGCGCCGCGATGCCGGCCGCCAGCGCCAGGCCGTCGAAGGTGCTGGTGCCCCGGCCGATCTCGTCCATCAGCACCAGCGAGTGAGCCGTGGCGCTGTGCAGGATCTGCGCGGCCTCGGTCATTTCGAGCATGAAGGTCGACTGCGCGTTGGCCAGGTCGTCGGCCGCGCCGATACGCGTGTGGATGGCGTCGATGGGCCCGAGCCGGCACTGCCCGGCCGGCACGTGCGAGCCGATCGATGCCAGGAGCACGATGATCGCCACCTGCCGCATGTAGGTCGACTTGCCGCCCATGTTCGGCCCGGTGATGACCTGCATGCGCTGCTGCGGACCGAGGCTGGTGTCGTTGGCGATGAAGGCGCCGGACGATCGCTCCGCGAGTCGCGCTTCGACCACCGGGTGGCGTCCCCGGCGGATCTCGATGCAGGGGTGCGCCACGAAGGCGGGCGCCTGCCAGCGCAGCGCGTGCGAGCGCTCGGCCAGCGTGCAGAGCGCATCGATGGCGGCCACCGCTTCGGCCAGCCGGCACAGCGCCGCCACCGAGGGCTGCAGCGCGTCGAGCAACTGCTCGTACAGCCACTTCTCGCGCTGCAGCGCGCGGTCTTGTGCGGACAAGGCCTTGTCTTCGAAGGCCTTGAGCTCCGGGGTGACAAAGCGTTCGGCGTTCTTCAGCGTCTGGCGGCGGCGGTAGTTGTCGGGCACGCGAGACAGCGCGCTCTGCGTGACCTCGATGTAGAAGCCGTGCACGCGGTTGAACTGCACGCGCAGGTTGGCGATGCCGGTGCGCTCGCGTTCGCTGACTTCGAGCTTCAGCAGGAACTCGTCGCAGTTCTCGCTGATGGCGCGCAGCTCGTCGAGTTCGACGTCGTGGCCGGTGGCGATCACGCCGCCGTCGCGCACCAGCGCGGCGGGCTCGGGCAGGATCGCCGCCACCAGCAGTTCGGCGCAGCCGGGCGGCGGGGCCAGTTGCGCGGCCAGCGCCGACAGCAGG
>JAHJOG010000029.1 GCA_018820395.1 Gammaproteobacteria bacterium | reverse complement strand
GGGTGATGCTCGACTGTTCGCGCAGCCAGTTGCAGAACTCCACCACCTCGGGCCTGAGCGACACGCGCGGGCCGGTGATGAGCCAGTAGTCCATCGGCGAATCCATCCGGTGCTCGGGCAGCACCTCGACCAGGTCGCCGTTGGCCAGGCTTTCGGCGATGAGTGAACTGCGGGCCAGCACGATGCCCTGTCCGGTCAGCGCGGCCTGGACCATCTGGTAGGCATAGTTGAAGTACAGCCAGCGCCGGGGCTGTGCCCGCGCCAGGCCGTTGACTTCGAACCAGCGACGCCAGGTGAGCCATTCGAGGTGCGTGCGATGCGCGTCGCCGGCCTCGATCAGCGTGAAGCGCGTGATGTCCGCGGGCTCCAGGATGGCCGGGTTGCTCTTGATGAGCCATGGACTGGCCACCGGCGTCAGCGTTTCGCCGAAGAGCCGTAGCGCCGTGGCGGGCATGTTGACCTGCTCACCGTAGCGCAGCGCGATGTCCACGTCCGCAAGATCGAGATCGACCGGGGCGTCGCTGGCGTCGATGCGGATGTCGATCTCGGGGTTGTCGCGCTGAAAGGCTTCGAGACGTGGGATCAGCCACATCGATGCGAACGAGGCAAACGTGGTGAGCGACACGCTCTTGCGCCCGGCGTTCTGGCGGATCTGGCGCACCGCTCCATCGATGCGCGGGAGCGACTGCTGCACTGCCACCAGCAACTGGGCGCCGGCACTGGTGAGTTCGACGGCGCGTGTGTGTCGCAGGAAAAGGCCCGCGCCCACCTCTTCCTCGAGCGCCTGGATCTGCCGGCTGACGGCGGACTGCGTGAGGGCCATTTCCTCGGCAGCGGCGCGAAAGTTGAGGTGCCGGGCGACGGCTTCGAAGGCGCGCAGATGACCGGCCGCGATGGGGCGCGTTCGCAGGTGGGTCTGGGAATGCAGCATGGGCGTCGGCGATGGAAGTCGGTCGAGGCGGGCGGATTAATGCGCTTTGGGAATCATTAGCCTACCGCGTTTTCATTGGACCGGGCAAGGGGCGGCGGCGATCATCCATTCCCGAAGCGCAATGTTTGGCGCTTCACCGACCCGTCTCAGGAGCCTTCGATGTCCGCCGCCACATGCACCACCTCGGCGCTTTCTTCGCTCTCGCCAAGCGTTCCAGTCGCCCCGGCTGCGATCCCGCCGGCCGTGCGGCGTGGCGCGTGGCGCATGGGGGCCGGACAGGCCATGAGTCTGAGAGCCTCCGCCTACAGCGTGCTGCGGATTCGGCAAGGCCGCGTGTGGGTGACACGCGACGCTACGGCGCAGTGGGGCAGCGAGGATCTTGTTCTGGCCCCGGGCGATTCGCTGCACGTCGATGCCGGCGAGCGCATCGTCATGGAGGCGTGGGACGGCAACGGCGCCACCTACACCTGGGATCCCGCTTCAGCTTGAAATGTCGAAGCCGGGCCGCAGCGCCAGGAAGCGCTCCAGAGCCTGCGGTCCCTGGTGTTGGCGAATTTCGCCGAGCCCGTCGCCATCCTCGACCTGCGCCAGTCCCAGCTCGAACCGGCGATAGCGGCGCTCCGCGAGCGGCCCCCGGTGGTTGACGAGAATTTCGACGTGTCGCGGGTCGCAGGCGATGCGTTCCATCAATCCTTCGACCGCCCGGCGGGGGCCTTCGAGATGCTGGCAGAAATGCAGGCCATCGAATACCAATAGACCAGTGATCTCCTGGGCGGCATTCCGGGTGCGTGCTTGGGAGACGATCTGGCCTACGACAGTCGTCGGCTGGTCGGGAGCGAGCTCGCTGCAGTAGAGGAACTCATACAAGTCGATCATTCAGCTTCAATGGGGTGCGAATCGGGTCGGGCGCGAGTGTAGATGCGGCTTCTGCGCAGCGAAATGTCAAAAGACATGGTGCCCTCGCCTATAGTGTCAAAGTGCATCCCCGCTTTGTTCCCGCTCCCGCCTCACCGCCGGTTGGCGCACACCCCTGCGCGCATTGCCGACTGCGCAACAACCCCGCCTTTTTGCCGGTTTCGCCCGAGACTTTGCAGACCATCGAGGGTTTTCGCTCGGGGGGGCGTGTGGTCGATGCCGGCGGGACGATCGTCGAGGAGCACCGCAAGGGAAGCCATGTCTTCACGATCTACGCCGGCTGGGCCTTTCGTTACAAAACTTTGAGCGATGGCCGCAGGCAGATCCTCTCTTTTCTGCTGCCCGGGGATTTCGTCGGTCTGCAGGACGAGTTCGCCGACGGCCGCACGCACGGCGTCGAGGCCGTGACTGGCGTCGCGCTGTGCGCCTTTCCGCGCGACAGGCTGTGGACCCTTTTCAACGCGCAGCCCAAGCTCGGTTACGACATCACCTGGCTGGCGGCCCGCGACGAGCAGCGCGTGGATGACAACCTGGTGACCGCCGGGCGGCGCAACGCCCAGGAGCGCGTGGCCATGCTGCTCATGCATCTGTATCGGCGGGCCGAGCGGGTCGGCATGGTGAGCGAGGGCTGGGTCGAATTCCCGTTCACGCAACAGCACCTCGCGGACGCGTTGGGGCTGTCGCTGGTGCACACCAACAAGACCATGCGCCGGCTTCAGAGGCTCGGCCTGTACAAGCTGGATGCCGGCTGGCTCCGCATCCTGGAGCCACGCGCTCTCGAAGCACTCGGCGACTATTTCGAGCGGCCGATCCAACCGTCGCCGCTGATCTGAGCGCGGCGCATCGCGTATCGTAGAGCCCGGCCCGGAACCGGCGGGCCTCGTATCCAAGCCCGGCCCACGCCGTCCTTCCCCCCTTTTCGACTGTTCGTCCTTGCTCGCAAAACATTTGCCTCGCCTGCGCCAGATCGCCATGGTCGGCGGCGTCGAAACCTTCGGTGTGGCAGTGGGCGGTATCGCCGGCCTGCTGATCGTCAACGTGATGCCCAAGGACCAGTACGCGGCCTACACCTTCCTGGTGGCATGCATGACGCTGATCCTCGGCATCACCGACCTGGGGCTCGCGCACTGCTGCCTGCCCATCGTCGGCCAGCGGAACCAGGAGATCCCCTGGGTCGTCGGCGCATGCCATCGCGTGTTCCAGAAGCGCTGGCTGCTGCTCGGGCTCGGTCTGGCGGTGATCGTGCCTTACTGGTTCTACACCTCGCGCGAACATGACTGGTCCGGCTGGGCCTACTTCTCGGCGTCGTTGCTGATGGTCACCGTCGTGCTGCTGTCGCTCCGGGAGCACTACGCCAACACCATCCTGCTGATCCTCGGGCACATCTCGACGCTCAATCGCGTCGCTTTCTTCACCCAGTTCGTGCGGATCGCCTTCGTCGGCGCGGTGCTGCTGCTGCCGATCACCTCATTCACCGTGACCGGCATCGTGGCGGCGACGGCCGCGGCGAGCTTCGTCAGCGTGACGCTCTACCGCCGGGCCTTCGGCGCGCACAAGATCCCCGAGGCCGATCTCGACGAGGCCGATGCCAAGCGGGTCGACGCGCAGGTGGTCCAGATCGCCAAACCGCTGGTGCTGCCGGCGATCTTCTATCAGGTGCAGGGCGTCATCACCGTGTTTCTGGTGTCGCTCTTCGGCACTGCGAACATGCTGGCCGAGGTCGGGGCTTTCGGGCGCTTGAGCATGGTGCTGATCGTGGTCGACCGGGTGACCAATGTGCTGCTCTTTCCGGCCATTGCGCGTGCGGCCGCCGGCGCGCGGCTGACGACGATCATCTGGCAGGCCCACTCGGTGTACCTGGTCACCATGTCGCTGGTGCTGCTGACGTCCTACTTCCTGCCGCAGTACTGGATCATCCTGCTCGGCGAGCAATACCGCAGCATGACGCCGCTGGTGTGGATGGTCTTCCTGGCATCGATCCTCATGAACGCCTCGGGTTTCGCCTTTCGCACGCTCACCGTGCGCGGTGCGACTGCAGGCCAGAGCTACAGCATTGCCGTGACGCTGGCGACCCAGGTGGCCTATCTGTGGGCGATCGGGATCACCGACCTGCGCTCGGTGCTGGGCTTCGGCATTGCCACCAGCCTAGCCAACTTCGTCTATCAGTACGGGTTGCTGACGCTTCGCTGGGTCAACTGGCGCCGCTGAGGGGCCGGCTTTCTGGCGTCGTAGGGCGCCCGTGCGTTCAGGCGCCGCGCTTGTAGATCCGGCCGATCGCTGCGGCGATCTTGAGTTCGAATTGGCGCCGCGCCAAAAGCCCGTCCGGGTACACCGCGATCGGCGCATTGGCGAAGCGGTAGTACCACTTGCTCGCAGCCGAAGGCGGCCGGCCGCTCAGCGCATGGCGGATGTGCCCGCCATGCCAGGGCTTGACCGAGCCGATGGCATGCGAGAGGTAGTAGCCGCCCGGCGCGAAATCCATCGCTTCGGGGCCTGCCGTGTTGAGCGGCGATTCGCACACGGTCAGCACGAAGTTCAGGGCGTCCTGGTCGGTCGAATGAAAGAGTGCTGCCGAGCCGCCGGCCTTGAGTTGCTTCGCGCCCAGGTTGTACTCGACCACCAGATCGCACATGCGTCGCCACAGATCGAGAAAATCGAAATGCGCGCGCGACACAGCGACGAAGCCGGCGTTGTAGTAGCGGTCGAGCGCTCGCTTGGGCGTCACGCCATGCGGCGCGAAGAATCGGTTCCATAACAGGCGCTTGGGATGCCGCGCCGGGAAGCACCAGTTCACGTCTTCGATGAGTGAAATGCCGTCTTCGGTGAACCAGCCCATCATCGCGGGCCAGTCGCACTTCACGACGATGTCGGGGTCGATGTAGGCCACGACGGTCGATTCGGGTGCATGCTGCTCGAACATCTCGCGGATGAAGGTCGGCTTGTAGTAGGTGAAGTGCAGCGGCGTGTCGAGGTAGAGCATGCGAAGCGTCAGGCTCGGCGCGACTTCGAAGCGGCCGCTCTCGCGGTCGTAGGCGGGCGAATCGACGATCCAGCCCGGCAGGTCGCCGCGGTATCCGACCCACAGATCGCCCGTGTAGCCGGCCGTGATCAGCGAGTTCGACAGGGCTGCCACACCGTAGTGGTAGTTGCCTTCGAAAAGCGTGCAGAGCGTGATGTTCATGGAAGAGGGCGAGTGGATCGCGGACAAGTGTAAACAAATGTTGTACTGGGCCGCGCTTTGACGGTGCGGCATTTCGCACTGAACCGGCAGCAAGTTCGTGCCTCCGCACGCCGCGCGGCAGCCGCACCGCGCACGGCGGCCGCACAAGGCGCCGTGGCGCGGCACCGATAATTCTCGCAAGCATGAAGCAACGCATTCGGAAAGAGGCATGAAACAGCAATCGCAGGACCATCAGGAACCCGTCGACGTCGTCATCATGGCGGCGGGCAAGGGCACACGCATGAAGAGCAGCCTGCCCAAGGTGCTGCATCGCCTGGGCGGACGCGCCCTGGTGTCGCACGTGATCGATGCCGCCATGGCGATCGGCGCCCGCAACATCGTGGTCGTGACGGGGCACGGCGCCTCCGATGTCGAAGCCGCGCTGGCCGGCAGTGCGCCCGGCGCCCACCTTCGCTTTGCTCGCCAGGTGCCACAGCTCGGCACGGGCCACGCGCTGCAGCAGGCGGCGCCGCTGCTGCCGGACGACGGCACCGTCGTGGTTCTGTCGGGCGACGTGCCGCTGATCGGGGCCGACACCTTGCGTGCGCTGGTGGCACAGAGCGTCGCGCGCCGGCTGGCGCTGCTCACGATCCGAACGAACGACCCCACGGGCTACGGGCGCATCCTGCGCGCGCGCGGTCCCCAGTACCCCGACGGCGACGGTGACGGCGAGGTGCAGGCCATCGTGGAGCAGAAGGACGCCACCGAGTCGCAACGCGAGATCGACGAGGTCTACAGCGGCGTTATGGCGCTGCCAGCGCGGCTGCTGAAAGGCTGGCTGACTCGCCTGGACAACAAGAATGCGCAGGGCGAGTACTACCTCACCGACGTGGTGGGCTTCGCGACCATCGACGGCGTGCCGGTGGTGGCGCACCGCATCGACGATGCCGTGCAGGTGGCCGGCGTGAACACCCCCGCTCAGTTGGCAGCACTCGAGCGCGCATTGCAGCGCCGACGGGCGGACGCGCTGCTCGAGCAGGGCGTGCGGTTGGCCGACCCGACCCGCATCGACGTGCGGGGCACGCTGGTCTGCGAATCGGACGTGGAGATCGACATCAACTGCATCTTCGAGGGAGCGGTGTCGCTCGGTGCCGGCGTTCGAGTCGGTGCCCACTGCATCGTCGCCAACGCGCGCATCGAGACCGGTGCCGTGATCGAGCCGTTCACGCACATCGATGGAGAAAAGGCCGGGGTCACCGTGGGCGCCAGTTCGCGGGTCGGCCCGTTCGCGAGGCTGCGTCCTGGCGCACGGCTCGGCCCGGAGGTGCACATCGGCAACTTCGTCGAGGTCAAGAATTCCACGCTGGGCGCGGGCGCCAAGGCGAATCACCTGGCCTACCTCGGCGATGCCACCGTGGGCGCCCGCGTCAACTATGGCGCCGGCAGCATCACGGCGAACTACGACGGCGCCAACAAGCACCGCACCGTGATCGGCGACGACGTGCACGTGGGGAGCAATTGCGTGCTGGTGGCACCGGTAACCATCGGTGCGGGCGGCACCGTGGGTGGAGGAACGACCGTGAGCAAAAGCACCGCTCCCGGCACCTTGACGATCGCGCGGGCGCGTCAGATCAGCTACGCGGATTGGCAGCGGCCCAAGAAGGTCTGACGGCCGCGGCCGAAGTCGTGCGCCCATCGTGCGTGCCGAGGTCGGCGACGTTGGGCAGCGGCAGTTGCGTCGTGAACTTCGCGCGCTTCACGCTGAAGTAAGCCTTGACGTTGCGCACGTTGGCATCCGTGGTGAACAGGCGTTGGGCAAAGGCCTGGTAGTCGGGCATGTCGCGCAGCGTGGCGATGAGCACGAAGTCCGGTCCCGGTGACACGCGGTAGCACTGCTGCACCACGCCGTCGGCGCATGCGCGGTTTTCGAAATCATCGAGCGCTCCGCTGTCCTGCCGATCCAGCGACGCCTCGATCACCGCGATCAGCGGCGGCGCAAAGGCAGCCGGATTGAGGATGGCGACCTCGCGCTCGGTGCAGCCGGCTTCGCGCAGGCGGCGCAGCCGGCGAAGGCAGGTGGGCGCGGAAATGCCGAGACGTTCGGCGAGCGCCTGGTTGCTGTCGGATGCGTCGCGCTGGACTTCGTCCAACAGCCGAAGGTCGATGGAGTCGAATTCCAAGTATTTCATAGGTTGCAGAAGAAAGAAATAAAATTTCAAGAAGAATCATCGTTGAAATCGAAAGCCACATGAGATCAAAACAAGAAATTTAATTTCAACTCAAAGACTCTACGATCAGCAATCGACTCTTTGGAGACTCCGCATGTGTGGCATCGTCGGCGCCGTTTCGTCGCGCAATATTGTTCCGATCCTGGTCCAGGGCCTGCAGCGGCTCGAATACCGCGGCTATGACTCCTGCGGCGTGGCGATCCACGCCGACGGCCTGCAACGAGCGCGGACCACATCGCGCGTCGCGGATTTGCTGGCCCAAGTGAGCGCGGAGGACATCCGGGGCAGCACCGGCATCGCCCACACGCGATGGGCGACGCACGGCGCACCGGCGGTGCACAACGCGCATCCGCATTTCAGCCACGGGCCTGGCGCCAACGCCGAGGCCCAGCGCGCCGGCCGCATTGCCCTGGTGCACAACGGCATCATCGAAAACCACGAGGCGCTGCGCGGCGCCCTCGAGGACAAGGGCTACGTGTTCGCCAGCCAGACCGACACCGAAGTCATAGCCCATTTGATCGACAGCCACTACGACGGCGACCTGTTCGACGCCGTCACTGCCAGCGTGCGGCAGTTGCGAGGCGCGTTCGCGATCGCGGCCATCTGCCGCGACGAGCCGCACCGTGTGGTGGGTGCCCGCGTCGGCTCGCCATTGATCCTCGGCGTCGGCAGCGAGCACGGCGAGAACTTCCTTGCCAGCGATGCCATGGCATTGGCCGGCGTCACGGACCAGATCGTCTATTTGGAAGAAGGTGACGTGGTGGACGTCCAGCTCGGAAAGTTCTGGATCGTCGACCGCGCGCTCAAGCCCGTCACGCGGCCGGTGCGGACGGTGGTCGCGCACAGCGGCGCAGTCGAGCTGGGGCCCTACCGGCATTACATGCAAAAGGAAATCTTCGAGCAGCCGCGCGCCATCGCCGACACGCTCGAAGGCGTCGAGTCGGTGGTGCCCGAGCTCTTCGACGGCGCGCCGGTCGACGGGCAGCCGGGCGCGGCGGCATGGCGCGTCTTCGAGGACATCGACCGCGTCCTCATCCTGGCCTGCGGCACCAGCTACTACAGCGGCTTGACGGCCAAATACTGGCTCGAAGGCATCGCCAAGATTCCGACCCAAGTCGAGATCGCCAGTGAATACCGTTACCGCGACTCGGTGCCACATCCGCGCACGCTGGTGGTCACTGTCAGCCAGTCGGGCGAAACCGCCGACACGCTGGCCGCGTTGCAGCACGCGCGCTCGCTCGGCATGAAGCAGACCCTCACCATCTGCAACGTCGCGACCAGCGCGATGGTGCGCGAAAGCAAGCTGGCCTACATCACGCGGGCCGGCGTCGAAATCGGTGTGGCGTCGACCAAGGCCTTCACGACGCAGTTGGCCGGACTCTTCCTGCTGACGCTGGCGCTCGGCCAGTCCAAGGGCAGCATTACCGAGGCGGACGAAGCGCGTTACCTCAAGGAGATGCGCCACCTGCCCGTAGCCCTGCAGTCGGTGCTGGCGCTCGAACCGCAGATCATCAGCTGGGCCGACGACTTCGTGCAGAAGGATCACGCCTTGTTCCTCGGGCGCGGGCGGCACTATCCCATCGCCCTCGAAGGCGCGCTCAAGCTCAAGGAAGTGACCTACATCCACGCCGAGGCTTATGCCGCGGGCGAACTCAAGCATGGCCCGCTCGCACTCGTCACCAGCGAGATGCCGGTGGTCGCGGTGGCTCCCAACGACGCGCTGCTCGAAAAGCTCAAGAGCAACCTGCAGGAAGTGCGGGCGCGCGGCGGCGTGCTGTATGTGCTGGCCGACGGCGACACCCGCATCGAGAGCAGCGAAGGCATGTTCGTGATCCGCATGCCTGAGCACTACGGTGCGCTGTCGCCGCTGCTGCACGTGGTGCCGCTGCAGCTCCTGGCCTACCACACGGCCTGCGCACGGGGCACGGACGTCGACAAGCCGCGCAATCTGGCGAAGAGCGTGACGGTGGAGTAGGCGGCTGGCGCCGCGTCGCGGGAGGGGACGAGCCCCCGATCAGTCGTCAGCGTCCGCGCGCCACTCCGGCGGCAGCATGGCCCGCACGTTCACGTCGGACATCGAATAGTGACCGACCCGATGATCGCGATCGAAAATCTTCTTCAGATCCGCGGGGTCGATCGACGGCTGTTCGTGGTCGCCACCGCTGAAGGCGCGAATGCTTTCCATCGAGTCCCACACCGACATGACGACCACCACCGTGGTACCGTCCTCCCGGTCGCGAAAGAGCGCCGCGGCGCGATGGTTTCCGGTGGCCGCTCTCATTTCCTTGAGCTTGGTCGCCTCGAGATGTTCACGGCATTCGTCCCGCAGGTCGGAGCGAATCCAGAATGTCCAGGTTCGAAGGATCTTGTCCACAGTCAGGGCGCTTTCACGTCACAGGGTCGAGCATCGGGATCGACGTTCCGCCATGGGCAGGTCGGTTGAGATCCCGATGGTGCGCGGGCACCTCGCCTTCGAGCAAGGAAGTAGCGCACGAAGTACTCTCCACGGCTGGCGCCTGGATACGCCGTTGCACGCGCCGTGGGAAATCTCACGCCGAGAGGGGCAGCGAGCGCATTGACAACGAGGCGGCCACCCACGAAAGGATTGGATGTGACACCCGGATTCGACGACGCAGCCCAGACCTGGAACGAGCGCTTCGCGGGCGAGGACTACGTGTTCGGCCGCGAGCCCAACGAGTACTTGCGCTCGCACACCGCATTGCTTCCGCCCGGCAGCCGCGTGCTTTGCGTTGCCGACGGCGAAGGACGCAACAGCGTCTGGCTGGCGCGCAACGGACTGAAGGTCGAAGCCTTCGACGTGTCGGAAGCCGGTGTCGCGAAGGCGAAAAAATTGGCGGCCGAAGCGAACGTCGCGGTGTCCTATCACGTGGCGGGCTGCGATGACTGGGCCTGGGCCGACGAGGCCTGCGATGCCGTGGTGGCCATCTTCATTCAGTTCGCCGACCCGGCGCTCAGGGAACGTCTCTTCGCCAACATGGTCCGCACGCTCAAGCCGGGCGGCCTGCTGATCCTGCAGGGCTACACGCCGAAACAGCTGGAATTCAAGACGGGCGGGCCGAAGGTGCTGTCGCACCTGTACACAGCAGAGTTGCTGCGAAATTCATTCGCCTCGTTGACGATCAGCGAACTGGTCGAATACGAAGCCGAACTGAGCGAAGGCGCGCGCCATTCAGGCCGCTCCGCCCTCATTGGCTTGGTCGCCTCCAAGCCATAGCGGTCACCCAAGAAAAAGGGCCCGTGCGCGTGCACGGGCCCTTCAGGCGGAGACTGGGGAGAGCCGGTACAGACTCGGCCTCGTTCGTCCGATTACTGCGGGGAAGCGGGCTTCAGGCCAGCTTGCTGCGTGGTGCGCGACACGAACTTGTACTGCTCGGGCACGACGCTGTTCACGAAAGCCTTGCGGTCCAGGTTCTGGTTGGCCGCATGGGCCGTTGCGACTGCTTCGGCACGGACGCTCGCGCGGTCGGCCGGGTTGGGCATCGCCTGAGCGAAGCTGGCGTTGTAGCCCTCGGCGTACGGGTTGTCGCTGCGTGCAGCGATCCGGGCTTGCGAGCTCACGTCGGCACGGCTGGCAGCCGACACCGGCTGGTGCACACCTTCGTAGGTTTCGGCTTGGGCGCCCACGGCGGCCAGCATGGAGAGAGCGGCGGCAGCGATGATCTTCGAGGTGTTCATTTTTCAATTCCTTCAATGCTTTGGATGATGTTCGAACCGGTCTTGGGTGGGTCACCGTCCCTTCGAAGGGGGCGGCCACCTCGCTCGGTGCCCTGTTCACCCAGGGCGGCTGGGTGGCCGCCCTGTGAGATGAAGTTTGCATCCAATGTCTAGGTAAAAACCCTCGCGAACGGAACCTCGGTGTTCGCGCCGTGGAAACAATCTAGCTAGAGGCGAACGGATGCGCTGCCGATGCCCAGGAATTCGGCGGTGACCACGTCGCCTGCGTTCGCGGGCAGGACGCCCACCCAGGTTCCGGTGGTGACTGCAGTGCCGGCGGTGAGGGTGGCGCCATGGCGCGTAGCGTGACGAAGCCAGGCAGGGAGTACGAAGACCGGGTCGACCAGCGAATGCGTGCCGGTCCGTTCGACCGGTGCTCGAGCGCCCACCGTGGCGCGGCACGATTGAGCTGTCCAATCGCGCGGCGCATAGGGCGTCCACTCGCCGAGGACCAGTGCACCGTGGGACTGGAAGTCGGCCAGCTTGGCAAGCGCAGGTGCCTCGAGCGCTTCGGCCCAACGCGAGTCGACGATCTCGATCGACACGCACATCGCATCGACGAGCTGCCGAGCCGCTTCGCCGTCCAGAGAAGCCGCCGATTCGGCATCCACGTCCCGGGAAAGGCGCAGTGCGATCTCGACCTCGATGCCGCGCAGGCGAAACGGCCAGTCGCGTGCATCCGCCGGGCTGGTCCACACACCGGCGGGTGGGAGCGGCGCATGGGTGAGCGCGGAATGCGACGGACCGCCGGACTTCCAGAAGCGGGCGGGTCCGTCCGCGAAGCCGCCGAGCTCGCGTGCCACGCCATCCTGCACCGCGTAAGCGGCTTGCGCATCCGGCAACGTCAGGCCAGCGGACGATGCCGCTTCCGGGCCTCGCCGGGCGGCGACCAGACGGTGAATGGATTCTTGCACTGGGTTCATGCCCTGGACTTTCAAAGAAGTTGAGAGAGGAGGCCTGCGATCGCACCGGGGCGCCGCCGCCTCGAAAGCCTGCACCCAGCGACAACACCGCGTTGTCACCCCCTTAGTTTGCAATGAGCTGGATGCCGGTAGGCGATCCAACGTGTGAAGCGAAGCGCTGGTGCTCGGCTAACGCTTGCCCGAAGCGCGCCAGAAGGGCTCGGCCTTGGCCACCTTGACCAGCGCGGTCCGGCATCCGGCGGCGCTTTGGGCCTGCTGCGCTTCCAGCCAACCGACCGCGAACCAGGCGCGCCCGTCCTTTTCTGCGCGTTCGCGAAAAGCAGCAATCGCCTGTGCGGCGTCGTTGTATGCGCCGAGCGCGTCTTGCGCCGGCGTCAGTCGCTTCAGAAAACGCCGGACCTTGCTCTCGCCGAAGAGCGGCGCGGCGAATTCGGCCAGGTAGCGCAGGCGCTTCAGGCGCTTTCGGACGCGGTGTTGCTCATCGATCGTGAGCGTTTCGAAGCGCTTGCCGTCTCGCAGCACCCGCTTGTGCAGTTTGGTGAGCCGGGTGCGCAGCGCTTTGCGCGCGGAGGAGAGGGCGTCGGGTGGCCCGGCGTCTTCGGCCTCGCTCCCGGCTTTCGTTTCTGTTTTGGCTGCGTTTTCGGGTTCGGTGTCGGCCGGCAGAGATGCTGCGATCAGGCCGAACAATGCGCCCTGAAAGTCCGCGGCGCGAATCGCGTCGCCCGGACCGTGCTGCGTGGCGTGCGCGTCATCCCACTGGACCGGCGGGCCGCCGGCGCCTTCGACTCGCGGTTGCACGGCCCGCAGAAGCTGGTCGCGATCTCGCAGCTCGCCAAGTGCGCGAAACGCGGTGACCAACGCAGATTCGCAAGCCTCGCCGATCGGCGGGCCAAAGCCGGCAAGTTCGCGCAACGCCGTGCGCGTGCGTCGGATGCCGACGCGAAGCTGATGCACGTGCTCTTCGTCCGCGCTGCCCGCGGCCAGTTCGGCCGCGTTCGGCAGCATGTGCGCGAGACAGCTTTCGAGCACGGCGCGGAACATTTCCTGGCCGGTGGCATGCCGGTCGTAGCAGGGCGCCACGGCGCGCACGGCGTCGCCGAACACCCGATCGGCCGCCAGTCGCTCGCCACGCGACGCCTTGGTGACGGTGTCCAGCCACAGCCCGTAGCGGCGGCACCAGCGTTCCGCGAGTTCGAGCATCGACTGCGCGCTGCCGCGCTTCAGTTCGATCTCGAGTTCGCTGACAGCGTGCGAGCGGCCGTCGGCCCGCACTTCACCGCGATCGAAGGCCAGTTCGACCATCGCGCCGCCGGTGCGCATTTCGCGGGTGAGGCGTCGGATGTCGGTCGTGAAGAGAGCCACCAGCTCGGAGTTCTTGCAGTCCCGGCCGGCGTCTGCGAGGGCTCGTCGGATGAGATCGCCTACCGGCGTGCCCGCGTGGCGGTCAAGGTCGGGCTCCGGGGCTTCGCCCGAAAGCGGCGCTGGCACTTCGACGTTGTGTTCCAAGCGCTGCAAGGGACCGGCCGTCGTCGGGCCCTTGGCCGTCTGGATCCAGACATCGTCCTCTTGCCGGATTCGCAAGCTCAGTTGGTGGGCTTGCAGGTCGCGGCCGGGCGTGTCGAAATAGGTGGCTCGAAGATGGCGTTCGGAAGAGCGGCCACGCCGCACCAGCGACGCGACGATCGAACGTTGGCGCTCACCAACGTGCAGCTTCAGTTCGAATTCGATCGCGGCGCAAGGGCCTTGCGCGCTCATCGCATGGCCTAGTTGGGCATCTCGCTGATCTGCATGGACAGATCGAACAGCTTGGACTTGCTGGCGTAGTAGCGATCGAGGCGCCACTCTTTCAGGATGTCCATTGCGAGCTGAAAGCTCTTGTAGTCGAGTTCGTAAAGCGTGACCAACTCGAAACTGCGCTCGGATTCGAGCGCGAGCACGAGGCGGGCAAGGATCTTGGCTGCGTCATTGGCCGGATCCGTTTCGATGAATCGTCGGGCGACCTTGATGGCGTTCATGCGTGACTTCCGGTGGGGACAAGTCCACGACTATAGCCAAGGCCCGAAGGCCTTTTATGACAGCCGCATGACAAAGCGAGTCACGACGAAAAAGGTTCGTATCAGCGGGGCACGGGCGGAATGGGCGTCACCGTTTCGCGGATCAGGCCACCGCCCATCACGCTCCCGTCGATCGTGGTTCGACCGGTTCCCATGATGCGGGCTTCGCATTCTTCGCGTGAGCCAGGCGGCTGGAGGCTGCACCGCGCCAGCGCATTCTGGGTGTACACCGACTGCGGCGCGCTCGTGAGATTGCCGTTGGAAGCGGCCTGGCGTGCAGCGCCCATCTCGCGGAGGCAGGCCTGGCGGTCTTGCTCGACGCCATCACACACGGCGGACCGCGAGGTCTGTGGCTGCGAGCGCATCTGCGCGGTGGCGGGCACAACCACGAGGGCTGCAGTGGCAGCAGCCAACATGGCGAGGGTGGATCGAAGGGTTGGGTTCATGGGCTTCACTCCTGAGTCGTTTGAATGGTTCGGACGGCGCGCAACTCCGCAGTGCGCGGAGCCAGCATCAATATGCGCCCCTTCGACCCTCCTTGCTGTGGGACAGGGCTGCCGGTCCGGCGCCCGACGCGGCGCGGCTTGCCGTAGGACTCTTCTTGCACGCGGGCGGCGTGCGGTCCGCCTCGTCTCAGCCTGCAGCCACTCGACGTGCCAGGTGGGCCAAGGCCTCCTCGACCTGGTCAACCAGGATGAGCGACAGGTCGCCCGGCCGTAGTCGGTCGAGCGCCGCGTCGATGGCGATGAATTCGCCGCGAATCTCGTCGATGCTGCGGGTGCGCCGCGCGCCTTCGAGCCCTTGGCGCAGCAAGGCCATCACTTCGCCGTCGGCCCGGCCGCGCTGGGCGGCGTCCTGGTAGAGGATGACGTCGTCGAAGGCCTCACCGAGGATGGCCGTCTGGTCGCGGATGTCGCAGTCGCGCCGGTCGCCCGCGCCGCTGATCACCACCGAGCGCCTCTGCGAGGGCAGGGTGTCCACTGCCGCGACCAGCGCTCGCATCGCATCGGTGTTGTGCCCGTAGTCGGCAATGACCGTGGCGCCGCGAAAGTCCATCACGTTGAACCGGCCGGGCACGCCGGCAGGGTCGTTCTTGAAACTCGCCAGCGCGCTGCGAATCGTGTCCCAGTCGAGGCCCAGCGCCCACCCGGCGGCCACCGCCGCCATGACGTTCGCGACCTGAAAGCCGATGCTCCCGTTGCGCGTGATTTGCACGTCGCGCAGCGGGATGCGCTCGCGCCACGAACCTTCCGCAGCCACCAGCGTGTCCTGGTCGATGTGCACGGTGCGGCGGCCCTGTGCGCGGTGCGTGGCCATCACCGGGTGCAGCCGATCGGCCGCGAAGAAGATCACGCTGCCGGGGCAGGAGGCGGCCATCGCCGCGACATGCGGGTCGGCGGCATTGAGGACGGCATGGCCGTCGGGCATCACGTTGCGCACCACGACCCGCTTGAGCACCGCCAGATCTTCGACCGTGGTGATGTAGTTGAGGCCGAGATGGTCGCCGCTCCCGATGTTGGTCACCACCGCGACCTTGCAATAGTCGAAGCCGAGGCCTTCGCGCAGCACGCCGCCGCGCGCCACTTCGAACACGGCCGCTTCCACGTCAGGATGAAGCAGCACGTTGCGCGCGCTCTTCGGGCCGCTGCAGTCGCCGCTGTCGGTCTGCCGGCCGTCGACCCACACGCCGTCGGTGTTGGTCATGCCGGTGCGCAGGCCGCTGCTGGCCAGCATGTGATTGATGAGGCGGGCCGTGGTCGTCTTGCCGTTGGTGCCCGTGACCGCGACCACCGGCACGCGCCCGTCGTCGCCGGCGGCGAACAGCGTGTCCATCACCGCCTCACCCACGGCGCGTCCGCGCCCGAAGGACGGCGAGATGTGCATGCGCAGGCCGGGTGCCGCATTGACTTCGACCACGCCGCCATGCTGCTCTTCGAGCGGGCGGACGACGTTCTCGCAGACCATGTCGACTCCGCAGATGTGCAGCCCGACCATCTGCGCTGCGTCGATCGCGCGCGCGGCGACTTCGGGATGCACCGTGTCCGTCACGTCGGTGGCGGTGCCGCCGGTGGACAGGTTGGCGTTGTTTCGCAGCACGACCCGCTGGCCGAGTTCGGGCATGCTCGTCGGCGTGAGGCCCTGCGCTTCGAGGCGCCCGACGGCAATGTCGTCGAGCCGGATCTTGGTGAGCGACGTGGCGTGCCCTTCGCCCCGCCGCGGATCGAGGTTGACGGCATCGACCAGCTGCCGCACCGTGCGGCTGCCGTCGCCGATGACGTGCGGCGGATCGCGCCGCGCCGCGGCCACCAGCTTGTCGCCGACCACGAGGAGCCGAAAGTCGAAGCCGGGAAGAAACTTCTCGACCATGACTTCTCCGTAAGCCGCCGCAGCCGCGTGCGCGGTTGCCAGCTGCTCGCGCGTCGTGACGTTGACCGTCACGCCCTTGCCTTGATTGCCGTCCTGCGGTTTGACCACCACCGGAAAGCCGATCTCGTGCGCAGCAGCCCAGGCGTCGTCCACGTCGGTCACCGGCCGTCCGCTCGGCACCGGGACGCCAGCCGCATTGAGCAACTGCTTGGTGAGTTCCTTGTCCTGCGCGATCGATTCGGCGACGCCGCTGGTGCTGTCGAGTTCGGCAGCCTGGATGCGCCGTTGCCGTGCGCCCCAGCCGAACTGCACCAGGCTACCGCGGGTGAGGCGCCGGAAGGGTATGCCGCGCGCGGCGGCGGCCTCGACGATGGCGCCTGTGCTGGGACCAAGCCGCTCGGACTCGTCGAGTTCGCGCAGCTCGGCAATGGCGGCCAGGGCGTCGAAGGCGGTGCCGGCCAGAGAAGCATCGATGAGTTCTTCGGCCAGTGCGGCAGCGCGGCGCCCGACGGCTTCTTCGCTGTACTGGAAGACGACCTGGTACACCCCGTCGTCGACGGTCCGCACGGTGTGGCCGAAGTTCACCGCGCAGCCCGCCTGGGTCTGCAGTGCGACCGCGGCCTTCTCGAGCACGTGGGCCAGCGAGATCGGGTGGCCGAGCGCCACCGGATGCAGCTCGCCGATGGTCGGGAAGAGCGCGCGCAGGCCGGCCTCAAAGCCGGGCAGGCGCTCGATCGCGTCTTCGTTGCTGTCGCAGCTCACCACCACTTCGATGCAGGTGTGGCGGCTCCAGAGATTGGGCCCGCGAAGGGCGCGGATGCGCGTGAGTTTCACTGGTTCGGCTCCAGGGGAGATCGCTGTCGAATCAGACGAGCTGGTGCTCGGGGGCGAGGGTCTGCGAAAGCTGCAGCGAGTCGAGTGCGGCTTGGAAGTCGGCCTCGAACGCCTCGACGCCGGCGCCGATCAGGTTGAGCGGAATGCCGAGCGCCCAGCCGGCGGCCACCGCGGCGAGAAGGCTGCTCAGGTCGACGCCGGCATGTGTCGTGCGCCACACCGTCAGTCGGCCGAGGCCCGGCAGAAAGGATTCGCTGCTGCCCTTGGCAAGCACCACGCGGTCTTGCCGCACCAGCACGGCCCGGCCTCCGGCGGCCTGGTGCTTGGTCAGCGCTTCGACCTGCGGGTCGACGGCGTAGAGGATCACGTCACCGTCGCACAGCGGCGCCAGGCCCGCCACGCGCGGGTCGGCCGCGTTGAGGACCGCCGCGCCGCCCGGCAGCACCACGTCGACCTGGGTGCGCAGAACGCGGACCAGCTGGTCGCTTTCCGTGATGTCGAATTCGGCGAGCCCGGATGCGCCTTCGAGGTCGGTGACGATGCCCACTTCGCATCGGTCGTAGGCGAGGCCGTCGCGCAGGATGGTCTGTGCGCCGTTTTCGATCACCACCGCCTGCACGGCGCGGTTCATCAGCAGGCGCCGGCCCGCGTCCCAGTTGGCGCAGTCGCGGATGTCGACACGGCGCCGTTCGATGAAGAGGCCGTCGCCGCACGCCAACCCGGTCAGCCGGCCGCCCAGGCCGATCAGCCAGGCGACAAGGCGTGCGAGCACGGCGGTGTCGCGCGAACCGGCCACGCCAACGACCGGGATGCGGCCCGGCAGACCATTGGCGTCGGTATCGGGAAACAGGTGGTCGCAGATGGCCCGACCCACCGGACGTGGCGAGCCCACTGCCGGCTTCAGGTGCATCAGCAGCCCGGGGCCGGCATTGACTTCGACGATCGCGCCGCCTTGCGCCGCGAGCGGGCGACCGATGTCTTCGGCCACCAGGTCGATGCCGGCGATGTCGAGCCCGACCACGCGGGCGGCCAGCACGGCGGCGTGTGCGACTTCGGGATGGACCTGGTCGGTGCAGTCTGCGGCCATGTTGCCGTTGCGCTGGATCGTGACCACGCGGCCGCTCGTCGGAACCGCCGATCCGGAAAGGCCCTGACGCTTGAGTTCGAGCTGCAGCTTGGCGTCGGTCGCGATGTCGATGTGATCGAGCGGAAACTCCTCGTGCACGCCGCGCCGCGGGTCGCTGTTGAGCTGGCTGTCGATGAGCTCGGCCACGGTGGACCTGCCGTCCCCCGTCACCGAGATGATCTCGCCGCGCGCTGCGGCGATCACGCGATCGCCCACCACCAGCAGGCGGTGCTCGTGGCCGCGCACGAAGCGCTCCACCATCACGTCGCTGCCCTCGGGCTCGGCGACCGCGAAGGCGGCCTCGACCTCTTCGCGCGTCGTCAGTTCGAGCGAAACGCCGCGGCCGTGGTTGGCGTCGGAAGGCTTGACCGCGACCGGAAGGCCGATCTCTTCGGCGGCCTCCCAGGCCGCCTCGGCATCGGCCACGACCTGGCCTTCGGGCACCGGAACGCCGCAGGCCGCCAGCAGGGACTTGGTGAGTTCCTTGTCGCTCGCGATGGATTCGCCGATGGCGCTGGTGTAGTCGGTCTCGGCCGTCCAGATGCGCTGCTGGCTGGCGCCGTAGCCCAGCTGCACCAGGTTGCCGGAGTTGAGCCGCATGTGCGGAATGCCGCGGTCGGTGGCCGCTCCGACGATGCAGGCCGTGCTCGGGCCCAGGTAGCAGTCCTCGACCTTTTCGCGCACGACGTCCACCGCGCGCTGCACGGCGGCGGCATCGAAGGGGTCGTCGTTGATGGCGGCCATGAGCAGGCGATGCCCTTCTGCCAGTGCGGCGCGCGCCACCTGCTCGTCGCGCGCGCGGAACACCATGCGGTAGACGCCATGCTTGGACGTGCTGCGCGTCTGGCCGAAGCCGGTCGGCATGCCGGCCAGGTTGAGCAGCTCGATCACGACGTGTTCGAGCACGTGGCCTGCCCAGGTGCCCTCTGTCAGTCGCTGGATGAAGCCGCCGCGCTCGCCGACGCCGCAATGGTGCTCGATCAGCGCAGGCAGCAGGCCGGTGAGCCGCGCCGTGAACCCGTCGATGAGGTTGGACGGGAAGTCCTCGAGCTCGCCGAGATCGAGCCAGACCTCGAGCACCGGCCGGTAAGTCCAGAGGTTGGGGCCACGCAGGTATTGGATGCGCAGAAGCCGGATGTCGTCGAAACGGGTCATGAGAACGTTCGATGTGTTTGGGGCGCCGGGACACGGAATGGCCGGCCGATGAGCGAGACTCGGAACGCCCCTATTAAGCTGACGACGAAGAAGCACGATGCAACAACACCATCCAGACGGCACCCCGGAGGGCGAAGAACACAGGGCCCCGGCCGAACTGGCAGGCAGGCTTTCAGTCGACGAAAACGTTCTGGCGGAGCTTCCGGTTGACCTCGACGGGCAACTGCGCTTCGCGAGCCATCTCCTGGCGCTGACCGATCGCCGCCTGCTCGCGCGCGAAGCGAGTGGCGCGTGGTCGGAGTGGTCGCTCGCTACACCGGGATTGAAACTGATTGCGAGCGACCACGCCGGCATCGGCACGCTCGATCTCGTCGGCCCTGCAGGGCGCCTGGCCCGTTGGCGCTACACGCTGGTGCATCAGCCAGCCGCCTCGCGCCTGCAGAAGCTTTTCCTGCAGGGGCACGTTCGCGGCCTGGCGCGCGCCGCATTGCCGATGGACACGGACGAGGGCGTTTTGGCCGAAGCCGAGATCCAGGCGCCGCCTTCGACCTGGGTGCTGCTCCGGCTGGGCCGCTTTGCGAAACCCTATCGGAAGCAGCTCCTGATCGGCTTCGCGCTCACCCTGGCCTCGACGGCAGCAACGCTGGTGCCGCCTTATCTGACCATTCCGCTCATCGACGACATCCTGATTCCGTTCCAGAGCGGACAACAGATCCCGATCGGCAAGGTGCTTTTCTTTCTGGGCGCATTGCTGGTGTCGGCGCTCGCGGGGTGGGGGCTCGGGTGGGCGCGCACTTATCTTCTTGCGCTGGTTTCCGAGCGCATCGGCGCCGATCTGCGCACCACCACCTACGAGCACCTGCTCACGTTGCCGCTCGACTATTTCGGCGGCAAGCGCACCGGCGACCTGATGGCGCGCATCGGCTCGGAAACCGATCGCATCAACGTTTTCCTGTCATTGCATGCGCTGGACTTCGTGACCGACGTATTGATGATCGCCATGACCGCGGTCATCCTGGTGTCGATCAATCCGCTGCTGGCGGTCGTCACGCTGGTGCCGCTGCCTTTCATCGCCTGGATGATCCATGTCGTGCGCGACCGGCTGCGCACCGGCTTCGAGAAGATCGACCGGGTCTGGTCGGAGGTGACCAACGTTCTGGCCGACACCATTCCCGGCATCCGCGTCGTCAAGGCCTTTGCGCAGGAGCAGCGCGAAGCGCGCCGCTTCCATGCCGCCAACGCCTACAACCTGCAGGTGAACGACAAGCTCAACAAGACCTGGTCGCTCTTCACCCCCAGCGTGTCGCTGCTCACCGAGATCGGCCTGCTCGTGGTCTGGGCGTTCGGCATCTGGCAGGTCGCGCGCGGGCGCATCACGGTCGGGGTGCTGACGGCGTTCATCGCCTACATTGGGCGCTTCTATACGCGGCTGGATTCGATGAGCCGCATCGTGTCGGTCACGCAGAAGGCGGCAGCCGGCGCCAAGCGAATCTTCGACATCCTCGACCACGTCAGCAACGTCCCGGAGCCGGCGAATCCCGTCAAGCTCGAACGCGTGCGCGGGCTGATCGAAATGAAAAGCGTGGGCTTTCGCTATGGCAGCCGCGCCGTGATCCGCGACTTCGACCTCAAGATCGAGCCGGGCGAGATGATCGGCCTGGTCGGCCACAGCGGCTCCGGCAAGAGCACGCTGGTCAATCTGATCTGCCGCTTCTACGACGTGTCAGAAGGCGCGATCGAGGTCGACGGCACGGACATCCGCAGCTTCGCGGTGGCCGACTATCGGCGGCATGTGGGGCTGGTGTTGCAGGAGCCCTTCCTGTTCTTCGGCACCATCGCGCAGAACATCGCCTACGGCCGGCCGGATGCGACGCGCGAAGAAGTGGTTGCTGCTGCACGCGCCGCGCATGCGCACGACTTCATTCTTCGGCTGCCGCATGGCTACGACTCGCTGGTCGGCGAGCGTGGGCAGGGCCTGTCGGGTGGCGAGCGCCAGCGCATCAGCATCGCCCGCGCCTTGCTGATCGACCCGCGCATCCTGATCCTCGACGAGGCCACCTCGGCGGTCGACACCGAGACCGAGAAGGAGATCCAGAAGGCGCTGGACAACCTGGTGCAAGGCCGCACCACGATCGCGATCGCCCACCGGTTGTCCACGCTTCGCAAGGCAGACCGCCTGGTGGTGATGGACCGCGGCGAGATCGTCGAAGTCGGACCTCACGAGGCGTTGATGGAAAGGCAAGGGGCCTACTGGCGCCTCTACCAGGCGCAGCTGCGGCACGCCGACGAGATCAGCGAGGGCGCCATGGACGAACGCACGGCCGTGGCGCTCGCTGTCGGCAGCCACGCTGCGCACCCGGCGGGTGACGCATGAGCGAGGAGCATGGCGCGATGCAGCAGAAAGAATCCCCGATGCCCACCATTCATCTCGAGCGCGACGGGTTCGGCCGGTTGCTGCTGATCGATCGCGCGGGCGTGCGCCACGTGGGCGTGGTGCCGGTGCGTGCGTTTCCACTCAGTGCACCGGGTGAAGGGCTGTCGCTGGTCGGCAGCGACGGCCGCGAGATCGCGTGGGTCGACCGGCTCGGCGACTTGCCCGAAGCGGCGCAATCGCTGCTAGCGGAAGAACTCGCAGCCCGCGACTTCGCGCCGACGCTGCTGAAGCTGAACAAGGTGTCGACCTTCGGCGTGCCAAGCGTCTGGCAGGTGTCGACCGACCGTGGCGAAACGAGCTTCGTGCTCAAAGCCGAGGAAGACATTCGCCGGCTCGATGACGGCGCGCTGCTGATCACCAGCGCGCATGGCGTGCAGTTCCGCATTCCCGATCCGAGGGAACTCGACCGCGCGTCGCGCAAGCTGCTGGAGCGCTTTCTTTAACGTCCGCGGCCCGCGGCTCAGCGGGCCAGGAACCAGCGCAGCGCCGCCGCGCCTGCGGCAGCCGACACACCGCTCACCAGGGTGCCCCAGGCCATGTCGATGAAGGTCAGGCCGAGCGGCCAATCGCGCACCACGGCGAGGTTGGTGAGGTCGTAGGTGGCGTAGGCGAAAAGTCCGAACAGGGCGCCGAGCACCCCGGCGCGCATTACGCTTCCCGCGTCCACGCCAGGCCACACCGCGAAGATCACGAGCCCGATGGGATACATCAGATAGAACAGCGCCGCGAAAGCGAGCCGCGGCTGCGGTGACATCAGGTCGCCCATGCCCTGTTGATAGAGGCCCTTGGCGATCACCCCGAGCCAGATCAGGTCGATCACGGTCATCACAGCGAAGGTGGCGGCCCAGGCAACGAGGTGTTTGGTCATGGCAGGCATGGTATCTGCGGGATCGGCAGCGCGCGGCGCCGATGTCAAACTTGCGATGTTGTCCGACACCCCCCCGACGCCATGCACACCACCGCACTCGTTCTCTTTTCCGGCGGCCAGGATTCCACGACGTGCCTGGCAGATGCGCTCGAGCGCTACCAGCGGGTGGAAACGGTCGGCTTCGACTACGGCCAGCGGCATCGCGTCGAACTCGACGCGCGCCAGACCGTGCTCGCGAGGCTGCGTGAACGTTTTCCGCACTGGGCATCGCGGCTCGGCGAAGACCATCTGCTCACCGTCGACGTGCTCGGGCAGATCAGCGAATCGTCGCTGACGCAGGAGATCGCTTTCGCCATGCAGGCCGACGGCTTGCCCAACACCTTCGTGCCCGGCCGCAACCTGCTGTTCCTGACGCTCGCGGCTGCGCTCGCCTACCGGCGCGGGCTGGACGTGATCGTCACCGGCGTGTGCGAAACGGATTTTTCGGGCTACCCGGATTGCCGCGACGACACCATGAAGGCCATGCAGCTCGCGCTGTCGCTCGGCATGAACCGCCGCTTTCTGGTCGATACCCCGCTGATGTGGATCGACAAGGCCGCCACCTGGGCGATGGCGCATCGGCTGGGCGGCCAGGCGCTGGTCGATCTCATCGTAGAGGACACGCACACCTGCTACCTCGGCGTGCGTGGGCAGCGCCACGACTGGGGGCACGGCTGCGGCAGTTGCCCCGCCTGCGAACTGCGCGCGCGCGGCTGGGCGCGCTACGTGGCTTCGACCCGATAGCGCGCGGTGGCACCTTCGGATTCGGGGATCAGCGTCCACTGCCTGTCGTGGAATGCGCCGACGGAGGCCCGATGCGCAATCGACACCATCGCGCCGCCGGCTGCCTTGACGCCTGCCGCAAGGCGCTTGTAGAGCGTTTCCTCGGCCTCGGCATCGAGCGCACTGGTGGCTTCGTCGGCGAAGAGCCAGGCCGGCTTGCGCAGCAGCACCCGCGCGATCGCCAGCCGCTGCTGTTCGCCGCCGGAAAGCTTCTGGCTCCATGAATCGGTGTCGTCGAGCCGGTCGGCCAGGTCGGGGAGGAGGGCGTCGGCCAGCGATTGGCGCAGCTGCGCATCGGTGTAGTCGCTTGCGGGACGCGGGTAGGCGAGGGCATCGCGCAGCCGGCCGTCGGGCACGTACGGGCGCTGCGGAATGAACATGGCGTTTTCCGGCATCGAGATGCGGCCGTTCGCAAACGGCCAGATGCCCGCGAAGGCGCGGAACAGCGTCGACTTGCCGCTGCCCGATGGGCCTTGCAGGAGCACGGTGTCGCCGGGCTGCACGGACAAGGCCGCGCCTTGAAGCAGCGGTGAGCCATCGGGCAGCGCCACGTCCAGTTCTTCGGCGTGCAGGCCGGCGTCGCCTTGCACGGGCGTGCGATCGAGTGCATTGGCCGCGCCGGCGTGCGCGCGCATCGCCGCTTCGAAGGACGTGAGCCGGTCGGCGGTCGCGCGCCAGACGGCGACGCGGTCATAGTTGTCGACGAACCAGCTGAGCGAGTCCTGCACGCGCCCGAAGGCCGAGTTGACCTGCATCAGCTGTCCGAGCTGAATGGCCCCGCTAAAGAAGCGCGGCGCCTGCACGATGAACGCGAAGATCACCGACGCCTGCCCGAACGAGGCCGTGAACGCGATCAGGTTCTTCTGCTTGTTGATGAGCCGCAGGTAGTTCTTCAGCACCGAGCCGAAGCGCAGGTCGAGTTGGCCGTGCTCCACCTTTTCTCCCCGATCGAGCGCGATGGCTTCGCTGTATTCGCGGACCCGCACCAGGTGGTGGCGGAAGTCGGCTTCGTAGCGCTGCTGCTGGAAGTTGAGCCCGATCAGCGGCCGGCCGATGTAATGGGTGATGACGGTGCCGGCCGCGCAATAGATGATGGCGATCCAGACCATCGAACCCGGCACGCTGTAGCTGGTGCCGAGGAAAGGAACGCTGATGGTGCCGCTCAGCCCCCAAAGAATGCCGATGAAGCTGGCCAGCGTGACCACGGCATTGAGCAGGCCCATCGACAGCGTCATCGTGTAGTCGGTGAAGATCTGCATGTCTTCCTGGATGCGCTGGTCGGGGTTGTCCGGCGTCTGCCCGTTGCCCTGTCCGTTGTTCTTGCCATAGCGGGCCAGTTCGAGCCGGTAGAAGGTGCGGTCGGCCATCCAGCGCGTGAGGTAGCTGCGCGTCATCCATGCGCGCCATCGCAACTGCAGCAACTGGGTCAGATAGAACTTCAGGATCGCGATCACGATATAGCCGGCTGCGATCCAGCAGAAGTACACGATCTCGCGCCAGAAGACCGGCTCGTTCTTGTTCTGCAGCGCATCGTAGAAGCGCGCGTACCACTGGTTCTGCAGGACCAGCATGTAGACCACGGCGAGGTTCAGGCCGACGATCGCGACGAGCAGGGCGCGAGCCTTCCATTTCTCCTCTGATCGAAAGTACGGCGCTGCGAGTGCGCCGATGCGCTTCAGGGTCGAGAGCAGGCTCGTGGAGCGAGAGGTTTCGGTCATGGGCGGGGAGTGGGGTCGGCAGCGGAAATCGCGCCGTGCGGCGCCATCGTAGCGCCCGGAGACGTTGCATTCTTAGGCGGCGCTGAAAGCGGCGAAGCCCGCCGCCGAACCTCAATGCGGGTTGCTGATGCCGCTCGACACGTGGCCCGAGGGCACGTGGCGCGAGGCGGCGTCGACATGGCCGGTCTGGTCGTCGAAAAAGAAATCGGGCTCGAACTCGCGCAGGAATTCGCCCTTGGGCAGGCCGCCAAGGAACATCGCCTCGTCGACCCGGATGTTCCAGTTCATGAGCGTGCGGATCGCGCGCTCGTGTGCCGGCGCGCTGCGCGCGGTGACCAGCGCGGTCCGGATGCGCATGGCCGAGTTGCCGGCGAGTTGCAGGCGATGGAGGGCGGCCAGCAGGGGCTTGAATGGCCCTTCGGGCAGCGGCAGCTCGGCCTTGCTCGATTCGTGCAGCTGAAAGGCGTCGAGCCCTTCTTTCTGGAACACGCGTTCTGCTTCGTCGCTGAAGAGCACGGCGTCGCCGTCGAAGGCGATGCGGACTTCGTTGGGATAGGCGTCGCTCGCGTGTACCGATTCGACGAGCACCCGAGCCGCCGGGAACCCGGCGCTGAGCGCCTCTCGCACGTCCTGCTCGTTGGCCGACAGGAACAGATGCGCGCGCAGCGCCCGCAGATAGCCGAAAGGTGCCCGGCCCTGGGTGAAGACGCCCCGCAGGATCGAGATCCCGTTGGCCACGCCGGAGCGGAAGATGCGCATGCCCGAGACCGGGTCGTTGCGCGACAGGATCACCACCTCGACGCGCTGGATGCCGTCGTCGTTGAAGCGCAGCAGCTTGCGCACGAGCGAATAGGCGATGCCGGGCTTCGCTGGGACATCCAGCCGTTCGAGTTGAAGCTTCATGTAGCCGGTGTCGTCGCCGGCTTCGAAGATGGCGTTTTCTTCTTCGAGGTTGAAGAGCGCGCGCGACGAGATCGCCACCACCAGCTTGTCGTCGAGACTCACGGCCATGGCGCTGTCTACTTGACGAACTGGTTGAGCTGGATGATGGGCATCAGCACCGCCAGCACGATCAGCATGACCACGGCGCCCATGACCACGATCAAGAGCGGCTCGAGGATGGTGGCGATGTGCATCGCGCGGCGCTGCACTTCGGCGCCGAGCTGCGACGCAGCGCGCTGGAGCATCAGCGGCAAGGTGCCGGTCTGCTCGCCGAGCCGCGCGAACATCGACACGATGCCCGGAAAGCGCTTTTTCTGCGCCAGCGCCGAGGCCAGCGGTGCGCCTTCGCGAACCAGCACCAACGCATCGAGCGCGTCGGCGCGCATGGCTCGGTTGCCGAGCGTCTCTGACGCCGCCTGCAACGCGCGGAGGATGGGCACGCCGGCGGCGGCCAGCATGGCCAGTGTGCTTGCGAAGCGGGCCGCGTTGTAGCCTCGCGAAAGCTTGCCGACGAGTGGCAGATTGAGCCAGGCGGCGTCGAAGCGTTCTCGGAAGGCGCTGCGGGCCAGCGCAGCGCGCGCGGCCACCACGATCACGGCGACGCCGCCGAGCATGTACCACCCGTAGGAGCGCACGAAGCCGCTGATCGCCAGCATCGCCACCGTGAGAAAGGGCAGCGCACGCTTGGTGCCGGCGAACACGTTGGCCACTTGCGGCACGACGTAGCTCACGAGAAAAATCACGATCACGATGGCGACCAGGGTCACGATCGCCGGGTAGAGCGCGGCGCCGACCAGCTTCTGCTGAAGCGCCTGCCGCTGTTCGAGGTCGTCGGCCAGGCGTTCCAGCACCAGGCCGAGGTTGCCGCTCTGCTCGCCTGCGCCGATCACGGCGGTGTAGATCGGCGAGAACTCGCGCGGGTGCTGCGCCAGCGCCCGGCCGAAGGGCGAGCCGGCATTCACCTCCGCACGAAGCGATGCCACCAGGTTGCGCTGGACTTCGGATTCGGCCTCGTCGGTCAATGCGGTCAGCGCCCGCTCGAGTGGCAAGCCCGACGACACCAGCCCTGCGAGCTGACGTGTCCAGACGGCCAAATTCGTGGAGTTGAACGCGCGGGCGCTGCCGATCACGCGCCGCCAGCCCGCCGCGGGCGGCGCGCCGCTCTCGACGCTGCCGACCACCGTCACGGACAGCGGGATCAGTGCCTGCGCCCGCAGCAGTCCCCGCGCGCTGCGTGCAGTGTCGGCTTCGAGGACGCCCTTGCGCGACTGGCCCTGGCGGTCTAGCGCTTCGAACGAATAGGCAGGCATGGCAAGAGGAAGCGCGCGCCGCCGTCAGTCGCGCGTGACGCGCAACAGCTCGGCGCGCGAGGTGATGCCGCTCTTGAGCAGACGCTCGCCGTCTTCGCGCATGGAACGCAGTCCGCCGCGTTCGGCGGCCACGAAAATCTGGCTTTCGGGCGCGCGGTTGTGCACCAGCGAGCGCACGGTGTCGTCCGCCACCAGCAGTTCGAAGATGCCGGTGCGGCCTTGATAGCCGGTCTGGCCGCATTCGCTGCAGCCCACCGGCTCGGCCTCGTCGCCGGAGGCGGAGGTTGCAGCGCACACCGGGCACAGCTTGCGCACGAGCCGCTGCGCGAGCACGCCCAGCAGGGAAGAGCTCAGCAGGAAGGGTTCGACGCCCATGTCGGTGAGCCGCGTGACCGCGCTGACCGAGTCGTTGGTGTGCAAAGTCGCTAGCACAAGGTGACCGGTGAGCGACGCCTGGATGGCGATCTGTGCGGTTTCGAAGTCGCGGATTTCCCCGATCATGATGACGTCGGGGTCCTGGCGAAGGATCGCGCGCAGCGCCTTGGCGAAGGTGAGTTCGATCTTGGCGTTGACCTGCGTCTGGCCGACGCCGGGGAGCTCGTATTCGATCGGGTCTTCGACCGTCATGATGTTGCTGCGGCTCGCGTCGAGCCGGCTCAGCGCGGCATACAGTGTGGTCGTTTTTCCGGAGCCGGTCGGGCCGGTGACGAGGATGATGCCGTGCGGCTGTCCGATCAGGCGCTGGAAGCGAGACAGCGTGTCGCCCTGCATGCCCACGGCCTCCAGCGTCAGCTTGCTTTCGGTCTTGTCCAACAGGCGAAGCACGGCGCGCTCGCCGTGCGCGGACGGCAGCGTCGATACCCGCACGTCGACCGCGCGGGTTCCGATGCGCAGGCTGATGCGCCCGTCCTGCGGCAGCCGCTTTTCCGAGATGTTGAGGTCGGCCATGATCTTCAGACGCGAGATCAGGGCGGCGTGCAATGCCCGATTGGGCTGCACCACTTCGCGCAGCGTGCCGTCGATGCGAAAGCGAACGGAAGACGTGCGCTCGTAGGGTTCGATGTGGATGTCGCTCGCGCCGTCGCGCGCCGCCTGCGTCAGCAACGCATTCAGCATGCGGATGATGGGCGCGTCGCCGGCGCTTTCAAGCAAGTCCTCGACGGCGGGAAGCTCCTGCATCATCCGGGACAGGTCGGCGTCGCCCTGCACCTCGCTGACGACGGCCGCGGCGTTGGATTCGCCTTGCGCGTAGGCGGCGCTGATCCGCTGGGCGAGCAGCTGCGGCGCCAGGGGCTCGAAAGCCTTGACGGCGTACTTGCGCGCCACTTCGCTCAACGCGCTGCGCGGCGGGTTCTCGGGCATCCAGAGCGTGTAGGCGCCGTCGTCCGCTTCTTCGAGCAGAAGCTGCTGGCTGCGGGCGAAAGCGTAAGGAAGCGGGTAGCGCACGGTGAAGGGCTTCAGGGCAGTTCGCGACGCGTGGCGGGGTCGGCAGTGGGCGGGAGTGCCCCTTTCAGGGGGCTGGTGCCGAGCGGCATGTTCTCTGGGATCAGTGGCGGCGGGACGAGGCGAGTGCCCTCGATGCGGCGATCTTTGTTGGCCGAGGGTGGCAGGGGCGGGAGCGGTGGCAGCACGGCCGACTCGCCCACGTTCTTGAGCATGATGTTTTGGTCCGGCTGCGAGGCTTGCTGAAGACTCCGGATGGAATCGTAGCGGTCGTAGGCGAGTTGGTCGCTGGTGGCGTTGTCGCGAATGACCACCGGCCGCAGGAAGACCATCAGGTTGGTCTTGCGACGCGATCGGGTCTCGCTCTTGAAGAGGTTGCCGAGGATCGGGATGTCGCCCGCGAGCGGCACCTTTTCGACGCTGTTGGAGTATTCGTCCTGCAGCAGTCCACCGAGCACGATGATGTTGCCGTCGTCGACCAGCACGTTCGACTCGATGCTGCGCTTGTTGGTGGTCGGGCCGTTGATGTTGTTGACCGTCGAGGCCTGCACGCTGGAGACCTCCTGGAAGATCGACAGCTTGACCGTGTTGTTCTCGTTGATCTGCGGCCGCACGCGCAGAGTCAGGCCGACGTCCTTGCGTTCGATGGTCTGGAACGGGTTGACCGTGTTGGTGGTGCTGCCGGTGTTGGTGTACTGGCCGGTGACGAAGGGCACGTTCTGGCCGATGACGATCTTGGCTTCCTCGTTGTCGAGCGTGAGCAGGTTGGGCGTCGAAAGCACGTTGCCTTCGCCGTTGCTTTCGAGGAAACGCGCCAGAAATCCGAGCACGTACTGGCCGCCGACCTTGTGGCCGATGCCGAAATTGAATCCGGTGGAGGGGCGCGTGGCCGGGTCGCGCGTGGCGATGCCTACGGCCAGGTCGATGATGTTCTGGCCGCCCAGGCTCGAGTTGGTGCCGATGACGCCCACGTTGCGGTCGCCGTTGTTGCCCAGCGCACTTTGCCACTGGATGCCGAACTCGGCCGCCTTGTCGGCGTTGACTTCGACGATCAGGCTTTCGACCATCACCTGCGCGCGCTTGCCATCGAGCTTGTCGATCACCGCGCGGATCTGCCGGTATTGCGGCTCGGCGGCGGTGATGATGAGGGAGTTGGTCGACGGGTCGGCCTGGATCTGGCCGCCGGTCGACGGTTGGTTGGAATTGTTCAACGGCGTGGTCGCGGCTGCGCTCGTGGCCCCGCCCAGCCCGCCTTGGGCGCCGTTCAGTTGGCTCGATGTCTGCTGATTGCCCAGGCCGCCCCCGGCGCCGCCGAGTGCGGACGAGGTTGACAGACCATTGCTGCCGAAACCACCGGCGCTGCCGCCCCGCGCTTCGGATGACATCGCCGCGCGCAGCGTGGCCGCCAGGCGGACGGCGTCCGAGTTCTTCAGATAAACGACGTAGATGTTGCCGGCTGCGCCGTTGCCACTTTCGAGCGCCGGTTGATCGAGCTTGGCGACCAGCGTGCGAACCAGCTGGGCGCGTGCAGGATTGGCAGCCCGCAGGATCAGCGCATTGCTGCGCGGCTCTGCAAGAAGCGTGGTGCGAAAGGATGCATCGACCGTGCCGGGTGCGGCGCCCGCTGCGCCCGCGGCGCTGCCTTGCAGCAGTCGGTCGACGAGCGGAACCAGATCGGTGGCGATCGAATACTTGAGGGGGATCACTTCGACGTCGGACGCATTCGGCACGTCGAGCGCCGCGATGATGCGCGCCAGCCTGCGCATGTTTTCCGCGTAGTCGGTGATCACCAGCGAGTTGTTGCCGGGATTGACGTTGATCGTGTTGTTGGGCGCGATCAGCGGACGCAGGATGGGCAGCAGGTTGTTGGCCGACTCGTAGTTGAGCTTGAAGACCTGCGTCGCAATCTGATTGCCACCCAAAGTCGAAGTGGCGGAGGTCGTGGTGGTGACCGCGTTGCTCTGCAACTTGGCGTCTGCTTCGGGGACCACCTTGTACAGCCCATCGGATTGCACGACGGCGAAGCCCTGGAGCCGCAGGGCGGCCGCGAACTGGTTGAAGGCCTGCGCTGGCGAGATGGGCCGGTCGGTCTGGAGATTGATCGTCCCCTTGACGCGTGGATCGACGACGACGTCGCGACCGGTCACCACGGCCATGGTGCGCGCGACGGACTCGATTTCGGCGTTGTTGAAGTTCAGGGTGATCGGTTCACCGCGCCGCGGCCCGGCAGGCTGCTGCGCGAAGGCGGGCGGCATGCAGCCCGCAATCAGGATCTGAGCCGCCAGTGCGACGATTCCGATCCGTGAGCCGATGGAATGGTGTGGCTTCATGTTCAACCCAGTGTAATGAGCGAGCGGGCGCCTTCACGGCGCCCGATGATGTTCAACAAGTTCGAAAGCGCGTCTTCGCTGCCCGAAGCGGCGCTGGCCTCTCCGTCGAAACGCAGGGCGGTGCCGTTCCAGCGGCCGCTGCCATTCAGCTGCAGGCTGCCTTCGCGCGTGGTGAGGAGCAGCGTCGACGTGGGCCCGCCGCCGGCGAGCGCCAGGCGATAGCTGCCCATCGGCTTCAGCGTGGAAAGACTGGAGGAGATGTCGGTTGCTTCGAGGATGGCGTTGCCGTCGACCAGCAACCGGTTGCCCTCGAACTGCAT
>JAHJOG010000277.1 GCA_018820395.1 Gammaproteobacteria bacterium | reverse complement strand
GCCAGCGGCCTGGCCGTGGATGCGAAGCAAAAGATCTCGCTCGGCCGCGGACTGGTGCGCCCGGACGTGGCCGCCGTGCTGTTCGACGAGCCGCTGACCGTGATCGACCCGCACCTCAAGTGGCAATTGCGGCGCAAGCTCAAACAGATCCATCGCGAACTGAAGCTCACGCTGATCTACGTCACGCACGACCAGGTCGAGGCACTGACCTTCGCCGAAGAGGTGGTGGTGATGACGCGCGGCAAGGCCGTGCAGGTCGGCACGGCCGAGGCGCTGTTCGAGCAGCCAGCACACACCTTCGTAGGGCATTTCATCGGATCGCCCGGCATGAACTTCTTGCCGGCCGAGGCCACGGCAGGCGATCTGGAGATCGCGGGAACGCGGCTGCCGGCACCGCGCACACTTCCGGAAGGCAAGCTGCTGATCGGCATCCGCCCGGAATACCTGACGCTCGCCAACCCGCAGTCGGCCGGCGCCTTGCCCGCCACGCTGCGCCAGGTGCAGGACGTCGGCACCCACCTCATGCTCAGCGCCAGCGTCGGCGATTCGCTCGTCAAGGCGCGGCTGCCATCGGACGCGCAGGTCCCGCCGATCGGAGAACTGATCTGGATCAAGGTGGTGGGCGCGCACACCTGCTACTACCGCAACGAGGAACTCCTGCCATGAACGAAACCAGCAAGCCACTCAACCAGAAGGCGTGGCTGCTGGTTCTGCCAGTGCTCGTGTGCGTGGCCTTCTCGGCGATCCTGCCGCTGATGACGGTGGTCAACTACTCGGTGCAGGACATCATCTCGCCGGAGCGCCGCGTGTTCGTCGGCACCGAATGGTTCGCCTCGGTGATGCGCGACGACGAGCTCCATTCGGCGCTCTTCCGACAACTCGGCTTTTCGCTGGCCGTGCTGGCGGTGGAAATCCCGCTCGGCATCGCGCTGGCGCTGTCGATGCCGGCCACGGGCTGGAAGGCGTCGGCCGTGCTGGTGGTGGTGGCGCTGTCCTTGCTGATCCCTTGGAACGTTGTGGGCACCATCTGGCAGATCTACGGACGTGCCGACATCGGGCTCCTGGGCTATGCGCTGCAGTCGATGGGCATCGACTACAGCTACACCGGCAATGCGCGGCATGCCTGGCTCACGGTGCTGGTGATGGACGTCTGGCACTGGACGCCGCTGGTGGCGCTGCTGTGCTTCGCCGGCCTGCGGTCGATCCCGGATGCCTACTACCAGGCCGCGCGCATCGACGGCGCGAGCAAGTTCGCGGTGTTCCGCTACATCCAGCTGCCCAAGATGCGGGGGGTGCTGGTGATCGCCGTGCTGCTTCGCTTCATGGACAGCTTCATGATCTACACCGAGCCCTTCGTGCTGACCGGCGGTGGGCCCGGCAATGCGACCACCTTCCTGAGCCAGTACCTGACCCAGAAGGCGGTCGGCCAGTTCGACCTCGGGCCGGCCGCGGCGTTTTCGCTGATCTACTTTCTGATCATCCTGCTGTTCTGCTTCGTGCTCTACAACTGGATGCTGCGCGTCGGCACGCAAAAGGCGGAGGTGGAGCAATGAACGAGAAGAGGTTCAGGAAGCGCAGCATCTTCCTGCTGCTCTACATCGTGTTCGCCTTGTTGCCCATCTACTGGATGGTCAACATGAGCTTCAAGACCAATGGCGAGATCCTGTCGAGCTTCTCGTTCTTTCCGCAGTCCTTCACCTGGGAAAACTATCGCCGCATCTTCACCGATGAGTCGTGGTACTCGGGCTACATCAACAGCCTGATCTACGTCGGCATCAACACCGTGATCTCGCTCACCGTGGCGCTGCCGGCGGCCTACGCGTTCTCGCGCTACAGCTTTCTGGGCGACAAGCACGTGTTCTTCTGGCTGCTCACCAACCGGATGACGCCGCCGGCGGTGTTCCTGCTGCCTTTCTTCCAGCTCTACTCGACTGTCGGCCTGATGGACACGCACCTGGGCGTGGCGCTCGCCCACCTGCTCTTCAACGTGCCGCTGGCGGTGTGGATTCTCGAAGGCTTCATGAGCGGCATTCCACGCGAGATCGACGAGACCGCCTACATCGACGGCTACTCGTTCCCGCGCTTCTTCATTCGCATCTTCCTGCCGCTCATCAAGGCGGGAGTGGGTGTCGCGGCCTTCTTCTGCTTCATGTTCAGCTGGGTCGAACTGCTGCTGGCGCGCACGCTGACCAGCGTCAACGCCAAGCCGATCGTCGCGACGATGACCCGCACCGTGAGCGCCTCCGGCATGGACTGGGCCACCCTCGCGGCGGCCGGCGTGCTCACCATCGTGCCGGGCGCCATCGTGATCTGGTTCGTGCGTCACTACATCGCCAAGGGCTTCGCCATGGGGAGAGTTTGATGCTCGCCCCCAGGCTGCGCGCACTGCGTGTCGCTTCGCCAACCCCCTACCGGGGGCAACACCGACGGCCCGGCGAAGCCGGTTCCGTGGTGTTCCTGGAATGAGAAAAGGAGATCGGGATGTTCAACTGGATGGTTTGGACGACGCCGGTGGCGATATTTTTTACGTGCATCGGGCTGATGCTGGCGGGCATGACGGTCTGGGAGATCCGGTCGCCGACGTCGCTTCGGCGCGGGTGGCTGCCGATGGAGACGACCCGCGGCGACCGGCTCTTCATCGGCCTGCTCACGGCGGCCTACATCAACCTCGCCTTCATCGGCCTGGCGGGCAAGTTCGCCGAGTGGTTCGGCCTCGCGAACGAGCCGTCGATCTGGATCAGCTTCGTGCTGTCGATGGCAGTCCTGCTGCTGATTGTCCGAAAGGGCTGACCACCTGTCTCATGCAACCGTCCGGCTCGTTGCTTTCCCGGGGCCGGGAATGGGGATAGACGGGGAAGCATCCAAAGAGGAGACATCATGAAAGTTCGCTACACGGCATTGGCGCTGGCTGTGGCCACCCTGGCACTGCAGAGTGCCTGGGCAGGAGAAGCCGAAGCCAAGAAATGGATCGACGCCGAGTTTCAGCCGTCGACCTTGAGCAAGGACCAGCAGACGGCCGAGATGAAGTGGTTCATCGATGCCGCCAAGAAGCTGCAGGGCAAGGGAGTCAACGAGATCTCGGTGGTGTCCGAAACCATCACCACGCACGAGTACGAGAGCAAGACGCTCGCCAAGGCTTTCGAGGAAATCACCGGCATCAAGGTCAAGCACGACCTGATCCAGGAAGGCGACGTGGTCGAGAAACTGCAAACCTCGATGCAGTCGGGCAAGTCGATCTACGACGGCTGGATTTCCGATTCCGACCTGATCGGCACGCACTACCGCTACGGCAAGATCATGAGTCTCACCGACTACATGGCGGGCAAGGGACAGGAATGGACCAACCCCGGGCTGGACATCAAGGACTTCATCGGCACCAGCTTCACCACGGCGCCGGACAAGAAGCTCTATCAGTTGCCCGACCAGCAGTTCGCCAACCTCTACTGGTTCCGCGCCGACCTGTTCGCGCGGCCGGAGCTCAAGGAAAAGTTCAAGGCCAAGTACGGCTACGAACTCGGCGTGCCGCTCAACTGGAGCGCCTACGAGGACATCGCCGCCTTCTTCAGCGAAGACGTGAAGACCATCGACGGCAAGCCCATCTACGGCCACATGGACTACGGCAAGAAAGACCCGTCGCTCGGCTGGCGCTTCACCGATGCCTGGCTGTCGATGGCCGGCACGGCCGACGTGGGCATTCCCAACGGCCTGCCGATCGACGAATGGGGCATTCGCGTGGCGGACGACAAGTGCACGCCGGTCGGTGCGTCGGTGTCGCGCGGCGGTGCGACCAACTCGCCCGCCGCGGTCTATGCGCTCACCAAGTACATCGACTGGATGAAGAAGTACGCGCCGAAGGAAGCCACCGGCATGACCTTCGGCGAAGCCGGCCCGGTGCCTGCACAGGGGCAGATCGCCCAGCAGATCTTCTGGTACACCGCCTTCACCGCCGACATGACCAAGCCCGGTCTGCCCGTGGTCAACGCCGACGGCACGCCCAAGTGGCGCATGGCGCCGGGCCCCAACGGCCCGTACTGGAAGCAGGGCATGCAGAACGGCTACCAGGACGTCGGATCGTGGACCTTCTTCGAGGCGCACGACGCCAACAAGACCGCCGCGGCCTGGCTCTACGCGCAGTTCGTCACGTCGAAGACGGTGTCGCTGAAGAAGACCATCACCGGCCTGACGCCGATCCGAGAGTCGGACATCCAGTCGAAGGCGATGACCGACCTGGCGCCCAAGCTCGGCGGCCTGGTCGAGTTCTATCGCAGCCCCGCGCGTGTGGCGTGGACGCCGACCGGCACCAACGTGCCCGACTACCCGAAGCTGGCCCAGCTCTGGTGGAAGAACGTGGCCGAGGCCGTGACGGGTGAGAAGACCCCGCAGAAGGCAATGGACAACCTGGCCGAGGAAATGGACAACGTCATGGCGCGGCTCGAGCGCGCCGGCATGGCCAAGTGCGCACCCAAACTCAACGCCAAGAGCGATGCCAGCAAGTGGCTGAGCGACACGCACGCCCCCTGGAAGAAACTGGCCAACGAAAAGCCCAAGGGCGAGACGATCGATTACGACAAGTTGCTCACGGCCTGGAAGCAGGGCAAGGTGCGCTGACCCTGTCGACCCACCGACCCGTCGGGCCGCTGCGCGAAGGTGCAGCAGCCCTTCGAATTTCGGGGTCGCCCGCGTTTTGCTAGTCTGACGCGATGATCGATCGACGACACCTCGCGCTCGCCGCCCTCGCATTGCCGCTGTGGTCGGGCGCAGCGCGGGCCCAGTCTGCTGCCAATCCGCTGGCCGACCGGATTCGCGCCGGCGGCTGCGCGGTGCTGTGGCGCCATGCGCAGACCGAGCCCGGAACAGGTGATCCGCCGGGCTTCAAGCTCGACAATTGCAGCACGCAGCGCAACCTCAGCGCAGCCGGCCGCAAGCAGGCGAGCGCGGCGGGCGAGTGGTTTCGCAAGCATGCGCTCAAGCCGCGCGCGGTGCGGTCGAGTCCCTGGTGCCGCTGCACCGAAACGGCGGACCTGGCCTTCGGCCGCCACGAAGTGTGGATGCCGCTGGCGTCGATCTTCGACGGGCAGGGCGACGAAGACATGGCGCGCCGACAGATGCTGTCGCGCGCGTCGCGCATTCCTGCGGGCGGCTTCGAGGTGTGGGTGACGCACCAGGTCAACATCACCGCGCTCACGCGCGAAGTGCCGTCGATGGGCGAAGCGCTGCTGGTGGATTCCGGCG
>JAHJOG010000276.1 GCA_018820395.1 Gammaproteobacteria bacterium | reverse complement strand
GTTCCTGCAAACTGTGCCCGCCGACCGCGGCCCCCCACGACTTCCCGCAGCATTCTCCCCGCGATTCATCCCCCTGAGACACCCCCAGAACGGACACCATGGCTACCGATTACGACGCACCCCGCAAGACCGACGAGGACACCGACTCGATCCAGGCCCTGCAGGAGCGCGTTCCCGACAAGCTCTCGGGCGTTGTGGACGTCGATGACGCCGACAACCCGGGCTTCGAGCTCGCCGGCCAAGACCTCGCCGACCTCGACCTCGACGTCGTCGTGCTGCCCCCGCAGGCCGACGAGTTCACGTGCATCAGCTGCTTCCTCGTGAAGCACCGCTCCCAGCTCGACCACGAGGAGAAGCTCGGCTCGGTGTGCCGGGAGTGCGCCAGCTAGTTCCCCGCTCCGGTCCTCGGCGCTGAGGCGATCGCCGCGGCGAGGTCTTCCGGCCGGCGCGTCGACAGCAGCCAGTAGGGCGTCGGGTCGTCGGGGTCGGTGAGCGCGATGCGCAGCACGGGCGCGCCCGCCGACACCACCTGGCCCGGCTCGGCCTGCACCGCGGTCACCACGCCGGCCGCGTCGGCCACGAGCGTCGTGTAGTTGGTCTGGTTGCCCTGCGTCGCGAGTTGGGCCTGCGCCTGCTGGAGCTGGGCCACGGCCGACTTGTAGGTGGACTCACGCCGCTCGAGCTCGGCGGCGCTGATGAAGTTCTGCGCGCGTAATTCGCGATAGCGCTTGAGGTCGGCTTCGGCGAGGTCGCGATTGGTCAGTGCCGCGGCCTGCTGCGCGCGCGCCGCGTCGGCGGCCAGCCTGAAGTCCTGCGGGTCGAGCTGCGCCAGCACCTGGCCGACCTGCACATGCTGCCCGAGGTCCACATTGCGTCGCGTGATCTTTCCGGCCACGCGAAAGCCGAGGTTGGACTCGATGCGCGCCCGAACTTCGGCGGAGAACTCCGGCTCGGTGCCATAGTCGCTGGCGCCGACCGTGACCACCTTGACCGCACGCACCGGCTCCTCGGGTGCAGGCGGGCGCGTACAGCCGGCCAAGGCGAGAAGTGCGAGCGGGAGCCAGGCGCGGCGAAGGATCGGAAGAACGGACGACGCGGACATGGGGCACCCTCGGTGGAGACGGGAAGGGACTGGACGGGACACGGACCGACGGGACGAGACCCGAAGCACGGCGGACTAATGACCGGCGGGTTAGTAATCTAGGGTATACGCGTAGTCGTGTCAACGTGCGCGACCGCATCCCGGCCGGGGCCAGGCGTGAAGCACAATCCGCCGCGTGCCTTCATCTCCTCCACCGAGCGTGCCCACGCCCATCGCGGACGCGCCGACGCACTACGAGAATTTCCCGGTCGCTTCCTGGCTCTGTCCGCCGGCCTTGCGCCCGCCGATCGCCGCCATCTATCAGTTCGCACGCACCGCGGACGACATCGCCGACGAAGGCTCGGCCGATGCCCGACAGCGACTGGACGACCTGCGCGCCTTCCGGGCCGACCTCGATGCGGTGTCCCGCGGTCAGGCGGCATCGCCGCGCTGGGCGAGCGTGTTCGTGCCGCTCGGCCATGCCATGCATCAACACCGGTTGCCGGCCGCACTGCTCGACGACCTGCTCGATGCATTCGCGCAGGACGTCCGAAAGACCGAGGACGGCTCGGGCTATGCCGACCGCGCCGAACTGCTCGACTACTGTCGCCGCTCGGCCAACCCGATCGGACGATTGCTGCTGCATCTCTACGGTGTGGCCGACCCGGTTGCGCTGGCCCGGAGCGACGCCATCTGCAGTGCCTTGCAGCTCATCAACTTCTGGCAGGACCCGAGCGTCGACCTGCCGCGCGGCCGCTTCTATTTTCCGGACTCCGACTGCGCGGCCGAAGGCCTCGCCCGCGACGACTTCCGCCGTTTCGCCCCACTTGCGAAGGCAGCCCCGCCGCCTCAAGCGATTGCATTGATCGCCGCCGAAGTTCGATGGGCCCGCGCGTTGATGGCCGAAGGCGCGCCGCTGGTGCACCGCCTGCCGGGCCGCATCGGATGGGAGCTGCGCCTGGTCGTGCAGGGCGGGCTGCGCATCCTCGACAAGATCGAGGCCGCCGGCTGCGACAGCTTCACGAAGCGGCCGGTCATCGGCAAGGCGGACGCACCGCTCTTGGCCTGGCGGGCGCTCCGGATGCGGAGACAATCCGCAAAATGACTCCACGCCAACGATGACGCCAGAGAAGTACGTCCAGGACAAGGCAGCGGCTTCCGGCAGCAGCTTCTATTACGCCTTCCTCTTCCTGCCCAAGCCAAGGCGGGCGGCGATCACCGCCTTCTATGCCTTCTGCCGCGAGATCGACGACGTCGTCGACGAGGTGAGCGACCCCGGCGTGGCCGCCACCAAGCTGGCCTGGTGGCGCACCGAGGTCGCGCAGGCTTTTGCCGGCCAGCCGCGCCACCCGGTGATGCAGGCGCTGATGCCGCACGCACAGGCCTACGGCATCGAAGAACGCCAGCTGCACGAGATCATCGACGGCTGCCAGATGGATCTCGACCAGACGCGCTACCTCGACTTCAAGGCGCTCGAGCGCTACTGCCATCTGGTGGCCGGCGTGGTCGGCGAAGGCGCCGCGCGCATCTTCGGGCAGACCCAGGCGGGCACCACCGACTATGCGCATCGGCTCGGGCGTGCGCTGCAGCTCACCAACATCATTCGCGACGTCGGCGAAGACGCGCTGCGCGGGCGCATCTACCTGCCGATCGACGAGCTGCAGCGCTTCGACGTCAAGGCGCACGAGATCCTGAACCGCGTGCATTCCGATCGCTTCGTGGCGCTGATGAGCTTCCAGGCGCAGCGCGCGCATGCGGCTTACGACGAAGCGTTGGCACTGCTGCCCGCGGCCGACCTGCGCGCGCAGAAGCCCGGGCTCATGATGGCCAGCATCTATCGCACGCTCCTGCGCGAGATCGAACGCGACAGCTTCCAGGTGCTGCAGCAACGCGTGAGCCTCACCCCCGTGCGCAAGTTCTGGCTGGCATGGCGGGTCCAGGCGCTGGGCCGGCTGTGATGCCGGCGCTGCAACGAGCCGCATGAAGGTCGCCATCGTCGGCGCGGGATGGGCCGGGCTGGCCTGCGCGATCGAAGCGACCCGCGCCGGCCACGCCGTGACCCTCTTCGAAGCCACGCGCCATGCCGGCGGCCGTGCCCGCGCGCTCGCCGTCGAGCTGCCCGATGGCGGGCACGCGACGCTCGACAACGGCCAGCACATCCTCATCGGCGCCTACTCGGCGACATTGGCATTGATGCGCGACGTGGGCGTCGACCCGGAGACGGCACTGCTGCGCCTCCCGCTGACGCTGCGCTTCGCCGACGGGGGTGGACTGCAGGTGCCGAAGGCGCCGCCACCCCTCGACCTGCTGGCCGGCATCGTGGGCGCCAGGGGCTGGACCTGGCGGGACAAATGGGCCCTGTTGCGCACCACCGTCGGCTGGCGCATCAACGGATTTGCGTGCGCCCCCACAGAAAACGTCGAAGGTCTATGCGCCGCGCTGACGCCCCGTGTGATGGACGAGCTCATCCGTCCGCTGTGTCTTTCCGCGCTCAACACGCCCGCCGATGCGGCCAGCGCGCAGGTGTTCCTGCGCGTGCTGCACGACGCGCTGTTCAGCGAGCGCGGCGGGGCCGACCTGCTGCTGCCGCGCGTCGATCTCGGCGCGCTGTTTCCCGACGCAGCGCTCGCCTGGCTCGCCGAGCGCGGCGCCCGGACCTGCTTCGGCGTGCGAATCGCATCGTTGACGTGGCCGGCTTCGCCCGGATCTGCCGTGGATGCCGTGCCGTTGACGTCCACAGGGTCTGCCGACGTCGATTGGCATGTCGCGGGCGAGCGCTTCGAGCAGGTCGTCCTCGCGGTCCCGCCGTGGGACGCGGCCCGGCTCTGCGCGCGCATCGGGCGGGCGGACGCCGCGGCTTGGGCGCAGATCACCGCGTCGCTCGGTCACGAAGGCATCGCGACGGTCTACGCCCAAGGTGACGTGACGCTGCCTGCACCCCTGCTCGCCTTGCGCAGCGGGCCTGGCGCGCCGGCGCAATTCGTCTTCGACCGTGGACAGCTCGGCGGGCCGCGCGGCCTGCTGGCCTTCGTGGTCAGCGCCAGCGCCGACGAGCGCGAATCGGTCGAGCGCGACGTACTGCAGCAGGCCGCACAGCAACTCGGCATGAGGCATCTGCGGCCCGTGCAGACCGTGGTCGAGCGGCGCGCCACCTTCGCGTGCACCGCGAACCTGCAACGCCCGGGCATGCAGGTGGCGCCCGGCCTGCTCGCCTGCGGCGACTACGTGGCGGGGCCGTATCCGTCGACCATCGAAGGGGCGGTGCGCAGCGGCTTGGCAGCCGCACGTTCTCTCGCAAACACGCCCTGACCGGGCAGCAGCGGTCGCACGGCCCCCACCATCTCAAGCGCGCGACCGAAGGCGGCCTACCAGCCCCACAGCAGCTTGCGCGCCACCCACGCGGTCGGCCCGCCTTCGTGGCGCACCTTGACCCAGCTGCCACGGCGCTCCAGCGTGCGCATCACATCGCCGTAGCGCGCCTTGCCAACGATGCGTGCACGCGTACTCGGCCGGCTGCGCAGATTCGCGATGCTCGCCTTGACGATGTAATGCGCCGTGCGGCCGGTCAACGAGCGATAGATCCAGCCCTTGTCGTTCTCGAAGTCGCTCACCTTGAGCCATGGGCCCTTGCGGCCGATCACCGACAGCGGATAGCCTCGACTCAAGGCCCAAGTCACGTCGTACTGCTTGCCTGGGCCCGACCGCATGTTCACCTCGCCGCGCGCCACGCTGACCATCTCCCGCGCATGCGCGACCGGTATGGCGAGCAGCATGACGAAGGCGAGTAGCAGTGCGGGCAAGCGGCGAGAGTCGATCATTCGACGGATCCTTTGTTGAGTTGAGATGTCAGAAAAAAAACGGCCGCTGTGACGCGACCCGCTCCCTAGGGGGAGCATCGGCCCTGGAAGTTCCGCAGGTGCTGCGGTTTTCTCAGGCGGTGCCGAGTGCCGCGCAGAGCGCTTGCAGGTCGGACACCACCAGATGCGGCCGGGCCTCATGTTGCCACGGTCGCTCGTCGCGCACCAGCCATGCAGCTTGCATGCCTGCTTCGAGCGCACCGATCACGTCGAGCGATGCGTCGTCGCCCACATGCAGCACCTGCTCCGGCTGCATCCCGACCGACGCGGCAGCGGCCCTGAAGATCGGCGCGTGCGGCTTGCCGCTGCCGAACTCTTGCGCGCTGAACGCACTGCGAAACCAGCGGCCCACGCCGGTGCGATGCACGTCGGCGTTGCCGTTGGAAATCGCGACGAGCGGATAGCGTTCGCTCAACCATTCGAGCGCGGGCAAGGCGTCGTCATAGAGCGTCACGCGCTGCCGTGCGGCAAAGAACACCTCGAACGCCGGCTCCGCCAGTGCAGGGTCTTCGCCGGCGCGACGCAATGCCGCACGAATCGATTCGCGGCGCAGCGCGCTCATGTCGTGCGCCAGGTCGATGCGTTCACGAACGGTGGCCGCGCGCAACTCCTGCAGTACGCCCGGTGTCACCAGCAGGTCGGCCGTCCGGGGCGCTTCGCGGGACATCCATTCGTGCAACGTGCGTTCCGCGCGCTCGATGGTCGGCCAGATCGGCCACAGCGTGTCGTCGAGGTCGAGCGAGATGGCGCCGATGCGCGACACGTCGAGGCGAAGGCTTTGCGGGTCCGAAGAATCCATGACCGAGAATATCGCATGCCCTTCCGCGCCGAACCGCCTCTGCCCGACCCCGCCGCCCAACGCACGGCCGTGCTCTGGTGCAATCTCGGCTCGCCCGACGAGCCGACGGCCCGCGCGGTGCGGCCCTACTTGGCGGAGTTCCTCGGCGACCCGCGCGTGGTCGAGATCCCGAAGGTGGTGTGGTCGCTGATCCTGAACGGCATCATCCTGCGCACGCGGCCGGCGAAATCGGCCGAAAAATACGCGAGCATCTGGCTGCCCGAAGGCTCGCCGCTCAAGGTCTGGACGCGCAAGCAGGCCGTGATGCTGATGGGCTTTCTCGGCGAGCGCGGTCACGCGGTGCAAGTGCGCGATGCGATGCGCTACGGCCAGCCTTCGATCGCGTCGCAACTCGACGCGCTCAAGGCCGAAGGCGTGACCCGCGTGCTGATACTGCAGGCCTATCCGCAGTATTCGGCCACCACCACCGCCAGCGTGATCGACGCGGTCAACCAATGGAGCGCGGGCGCGCGCCGGATTCCCGAGTTCCGCTTCGTCAACGACTACCACGACGATCCGCTCTACATCGGCGCACTCGCCGACAGCGTCACCGCTTTCTGGAAGCACCAAGGTCGACCGGATCGGCTGGTGATGAGCTTCCACGGCATCCCCGAGCGCAACATCCGGCTGGGCGACCCCTACCAGGCGCAGTGCCTCGCCACGGCACGGGCACTCGTCGAGCGACTGCAGCTGTCGCCCGGCGAGTACGAGGTCACCTTCCAGTCGCGCTTCGGCCGCGCGAAGTGGTTGGAGCCCTACACCGAACCCACCTTGCGCGCACTCGGCGCCGCAGGCGTCGGTCGGGTGGACGTCATGTGCCCCGGTTTTCCGGCGGACTGCCTCGAAACGCTCGAGGAAATCGCGATGGAGGGGCGCGACGCCTTCATCGAATCGGGTGGAAGGGAGTTCAACTACATCCCCTGTCTCGACGACAGTCCGGTCTGGATCGACGCGCTGGCCGGCATCGCGCTGCGGCATCTGGCAGGCTGGCCGACGCAGCGCGACGCCGCAGCGCCTTCCAGCCCCGCCTGAGCGCCCCCTGATTCCGCCGCAGGGCCAGGACGATCAGCCCGGCGCCTTCTCCGCGAGCAGCACCCGGATCGCCGCATCCATCTGCGCGTATTCGCCCTCCCCGTCATGGCGGCGCCGCACGCGGCCCTGCTTGTCGACCAGATAGAACGACGGCCAGTAGTTGTTGTCGTAGGCCTTCCAGGTCTGGAAGCCGTTGTCCTGCGCCACCGGGTAGGCGATGCCGTGCTTCTTGATGGCCGCGCTGACGTTGCGCGTCGGCTTCTCGTAGGCGAACTCGGGCGAATGGACGCCCACCACCACGAAGCCCTGGTCTTTGTACTTCTCGTACCAGCCCACGACGTGCGGCAGCGTGTTCACGCAGTTGTAGCAGGAGTAGGTCCAGAAATCGACCAGCACCACCCTGCCCGCCAGCGCCTGGAGCGTGAGGGGTTCGGAGTTGAGCCAGGTGTCGATGCCCTTGAATTCGGGCGCTTTGCCATAGTCCCTGAGGCCCGGGTCGGCAGCCCGTGCAGGGCGGGCGGGCCACATCGAACCGGTGGCGGCGAAGGCGGCGCCCATCGCCATGCCGGAGAACGTTCTTCGCGACAACGTGCGCATGATCGGTGTCCTGGTGTCAGACCAACATTGGTCGGCGCCATTGTTAGACGCCTGTGCGCCGCTGGCGCAGCTGTCACGACAATTTGAACGTTGTCCCGACGCGGCTCTGTGCGGCGCGCGGCGCTTCGGCGCTCAGGAGTTGCCGAGGTAGTCGAGCTTGCCGACCGGCACACCGCTGTGACGCAGCACGCCATAGGCCGTGGTGAGGTGAAAGAAGAAGTTCGGCAACGCAAACTGCAGCAGATAGCGCTCGGCGGTGAAATGGAGCTCGTGACCACGCGCTTTCATGACCACAGGGCGTTCTTCGGCGCCATCGATCAGCGTGCGGTCGACGCCCGCCAGAAAATCGAGCGTCTTCGCGACGCGCGCCTGCAGTTCTTCGTAGCTGGCCTCGGTGTCGGGAAAGCTGGGTGCCGTGATGCCCGCAATGCGCGCAGTGCCCAGCTTGGACGCATCGCTGGCGCTCTGCACCTGGCCGGCGAGCGTGAACATGTCGGGGGCAAGCCGCGCATTGAAGAGCACTGCCGGCTCGATGTCCGAAGCCTTCGCATGCGCGAGCCCCTTGTCGAGCAGATGGGCCAGCTGCCCGAGCCCGCGGGTGAAGACAGGCACTGACAGGTCGTAGAGCGAGAGGGACATGGCGGCTTTCTTGATCGATGGAGCCGCCATTGTCGGCCCGCTTCGATCAGCCTGCCCGGCGCACGAAAGCCTCGATCGGGTCCAGATGCTCGGGCACGTTCAGCGCCGGCGCATGCCCGCAGCCCGGCACTTCGATCGTCTGCAGGCGCCCTGCGGCACCGGGGCCGCGCCGGCGCATCTCCTCGATCGTCTCGGGCAGCACGAGGTCGGATTCGGCGCCGCGCAGGCACAGCACCGGCACGTCGATCGCGTCGTAATGCGGCCAGAGCGCGTAGTCGTCGGGATGGCCCGTGAACTGGCGCACCATCGCCGGGTCGTAGTGCGGCGTCACGCGTCCGTCGGGCAGGCGTCGCGTCGAAGACTCGGTGAGCCGACGCCACTGCGCATCACTCAGCCAGCCGTAGGGCTTGTAGACCGTGCGAAAGAAAGTCTCGAGCTCGGTCACCGTGTCGAAGGCCGGGGGACTGCCGGCGTAGGACCGGATGCGTTCGACCGCCGCATCCGCGATCTGCGGCGCCATGTCGTTCAGCACCAGGCTCGCGATGCGCGGCTTGATCGACGGCTCGGCCAGGCCCGAGGCGCATGCGATGCCGATCGCCCCACCCATCGAGGTGCCCACCCAATGCACGCGCGTGAGCGCCAGCGCGTCGAACAGCGCCGCGGCGATGCGCGCGTAGAAGCCGATCTGGTATTCGTCGTCCGGCTGCGGGCTCCACTGGCTCAGGCCGCGTCCGAGGGTGTCCGGGCAGATCACGCGAAAGCCGCGCGCGGCGAAATGCTGCGCCAGCTCGTCCATGTCGCGGCAGGTGCGCGCCAGTCCGTGCCAGGCCACCACCACCGGGCCATCCGGCGGCCCCCAATCGAGCCAGTGGATCTCGCGTCCTGCGAGTTGCGCGTAATTCGATGCCGGAGCGTTCATTCGATGTCCCTCATCGGGCCGCGCGGGCGCGGAGCCGGCCGACGATGCCGGTCGGAAAGTAGTAGACCGAGAGCACGAACAACAGCCCCAGCCACAGCAGCCAACGATCCGGCGCGAGCACCGCGGCGAGCCACGGAAGCCCGCTCGCCGCCTCGCTGCCGATGCGCAGCAGATCCTGCAGATAGCTCTGCGCCACCACGAAGAGCACCGCGCCGATGGCCGCGCCGTAGATCGACCCCATGCCGCCGATCACCACGATGAGCAGCACGTCGACCATGATCTCGAAGCTCAGCGACGTGTCGGGCCCGTTGTAGCGCAGCCAGATCGCCAGCATGGCGCCGGCCAGCGTGGCGAAGAGCGCCGACAGCACCGAGGCCGCGGTGCGATACACCACCACGCGGTAGCCGATGGCCTCGGCACGGAATTCGTTTTCGCGAATGGCCTGCAGCACGCGGCCGAACGGCGAATTGACGATGCGCAGCAGCGCCAGCAGCAGCACCAGCGTGACCACGAAAAGCAGGTAGTAGCACAAGAGCCGCCCGTCGAGCGACACGCCGAGAAACGGTTCTTCGGCGAACTCGAAGCTCGGCGACAGCAACTCGGGCAGCTTGAAGGTCAACCCGTCTTCGCCGCCGGTGAAGGCCGACAGCTGCGATGCCAGCGTCTGGAAAGCCGACGCCACCGCCAACGTGATCATCGCGAAGAAGATGGCCCGCACCCGCAGCGAGAAGAGACCGATGGCGAGCGACAGCACCAGCGACACGGCCAGCGCGCCCGCGACGCCGATCAGCAGCGCGTCCCACCCCGGTCCGAGCCGCGCCGCCGAGATCGCGATGCCATAGGCACCGATGCCGAAGAACATCGTCTGCGCGAAGCTCACGATGCCGGTATAGCCCAGCAGAAGGTCGAAGCTCGCCACGAGCACGACGAAGACCAGCACCTTGGCCGCCACGTTGAGCGCCTTGACGCCGGGGAAAAGAAAAGGCGCGAGCGCCAGGCCCAACAGGGCCGCCACGAGCAGCACGGCCAACACGCGGCTGCGCGGGAAATCGTCGGAAAGGAGTCGTTTGAGCATGGACGTTCCTCAGCGGCTGCCCGCCACCGGATAAACGCCCTGCGGCCGCCAGAGCAGCACGCCCACCATCAGCGCGATG
>JAHJOG010000275.1 GCA_018820395.1 Gammaproteobacteria bacterium | reverse complement strand
CCGGCGACCTCGACGCGGTCTTCATCACGCACGAGCACGGCGACCATATCGGCTGCGTCAATGCGTTGTCGCGCCGCGATCGCATTCCGGTCTGGATGAGTGAAGGCACGTGGCTGGCTTCGGGTGCCGCCGACTTCGAAGGGCAACTTCGCCTCGCGGTCGACGGCATGCAGATCGCGCTCGGTGAGCTCCTGGTGCAGCCTTTCACGGTGCCACACGATGCGCGCGAACCCTTGCAGCTTCGCTGCACCGATGGTGCCCGCAGCCTCGGCGTTCTCACCGACCTGGGCCATGCCACGCCCCACGTGCTGGAAAGCATGTCGGGCCTCGACGCCCTGCTGCTCGAGTTCAACCACGACAGTGATCTGCTGGCAGCATCGGCCTACCCGCCCTTTCTCAAGCACCGCGTGGGCGGCAACTACGGGCACCTGTCGAACGCAGCCGCCGGCGAGATCGCACGCCGGGTCTGCCACAGCGGATTGCGCCACGTGCTCGCCGCACACCTGAGTGCGCAGAACAACCGCCCGGACATCGTGCGGCGCGTGATGGCCGAGGCGCTCGGTGCATCGGAAGAGGACATGCTCACCGCCGGCGCTATCGACGGCTCCCCCTGGCTCGACCTGTAGCTGCGCCCTACAAACCCAAGGTCGAAGAAGGAAACGCCGAGCGCCCCTGACGCAGGCATTCGTCGAGCCTTTCGCGCAGCGCGCGCCGACCTTCCGGGTCGCGCCCGCACACCCCGCGGACACGCTCCACGTCCACGCGATGCATGAACCACGACGGAGTCCAGACGCCGCTCGGCACCTGCGGCAAGCCAGGGCCATGGCAGGCGCGGCATTCGATGATGTGGCCCCACATCCGCCGCCAATGAACGAAGCGCGCATGGTCGCGCTCGAACACGTCGAAGCTCTGCGCCAGCATCACCAGGCTGCGTCCCGCGCTGGCCCAGGCCTGCAATGCGTCGACCACGCTGCGTTCACCCAGCGGCCAGTCGGCGAAGCCTGGATCGCTCCAGATGATCCCGCGCCAGTTTTCGCGCGCGGCCGCTGCGAGCATGGCACGCAGGTTGGCGTCGAATTGGCCGCGGCCGTCGAAGGGCCCGTCTGGAAGAGCAATCACGTCAAGCTCATTCGCCATGCAGCCACCCCGCTTCGCACCAGTCGCTCAAGAGCGCCAGGGCGTCTTCGCTCGCGCCTTCGAGATCGCGCCCCGCGAGGGTGCGCTCGTCGGCGAGTCGGCGCATGAGCCGCGCGTCGCGGCCCGAGGCACGAAAGCTTTCGCCGTTGATGTAGATGTGACGCGCGTCGTACAGCATGCGGCTGCGCCGATCGAGCGTCACTTCGCTGAGGCCGCCGGGCGCCGGCGCCTGGTCGAACCAGACCCTGGGCTTGGGCTCGGTCAGCGATTCACCCAGTGCGCGATCGATCGCTTCGTCATTGCCGAACGCCGCCCTCACCGCCTGCCGCGCGAAGCGCTGCAGCGCGGCCGGCATGGCAGCCGGAGCACTGACGGCCGGCTGCGCCGGATCGCGAAACCGCCGCACTGCCGCATCGGGGATTTCGTCGAGCGTTTCCGCGCAGGCTTCTGCGATGCGTGCCAGCAGATCGGCCCCGAGCGCCATGGCGGAGGGTGCGCGCAGGCCGATGGAACAGGTCATGCAATCGCCGCCGACTGCCACGCCGTCGTGCGCGTAGCGCGGTGGCAGGTACAGCATGTCTCCGGGCTCGAGTACAAAGCTTTCTTCGGGTTCGAAGCGCGCCAGGATCTTCAGCGGCACGCCATCTTGCAGTTCGAGATCGCGCTGCCGGCCGATCGACCAGCGACGCCGGCCCTGCGCCTGCAAGAGGAACACGTCGTAGCTGTCGAAGTGGGGGCCCACGCCACCCGTGTCGCTCGCGTAGCTGATCATGAGATCGTCCAGCCGCGCATCGGGCACGAAGCGAAACTGTTGCAACAGATCATGCGTCGCCGCGTGATGGAGGTCGACGCCTTGTACCAGCAAGGTCCACCCCGGCTGCTTCAACGGCGGCAGCGCCTTGCGTGGCAGCGGCCCCGACTTGAGCGACCAGACGTCGGCCCCCTGGCGAACCAGCCGCGATTCCACCTCTTCCTTCTCGACGAGCGAAAACAACTCCTGGCGCCCGATCGGTGGCACCATGCCGGGCACGGCCTGTCGGACCAGCAGCGGCTTCTTCTGCCAATGGCGGCGCATGAACTGGCGGGCGCTGAGGCCGCCGAGCAGGGACACGGGTTGATCAATCTCCATGGGAGAATTCTGCAATGGAAATCTCGGAACAATGCGTGGTCGGACTGACCTGGACGATCAAGGACACTTTGGGCGAAGTGCTGGACGTGCTCGACGAGCCCGTCGAGTTCCTGATCGGTGGCGACGATCTCTTCGAAACCATCGAAGCAGCGCTCATGGGCCACGAGCCCGGCGCGCGCGTGCAACTCCAGCTCGAACCCGAGCAAGCCTTCGGCGACTTCAACGACCAATTGCTCTTCCTGGAGCCGCGGTCCTTGTTCCCCAAGGAAGTCGAGGAAGGCTTCACCTTCGACGGCGCGGCGCTGCCCGCAGGCGTCAACCCCGACATGCCGCGCGAGGTGCTCTACACCGTGAGCGAGATCTACCCCGAGCATCTGGTGCTCGACGGCAACCATCCGTTGGCAGGCATCGCGATCCGGCTCGACCTGACCGTGCGGTCGGTGCGCGAAGCCACCGAAGAAGAAATCGGCCAGGGCACTGCCGGCACCGGCTTCTTCCGGATCCCGAACACGGCGCCCGGCAACGACCTGCTGCATTGACCTTCTTTTGCCGCGCATGAGCTTGAACATCACCGTCATCGGACCCGGCGCCATCGGCGGCGTCATCGCTTCGCAACTGCAGCGCGGCGGCGCCGAAATCAACGTGCTCGCCACGGCGCGCAGCGCGCGCTTGATTCGGCAGCACGGCCTGCGCGTCATGGACTCGGATCAGGTCCAGGTCACGCATCCGCGCGTGGCCGAAGATGCTGCCGAACTCGGCGTGCAGGACGTCGTCTTCGTCTGCACCAAGGCCCACGCATTGGTCGGAGCGGCGCGCAGCTTTGCGCCGCTGATCGGCCCGAAGACCCTGATCGTGCCGGCGCTCAATGGCGTGCCGTGGTGGTTCTTCGAAGGCTTCGGCGGCACGCTCGAAGGCAAGCACCTTCGGGCCGTCGATCCCGAAGGCGGCATCGCGCACCACCTGCCGCCGGCTCAGTGCCTGGGCTGCGTCGTGTACCTGGCCTCGTGGGTCGATGCCGACGGCGTGATCCACCCTGCGCATCACAAGACGCTGGTCCTCGGCAAGCCCGTCTCGGGGCGGAAGACCGACAGCGAGGAGCACGTAGGCGACCTGCTCGAAAAGGCCGGCTTCAACGTCAAGCGCACCGACGACATTCGCAGAGAAGTCTGGCTCAAGCTCTGGGGCAACCTGACCATGAACCCCGTCAGCGCGTTGACCGGCGCCACCATCGACCGGCTCGTGGGCGACCCGCAAACGCGCCAGCTCGCGATGACGCTCATGGAAGAAGCACGCGCGGTCGCCGAGCGGCTCGGCATCGATCTGCGCATGAGCACGGCAGAGCGCTTCGAACAACTCGACGGGCTGGGCGCTATCAGACATCGATGCTGCAAGACCTTTCGGCCGGCCGCGCATTGGAACTCGACGCCATCGTCGGCGCCGTGGCCGAGATCGGCGACCTGCTGGGCGTCGAGACGCCCTTCATCGATGCGGTGCTGGGGCTGGTGCGCCAGTTGGCCATCTCGCGCGAGGCCGAACGCGCGTGAAACCCTGACGCGGCGCCGCTGCGTTGGCTGATCGCGGCTCATGTCGGCTGACTGCGGCTCACTGCGGCCCGCTGCCGCCCCGGGCGGCGCGAGGCGACTCCTCAGGTGCCGTTGATGAGCGTCGCAAAACGTTGGAGGTCCACATTGCCTCCGCTCACCACGATGCCGACGCGATCGCCGCGCGCGCCTTGCGCAGGCGCGCCGTCCAAGCCCGCCGCACAGGCGGCGGCAAACGCCAGACATCCCGTGGGCT
>JAHJOG010000274.1 GCA_018820395.1 Gammaproteobacteria bacterium | reverse complement strand
CGGCTGTTGCAGCGGCTGGGGGTGCGCGCATGAAGCCGGCCGCTTTCGACTACGTGCGCGCCGACAGCGCCGAAGAAGCGCGCGAACTGCTCGCGCGTCATGGCGAGGACGCCCGCATTCTGGCCGGCGGCCAGTCGCTGATGGCGGTGCTCAACATGCGCCTCGCCGAGCCGCAGTTGCTGATCGACATCTCGCGCAGCACGTCGCTGGCGCGCACGGCCGTGGAGGGCGGCTGCCTGCAGGTGGGCGCGGCCGCCACGCAGGCGAGCATCGAGTGGCGCGACGGGCTGGCGCGCGAGCTGCCGCTGCTGGCGCTGGCCCTGCCGCACATCTCGCACTTTCAGGTCCGCAACCGCGGCACCGTCTGCGGCTCCATCGCGCATGCCGATCCGTCGGCCGAGCTGGCGCTCTGCCTGCTGGCGCTCAACGGCCAGGTGGTGCTGGGCAGCGCGAAGAAGCGCCGCACCGTGGAAGCGAAGGATTTCTTCATGGGCATGCTCAGCACCGCCCGCGCGCCGGACGAGCTGATCGAAGCCGTGCGTTTTCCCCTGGCGCGGCCGGGGCAGCGCTTCGGCTTTGCCGAATCCTCGCGGCGGCACGGCGACTTCGCGATTTGCGCCGTGGCCGCCGTGGCGGACGACAAGGGCCTGCGCATCACCGTCGGCGGCGTGGCCGACCGGCCGGTGGCGCGCGACCTGCCGCGCCTGGAAGGCAGCGCGCTCGATGACGCGCTCAACGAATTCGCCTGGGCGCTCGATGCCCGCGACGACCCGCAGATCAGCGCCGCCACGCGCCGCCACCTGGTGCGCCGGCTCGGCCGCGCCGTGGCCGAACAAGCTCTTGGGAGACCTGCATGACCGCCCCCATCCTGCGCCGCGAGACGCGGCACCCGATCGAGCTGCAACTCAACGGCCGACCGCGCAGCGGACTCGCGCACCCGCGCCTGTTGCTGATTGATTTTCTGCGGCACGAACTCGGCGCCACCGGCACCCACGTCGGCTGCGAGCACGGCGTGTGCGGCGCCTGCACCGTGCAGGTCGACGGCGTGGCGCAACGCGCCTGCCTGACGCTGGCGGTGCAGGTGGCGGACCGTCGCGTCGACACGGTCGAGGGGCTGGCCGCCAACGACGGCGTGCTCGGCGAACTGCAGGCCGCCTTCAAGCGTCACCACGCGCTGCAATGCGGCTTCTGCACCGCCGGCATCCTGATGTCGTGCACCGACTGGTTGGCGCGCTTGCGCGCGGCCGGCCGCCGGCCCGACGAGGCCGAGGTGCGCGAGATGCTGTCGGGCCATCTGTGCCGCTGCACCGGCTACGCGCCGATCGTCGCCGCGGTGATGGAGGTCGCTCACCATGCTTGACCTTGGCCGCACCTTTCTGCAAAGCGCCGAACGCGCGCCGAACGCCATCGCGCTGGTTCACGGCGACACGCGGCTGAGTTACGCCGACTGGGCGCGGCGCATCGGCGCGGCGCAGCGCGGCCTGCAGGCGCTGGGCCTGGGCCGCGGCGACCACCTGCTGTCGATCCTGCAGAACCGTGCCGAGGCGGCCACGCTGCACTGGGCCTGCCAGTTCGCGGGCATCGTGATGACGCCGCTCAATTGGCGCGCCAAGCCGGAAGAGATCGACCACGTGCTGGTGGATTCCGGCGCGCGGGCTCTTGTGTACGAGGCAGTTTCGGCGCCGGCCGTGGCGGAGGCCATTCGCGCCACCGGCGTCGTGCGGATCGCGCTCGACGGGGCCGGCAATACGCACGACGGGACCAGCGACGCGCTCGACCCTGCCGCCGCTGCGCACGGCGCCGCGCTGCGCTTTGCCGACTGCCTGGGCGGCGCCGCCGACCCGACACCGCTGGCGACCGCCGACGACTGGTCGCTGATGCTCTACACCTCCGGCACCACGGGGGCGCCCAAGGGCGTGCCGCGGCGCCACCGTGCCGAGCGCATCGCCGCGCTGGCGCACGTGGCGCAGAACTGCTACGGCTATGGCGAATGCACGCTCGGCGTGATGCCGCTCTATCACACGATGGGCGTGCGCTCGCTGCTCGCGCTGGCGCTGCTGGACGGCCGCTTCGTCTGCATGCCGCGCTTCGATGCGGCCGAGGCACTGCGCGCCATCGAGGCCGAGCGCATCAGCCATCTCTACCTGGTGCCGACGCTCTACCACGACCTGCTGGCGCACCCGGCCTTCGCCCGCACCGACGTGGGCTCGGTGCGCAAGCTCGGCTTCGCGGGTGCGCCGATGCACGACGCGCTGCTGCTGCGCCTGTCGGCCGCCTTCCGGCCGGAGCTCTTCGTCAACCATTACGGAAGCTCCGAGATCTACACCTTCGCCATCAACCAGGACGCGGTCGGCAAGCCCGGCTCGGCCGGACGCGCCGGCATCAACACGCGGCTGCGCGTGGTGCGCCTCGACGGCCAATCGATCGATGCGCGCACGGCGCCGATGGAAGAGGGCCAGATCATCGCGGAGCTGCTCGGCGACGAGAGCTTCGAGGGCTATCACCGGCGGCCCGACGCCAACGCCAAGAGCCTGCGCGACGGCTGGTACTTCACCGGCGACACGGGCTACGTGGACGCCGACGGCGACCTCTTCGTCACCGGCCGCGTGGACGACATGATCATCAGCGGTGGCGAGAACATCTCGCCGATCGACATCGAGTCGGTGCTGTCGCTGCATCCGTCGGTCGACGAAGTGGCGGTGGCGGGCCTGGCCGACGAGCGCTGGGGCCAGAAGGTCGTGGCCTTCGTCAAGGTCCGCGAGCCCGTGGCGGCCGACGCGCTCGACGCGCACTGCCGCCAGTCCGACCTCGTCAATTTCAAACGCCCGCGCGACTACGTGTTCGTGCAAGAGATCCCCAAGTCCCCCGTCGGCAAGGTGCTGCGCCGCAAGCTGGTGGCGGGCGACTATCAATCCACAGGAGAGCAAGACCATGCTGATGCTGAATGAACTGAACCACCCGGCCCACACGCTGCCGAGCGCGCTCGACGGGTTTCGCGTCGAGATCGATGCGGCCCGCCAGCGCGCCGACATCGTGCTCGACCGGCCGCCCCTCAACGTGATCAGCATGCAGGCGCGCGAGCAGCTGCGCATCTGCTTCGAGGCACTCGATGCCGACGAGCGCGTGCGGGTGATCGTGGTGCGCGCGCAGGGCGAGCATTTCTCGAGCGGTGGCGACATCAGGGGCTTTCTGGAGGCCACGCCGGAGCACGTGTCGCGGCTGGCCTGGAACGTGGCCGCGCCGGCGCGCTGCAGCAAGCCGGTGATCGCCGCCGGGCGCGGCTACTGCTTCGGCGTGGGCTTCGAGCTGTCGCTGGCCTGCGACTTCCGCCTGGTGACCGACACCAGCCTCTACGCATTGCCCGAACAGAAGCTGGGCCAGATCCCCGGCTCGGGCGGCTCGGCTCGGCTGCAGAAGATGGTCGGCATCACGCGCACCAAGGACATCGTGATGCGCTCGCGCCGCATCCCCGGGCGCCAGGCCTTCGACTGGGGCGTGGCCACCGACTGCGTGCCCGACGCCGAGCTGGAGCAGGCCACCGACGCTTTGGTCGACGAGTTGCGCTCCTTCAGCCCGCTGGCGCAGCGCACGGCCAAGAAGCTGCTCAACGACACGGAGGATTCGCCGCTGTCGATCGCCATCGAACTCGAAGGCCACTGCTATTCGCGGCTGCGCAGCTCGGCCGACTTCAAGGAAGGCGTCGAAGCCTTCCATTCCAAGCGCAAGCCGGCCTTCACCGGCCTCTGATTTCTTTCAACCAACGACCGGAGACAAGACCATGAAAACCATTCACTTCAGCGCTGCCCTGCTGGCCCTCCTCGCCGCGGGCGCACAGGCCCAGGAGGCGATCCGCGTCGGCGTCGTCACGCCGCTGTCGGGCACCTACGCCGGCATCGGCCAGCAGGTCCGGTGGGGCCTGGACCTGGCCGCCGCGCAGATCAATGCCGGTGGCGGCGTCATGGGCCGCAAGCTGGAACTGATCTACGAAGACGAAGAAGCCAACCCGGCGGTGGCGGTGCAGAAGGCCGAGAAGCTCTTCCAGGTCAACAAGGTGGACTTCCTGACCGGCACCGTGAATTCGGGCTCGACGCTCGCTGTGGGCCAACTGGCCGAGCGCAACAACCGGCTGATCGCGACCACCGTGTCCTTTGCCGATTCGATCACCGCCGACAAGTGCTCGCCCAATGTGTTCCGCGTGAACGCGCGTGCCGGCATGCAGTCGGCTGCGCTCGCCGACTGGCTGGCGCAGACCAAGCCCAACGCCAGCGTGTTCTATCTGGGCCCGGACTACGAGATGGGCCGCAGCACGGTGGCGGCTTTCAAGTCGGCGGCCGAAGCCAAGGGCTCGAAGACGGTGGGCGAGGTGTTCGCGCCGCTGGACAACAAGGACTATTCGCCTTTCTTCGGGCAGATCCGCTCGGCCCGGCCGGCCGTGATCTACACCTCCGTCGCGGGCAACGACACGGTGCGCCTGATGTCGCAGATGGAAGAGTTCGGCCTGAACCGCAACGTGCAGGTGGTGGGTGCCTCGGGCACCGTGACCTCGCAGAACCTGCCGGCGATCGGCAAGGCCGCGGACGGCTTCGTCACCGGCGTCGGCTATTCGACCAGCCTGGACACGCCCGAGAACAAGAAGTTCGTCGCCGACTTCGTGGCTGCCAACAAGAACCAGCCCGACTTGTACGGGGCCGACAGCTACGGCGTGCTGTTCTTCTACAAGGCCGCGGTCGAGAAAGCCAAGAGCGTCGACACCGACAAGGTGCGCGAGGCGATGCGCGGCATCCAGTGGCCGTCGCCGCAGGGCATGAAGACCATGCGCGCGGGCGACCACCAGGCCATGCAGGACATGTACGCCGTGCGCGTCAAGGGCGGGCAGTTCGAGATCGTGGGCAAGGTGCCGGCGGCTGCGGCCATCGGTGCCGACACCTGCACCCGGTTCTGAGGGCAGGGAGCACCATGAACAACGCGGCGGATTGGCTGCAGTTCGTGCTGGCGCCACAGATGATCAACGGCCTGTCGATCGGCGTGGCCGTGGTGCTGATGGCGCTGGGCCTGACCATCATCTTCGGGCTGCTCGACGTGATCAACATGGCCCACGGCGAGTTCTACGCGATCGGCGCGTACCTGGCCGTGGTGCTGCTGGGCCTGGGCCTGTCGTTCTGGTGGGCGCTGCTGCTGACGCCGCTCCTGATGGCGGTGATCGGCTACGCGACCGAGCGCGGGCTGATCCAGCGCGTCTTCCACAGCAAGGACCGTCACACGCTCACGCTGCTGCTGACCTTCGGCATCGGCGTGGTGCTCGAAGACGTGCTCAAGCTGATCTTCGGCGCCAACCCGCTGCGCGTCGAGGCGCCGATCAGCGGCGCGACCGAGATGGTGGGGCTCTTCTTTCCGAACTACCGGCTCTTCGTGATGGGCTTCGGCGGCGTGCTGATCGTGGCGGTGTGGCTGCTGGTGTTTCGCACCTCGCTCGGCGCCATCGTGCGCGCGGCGGCTTTCGACCGGCACATGAGCGCCTCGCTGGGCGTGCCGGTGTCCAAGGTGTATGCGGCGACTTTCGCCTTCGGCGTGGCGCTGGCGGCACTGGCCGGCGTATTGCTGGCGCCCATCTATTCGGTGTTTCCGACCATGGGGCGCGACTTCGTGCTGATCGCTTTTTCGGTGGTGATCATCGGCGGCATGGGCTCCATCCAGGGAGCGGTGCTCGCCGGGCTGCTGCTGACGCAGGTGCAGTCGATCTCCAGCCTGTTCATCTCGCCCGTGTGGAGCGACCCGCTGCTGTTCGGCATCATGGTGCTGGTGCTGATGTGGCGTCCCCAGGGCCTTTTCGGAAAGCTCGGCCATGCGTGAGACGACTCTTACCGTGCCGGTGCGTGCCGCAAGCGCCTCGGCGCCGCGCAGGCCGCCCGATGCGCTGCGCCTGTTGGCCTGGGTCTTCTTCGGCGGGGCGGCGGTCTTCGGCATGGTCGCGACGCTGCTGGGCGACCAGTTCTTCCTGCGGCTCGCGACCGAGGCCTTGATCTACGGCGGGCTGGCGCTGTCGGTGGATCTGCTCCTGGGCCGCACCGGGCTGCTGCCGCTCGGGCAGGCGCTCTTCTTCGGGCTGGGCGCCTACGTGTCGGCGTTGGTGCTGCAGCACTGGGCGGCTTCGTTCTGGCTGGCGCTCGGCGTGGCGGTGGCGGGCAGCGCCTTGGCCGGGCTGGTGGGCGGGCTGATCGCCATCCGCTCCAAGGGTGTCTACTTCGCGCTGATCAGCTTCGGGCTGGCGCAGGTGGTGTCGAAGGTGGTCTTCAACACGCGCGAGCTCGGCGCGTCGGACGGCATCATCGGCGTGCCGGCGGCTGCGGTGCTGCCCGGCCTCGGCTCGGCCGACCCGCTGGGCTTCTTTGTGGTGACGCTGGCCTTCATCGCTGTACTCTACGGCGGCTTGCGCTACCTGATGGACACGCCGCTCGGGCGCCAGCTGGATGCCATCCGCACCAACGAACACCGCGTGCCCTTCCTCGGGTTCGACCCGTGGCGCTACAAGCTGGCGGCCTTCGTCGGTGCGGCCTGCATGGCGGGCGCGAGCGGCGCGCTCTACCCGATGCTGCGCGGCTTCGTGTCGCCCGAGCTGATGTTCTTTCAGGTGTCGGGGCAGGCGGTGATCAACGTGATCGTCGGCGGCACCGGCACGCTGATCGGGCCGCTGTACGGGTCGGTCTTGCTGACCGGGATGCGCTCGATCGTCGGCTCGTTCACCACGCACCACCACATCGTGATCGGCGTGCTGTTCGTCGTGGTCGTCATCGTGCTGCCGCGTGGGCTGGTGGGCAGCAGCCTGCCGGGCCTGCAGCGCTGGCTGGACCGGAGGGCCGGGCGATGAGCGCGCCGATCCTCCAGGTGCGCGATTTGGGCGTGCGCTTCGGCGCGCTGCATGCCGTGAAGGACGTGAGCTTCGACGCCCAACCCGGCGCGATCACCGCGGTGATCGGCCCCAACGGCGCAGGCAAGAGCAGCCTCTTCAACCTCATCAGCGGGGCCATCCGCCCGAGCAGCGGCACGGTGATGTTCGAGGGCCGCGATCTCACCGGCGCCGCGCCTTACCAGATGCTGGCCGCCGGCCTGTCGCGCTCTTTCCAGATCACGCGCCTGTTCTTCGAGCTGCCGGTGCGCGAGAACCTGCGGCTGGCCGCGCAGTTTCTCGAACGCGGTCACGGTCTGCTGAAGCCGCTTTCGCGCAGCCAGCTGGCGCAGGCGCGTGTGGCGGAACTCATCGAGCAGTTCGGCCTCGCCGAGAAGGCCGACGAGCTGGCCGGCTCGCTGTCGCATGGCGAGCAACGGCGGCTGGAGATCGCCGTCGCGCTGGCGGCGCGTCCGCGCATGCTGCTGCTGGACGAACCGACGCAGGGCATGAGCCATGCCGACACGCGCGAGACCGAGGAGCTCGTGCGCGGGCTGGCGCGCCAGCATGGCCTGTCGATCCTTCTGGTCGAGCACGACGTGCAACTGGTGATGGCCTTGTCGGACCACGTGATCGTGATGCACCAGGGCCAGAAGCTGGCCGAGGGCACGCCGGCGGAGGTGCGGGCCAATCCCGCTGTGCAGACGGCGTATTTCGGTGAGACCCGAGTGGAGGAGGGCGAAGCATGCTCGAACTGACGGACGTGCACGCGCACTACGGCCTGAGCCACGTGCTGCAGGGCATCAACCTGCGCGTAGGCGCCGGCGAGGTGGTCGGCCTGTTCGGACGCAACGGCGTCGGCAAGACCACCATCATCAAGACCATCGCCGGCTGGGTCGCGCCCACGCGCGGCCGCTTGCGCTTCGACGACCACGACCTGACCGGCGCGGCGCCCGAGCAGGTCTGCCGGCGCGGCATCGGCCTGGTGCCGGAAGACCGCCGCATCTTTCCCGGGCTGACGGTGGAAGAGAACCTGAAGCTCGGCCTGCTCCAGACGCCCCGCCGCACGCGGGCCGGATCGCGCGCCAAGCTCGACGCGATCTACCAGCGTTTTCCGCGTCTGGCCGAGCGCCGCCGCCAGACCGGCACCACCCTCTCGGGCGGCGAACAGCAGATGCTGGCCATGGCCCGCGTGCTGGCCGGATCGCCCAAGCTGTTGCTGATCGACGAGCCCACCGAAGGCCTGGCCCCCATGATCGTCGACGAACTGTTCGAACTCATGGCGGGCCTTGCGAGCGAAGGCATCCCGATCGTGCTGGTCGAACAGAACGTGCAGCGGGCCATCGCGCTCACGCACCGTCACTACCTGATCGAACGCGGGCAGGTGACGGCCGAAGGGCGATCGGCCGACCGTGCGGAGCGGGAGGAGTTGATGCGCCGGCTGGGGGTGTGAAGGCCGGGGCTTCGTGTGATCATTGCGTTCTCGCCTCGCGACGGAGCCTGCCCCCGATCATGCCCATCGAACTGAACCACACGATCGTTCACGCCCGCGATCCGCAGGCGTCCGCTTCTTTTCTGGCCGAGATACTGGGGCGCGCGGCGCCGGTTCGTTTCGGTCCGTTCTACGGCGTGGCACTGGACAATCGCGTCACGCTCGACTTCATCGCCGTCGGTGACGACCCGCTCGTCGTCGAGCATTACGCGTTTCTGGTCGGCGACGAAGAGTTCGACCAGATCTTTGCGCGGATCCAGGCGCTGCAACTGCCGTACTGGGCCGACCCGGCGCATCGACAGCCCGGGGAGATCAATCGCCATGACGGTGGCCGCGGCGTGTACTGGAACGATCTCGACGGGCACTACCTGGAGATCATCACGCGGCCCTACGGGGGCTGACCGCCTGCGGCCATGGCCGAAGCGCGGCCGCCCGGCGGATTCAGTCCGGAACGAACTTCGCCTCGAAGCGGGCGACATCGTCGGCCTCTTCGAGCGTCACGAGCTGCCCCATCTTGCCGTCGGAAATTCGGCAGGCGGCGAACAGGCTGTAGCGGCCTTTCAGGCCATAGCTCGGGAGGTCGACGAGCGCGTACGGTTGCTTGACGAACACCTGATGTTCGAACACCACCCGGTGCACGTTGCGCGGCGAAGGAAAGAGCTTGTAGTCGGCGGTCTCGAAGGACCTTGCGGTGGCCATGCGGGTCAGCTCAGCATCGGCGTCAGGTCGGGGTCGCCCTTGGCCATCGCGCGCCGGTACGCCGGCCGCTCGCCGATGCGCTTCAGGTAGGCGCGGATGATCACGGGCGCAGCACCGAGCGGATGGAGCGCCTTCAGTTCGGGTGGTGAAAGTTGGGTGGCGGCGTCGCGCACATGGTGCTGGAGCTCGTAGGGGAGCGCGAGTTCTTCGCACAGCCAGACGATGCGTTCGGATTGGGAATGGCCGAGGTGGTGGATCTTGAGCATGGGGTCTGTGGGCGGGTTGCGGTCTGCGGTCTCTTGTCAGGGGCGGGATGAAGTCGCGGGTTTTTTCACGCATTCCACCTGGCGGGCCACGCCCGCTTGCTGGTTGCCGCCGGTGATCTTCTTGATCTCGCCTGCGGGGCAGTGCCCGTCGTCGACGTAGATCACGTCGCCGCGGCGTACGGTCCCCTTGGGCGGTTCTTCCTTGAGGATGTCGACGGACGTCGACGCCGCCCATGCGCCGGTGGCTGCCCACAGGCAAAGCGCTGCGGCGCACGAGGTCGCGGTGCGCCTGCCGCGCTGGCCGGGCGGCCAGCCTCTGCACTTCACGTTCATGTCGGGTCTCTCGAAAGTGGGGTGAGGCCCATTCTGCCTATGGCGGGTCGCCGGCGTGTCGCGACCGCCGGCAGCGACTGGCGCTGCTCCAGGGAGCTTCGTCGCAAAGCACACCACCGGGCGCAGGGCCGCTCGGAGAATCGCCGACGTCGTCCACCCACAAGGCCATCACCCCATGAAAACGCTCACCTCCCTGTTGATTTCGGCCGCCACCAGCCTCGTCTTTTCCTTGGCCGGCACCAACGGCCATGCCGCAGGATTCCAGCACGGTCGGGCCGCCGACCCGGAGGGCAAGCCGCTGGAAATCGGCATCTGGTACCCGAGCGAGGACGCGGTCCGGCCGGTGACGATGGGGCCGACGACGATGAGCATCGCAGTCGACGGCGTAGCGCGAGGCAAGGCGTTGCCGCTGGTGGTGATGTCGCACGGCACCGGCGGATCGTTCATGGGGCACTACGACACGGCGATCGCGCTGGCCGACGCCGGCTTCGTCGTGGTCGCGGTGACGCACACGGGCGACAACTATGCGGACGCGAGCCGCAGCGTCGACGTCATGGACCGGCCGCGCCAGATCAGCCGCGTGATCGACCACATGCTGTCGACCTGGGCCGGACACGCGTCGATCGATCCGGCGCGCATCGGCATGTTCGGCTTCTCGTCGGGCGGGTTCACCGCGCTGGTGAACATCGGCGGCGTGCCGGACCTGTCGACGATCGGGCCGATGTGCCGCCAGTACCCGGACGACTTCGCCTGCCGGCTCGTCGCCAGGACGGGCAGCCCGATGGCGGTGCCGCCCATGCCCGCCACATCCCGGGTCGATCGCCGCATCAAGGCCGCCGTGGTGGCTGCTCCCGCGCTCGGCTTCACCTTTTCTCCGGACGGGCTGAAGAATGTGACCGTGCCGGTGCAGCTCTGGCGCGCCGCGAACGACGACGTCGTGCCACACCCGCGCTACGCCGAAGCGGTGCGGCTTGCGCTGCCGCAGGCGCCGGACTACCGCGTCGTTCCCGACGCCGGGCACTACGATTTCCTGGTGCCCTGCAGCGACGCGCTGGCGTCGATCGCGCCGCTCATCTGCAAGAGCGCCGCAGGCTTCGACCGGGCGGCGTTCCATGCGAGCTTCGACGCGGCGGTGGTGAGCTTCTTCGGGCAGATGCTCAGGGCAGGGGCGAAGGGCTGACGCGAGCGAAGGCCCGCTTCAGCGGCGCACATAGCGTAGGTAGGTGACGGACGAGTCGTCGAGCACCTTGTCGATGCGAAATTGCGGCACGGAATCCGGCATGGGCAGCACGTAGACAGGTATGTGGAAGGGCGCTAGAGCGCCGCGAACCAAGGCATCGCGCGCACCGTGGCGATACCGACGATGCCCTGGATGGCCGCGCAGTGCCACATCAGCGCGGTGTTGTCGAGCGTGGCGCGAGCCCGCGGTGCGATGAGTCCGGCATGGCTGCGCGCCAGCAGATAAAGCCCCATCGTCGTCAGCACCGCCAGGTGAAAGCCCTGGTAGCCGAGCAGCACGCCGACCGTGGCGCTCCAGGCCTGCGTGGTGGGCTCGAGCCCGACGGCCAGGTGGCCTTGCAGGTCGACGGCAAAGGCCGCGAAGGCACACGCGAGCGCCAGCCAGACGCACCAGCGCATGCGCCGCTGTCTTTGTGCCGATGCGTCGCGCAAGGTCCACGCGGCAACGGCCATCGCCGATGCGCTGGCGATCCAGAGCACGACGGCGGCCAGCGCGTTGCCGCCGGCGGGCAAGGTGGCGCCGAGGGGCGGGCAGACGTCGCCGAGCATGGCGACGTGCACGTGCGAGTAGACAAAGCTGGCAAAGATCGTCATGTCGACCGCGATCAGCACGACCGTGCCCCACCAGGAATGAGAACGCCGACCCGCCGCGCCGATCGGCAACGCGACCTTGTCGGTGACCTGCGCGGTGGTCATCGGTGCGACGCGGTCGCTGCCCCACATCCAGTGGACGATGGCCGCGATGGCGAGCACGCCACAGGCCACGGCGAGCACCACCTGGCTGACCGTCAGCAGCAGGAAGAAGCCGGCGGTCCCGGCCGCAGCGACCACGGGGCTCCACCCGTCGCCGGGCAGCACGACCACGTGCCGCGGCGTGGCGTCGACGACGCCGGTGATCAGCGTTTCGCGCTGGCCCGTGGCCGTGCCGGGCAACCAGTGGCGGCCCGCTTCCACTTCGTCGGGCAGCGACGGCCGGCTCCACAGCGGCTCCCGCGAATCGATCTGCGGGATGCTGCGCACGCCATAGTCGCGCGAAGGAAGCCATTCGAGGGTGCCCGCGCGCCAGGGGTTGTCATGGTCGGTGTCGGGTCGGCGCAGCGCACGCCAGGCATCGATCAGAAACAGCAGCACGCCGGCCGCGAGCACGAAGGCCGCGACGGACGACAGCAGGTTGAGCCCGTTCCAGCCGAGATGGTCCGGGTAGGTGTACACGCGCCGCGGCATGCCGAGCAGGCCCGTGAGGTGCATCGGCAGGAAGCTGGCATTGAAGCCCACGAACATCAGCCCGAACACCCAGCGCCCCCATCGTTCCGACAGGCGCCGCCCCTTGTAGATCGGCATCCAGTAATAGAGGCTCGCAAACACCGGGAAGACCATGCCGCCGATCAGCACGTAGTGCAGGTGGGCGACGATGAAGTAGCTGTCGTGCGCCTGCCAGTCGAAGGGGAGCACCGCCACCATCACGCCGGTCAGGCCGCCCAGCACGAAGATGACGTGGAAGCCGATCAGGAAGAGCGTCGGCGTGTCCCAGCGCACGGTGCCGCGCCAGAAGGTGGCGATCCACGCGAAGACCTGCACGCCGCTGGGCACCGCCACCGCGAAGCTCGCGGCCGACACGACGAACATCGACGTCACGCCCACGCCCGTGGCGAACATGTGATGCACCCAGAGGGCGAAGCTGATGATGCCCACGCCGACCAGCGCATAGACCACCGCGCGGTAGCCGACCAGCGGCGTGCGGCTGAGTGCCGACACCATCATCGACACCATGCCTGCCGCGGGCAGGAAGATGATGTACACCTCCGGGTGGCCGAAGAACCAGAAGAGGTGCTGCCACAGCAATGGATCGCCACCGCGCTGCGGAATGAAAAAGGGCCAGTCGAAGGCGCGCTCCACTTCGAGCAGCGTGGTCGCCGCGATGACCGCAGGAAAAGCGAACACGATCATCAGCGCTGTCACCAGCATGGCCCAGGCGAACACCGGCATGCGCATGAGCGTCATGCCCGGCGCGCGCGTGAAAAGAATGCCGACGATCAGTTCGACCGCGCCCGCGATGGCCGAGATCTCGATGAAGCCGATGCCCAGCAGCCAGAAGTCGGCGCCCAGCCCGGGCGAGAACTCCTTGCCGGTGAGCGGCGGATACATGAACCAGCCGCCCGCGGGCGACACGCCGAAGAAGAGGGTGCAGAAGAAGGCCAGGCCGCCGATCGCGTAGGCCCAGAACGCGTAGGCCGACAGCCGCGGAAAGGGCAGGTCGCGCGCGCCGAGCATGCCCGGCAGCAGATACACCGCGATCGCCTCGACGATCGGCACCGCGAAGAGAAACATCATCACCGTGCCGTGCATCGTGAAGACCTGGTTGTAGGTCTCGGCGTCGAGCAGCTTGCCGTCGGGCAGCGCGAGCTGCGCGCGGATCATGAGCGCCAGGATCCCGGCCAGCACGAAGAACAGCATCGCGGTGGCGATGTAGAACACGCCCACCTGCGTGTTGTTGACAGCGCTGAAGAGGCGCCACCCCTTGGGCGATTGCCAGGCCCGCTCCAGCGCCTCGCGCTCGCCCGCGGGGCGCGGCAGGCTCGAAGGGAGGGCGTCGTCGGAAGGGTTCATGGGCGGTGCGCGAGCCAGAGCGCGATCGAGTTCAAGGTCTGCGGGTCCAGCCGGTGTTCGGACGAGGGCATGCGCGCACCGGGCTTGATGCGCTGCACGCTGCCGATCCATTCGGTGAGCGCCTGCACGCTCATCGGCAACTGGCCGGCGCCCAGGTGCAGCCGGCCACCGAGGTGGGTGAGGTCGGGGCCGAGCCGGCTTTCTTCGGTGACGCCGCGTACGGTGTGGCACGCGCCGCAGCGGTTCGCGACGAATGCATCGCGCCCGCGCACGAGCTCGGCCGTGGCGGGCGGCGGGGCCGGCAGGGCCTGGGCCGCGAGCCAGCGGTCGAACTCGTCCGGCGGCATCGCCACGACGTGCAGCGCCATGCGGGCATGCTGCTCACCGCAGAATTCCGCGCACTGGCCGCGGTACACGCCGGGCGTGGCCGCTTGCAGCAGCAGGTGCTGCATGCGGCCAGGCAGCATGTCCATCTTGCCGCCGAGCGCCGGGACCCAGAAGCTGTGAATCACGTCGCCACTCGACAGCCCCAGGTAGATCGGCCGCCCGGTGGGGATGCGGATCTCGTTCGCCGTGGAGAACTCGCGCCCGCTGGCGGGGTCGCGGTAGCGCACGTCCCACCACCACATGTGCCCCGTGACGCCGATCACCAGCGCGTCGCTCGGCGGGATCTCGCGCCACGGCGGTGCGTTGCGGATGCTGTAGACGAAGAGGGCGCTCAACACCACGACCGGGAAGAGCACGCCGCCGCCGAACAGCAGCCAGCGCGCGTGCGACCGGTCGCGCGCTTCGTTCGGCTCGCGCGCGGCGCGGCGGCGCATGGCCCATGCGAGCAAGGCCATCACGCCAAGGAAGATCAGCACAGCGCCCCAGGTCAGCCAGCCCGTCAAGCCGAGCAGCGTGTCGGCGATCGGGCCGGCCGGGTGCAGGGCGGACTGGTGCGCGGCCGGGTCCATCAGCGCAGGCTCAGCAGGTAGGCCGCCATGGCGCGCGCATCGTCCGGCGCGACGCCCATCGACGGCATGGGCGAGTCGGGCACCAGCGCATGGGGCTCGACGATCCAGCGCGCCAGAGTGTCGGGCGCGTTGGGCACGTGGCCGGCGATGTAGCTGCGCCGGCCGAACGCTTCGAGCGGCGGCCCGACGTTGGCCCGGGCGGCCTCGACGCCGGGGATCGCATGGCAGCTTCCGCACTGGTACTGCGCCAGCAGCCGTTGCCCGAGCAACTGCCTCGACTCCGGCGCCCCCGCGTGCGGAAGCGGCAGCGGACCCGAGTCGCATGCAGCCAGACCGATCGTCAACGTCGCCGCGAGCGCGCGTCGCCCCACCTGGAGACGCAGGCCAAAGCAGTGACGAGGGGAAGGCGCCGGCATGGAGCGATTCTGTCGGTCAAGACGCGCTGCGCGCCGACACGGCATAGCCGAATCGCGTCAGACAATGCCGCGAATGTCGAAATCCGGACTCTCCCGCCGCATCACCGTCGTGTCGACCGTGGCGGTGCTGGCGCTGGCAGCGGCGGCGGTCGCGGCGGTGATGGTCTACGGCGGGCTCTACAACGTCGCCGCCACGCGGCAGCACACGCAGCCCGTCTATTCATTGCTGGAAGTCGCGATGCGCCAGTCGGTGCGGTTGCGGGCCCGCGACATCGAGACCCCGCCGCTCGACGACCCGGCGCTGATCGCGCGCGGCGCCGCATGCTTCGTCGAGAACTGCGTGCAGTGCCACGGCGGGCCCGGCGTGGCGCAACGCTCGATCGGCATGAGCATGCAGCCCGTGCCCGGGCCGCTCGTCGATGCAGCCCAGCGGTGGCGCCCGCGCGAGATCTACTGGCTGACCCGCCATGGCATCAAGATGAGCGGCATGCCGGCGTGGGAGTTTCATCTGGACGACGCCGACGTGTGGGCCGTCGTCGCCTTTGTCGGGACCCTGCCCAAGCTGACGCCCACGGCCTTTGCGGAACAGGCACGCGCGACCGGTGTTGCGGGCCCATGGCAGGCGGGAGACCAAGGCGCCGATCGGCCGCCATCGTCTGGCGCCGCCCGCTGCGCACGCGCCACCGTCGCGGCCGACAGCCCCGTCGACGTGCGCAGGGGTCAGCGCGCCATGTACCAGTACGCGTGCAACGCGTGCCACACGATTCCGGGCATCACCGGGTCGGCGCCTGCCGTCGGCCCGCCGCTCGCGGGCATCGCCAAGCGACCGGAGATCGCCGGCGCGCTGCCCAACACACCGGACAACATGGCGAAGTGGCTGCGCGATCCGAAGGCCATCGACCCGAAGACGGCGATGCCGGCGATGAACGTGACCGAACAGGATGCACGCGATATGGCGGCCTTCCTGGCCACTTTGAACTGAGGCTCGGTCGCCCTCAGCCCGCCGGAACGCACACGATGGCGATGCTGATCCAGACGCCCACGCTGAAGTACGGCGTGAGCCAAAGCGCGTCGGCCTTCCATGCGGCCCAACTGCCGCTTTGCACGCGGCGGTGCCAGGCGTCGTGGGCGCCCTGAGTCAGGGGCATGTAGGTCTGCCCGCGCGCGCGGCCGTGTTGGTAGCGGCGCCAGTACATCGGCACATCCACGCTCAGCACATAGGCCACGAAGCACGCCGAGCCCAGCACTGCGAAGATGGCCAGCGCGTTGACCCAGCCGCTGCTGTCGATCGCGATGATCGCCATCAACGCCGCCATCCAGGAAAAGCCGACCGCCCACAGCAAGGACTCGACGGCCTGCGTGATGTGGTTGAGCGTCAGCACGCTGTGCCAGCAGAACCCCTGGGCGACCACCATGCACACGGGCACCGTCCAGGCGGCCATCTGCACCCAGGGCAGACCGGCATGCTCACCCAGTTGATGGACCAACAGGCCTAGTTGCAGCGCGAAGCAGATCTCGGCCACCGTGGCCGCGGCACGGCCGAGGAAGATGCTGGACAGGCGCGTGTCGACCACGACCAGCCGTTCGAGGTCTACGCGGGGAAAGGCCGACCGGTAGGCGCACACCAGCACGTAGACGCCGGACAACGCGAGTTGCAACGCTCCGCGGAAGCCGCTGACGGGCCCGAAGTACGACACGGCCAGCCACAGGCAGATGTTCAACACAGCCAGGATGCGGAGCGCCCGCCACCAAGAAAGCACCCTCGAGTCCGCTTTAGCGAGACCTACCGAAAAACTGTGAAAAATCGATGACATAGGGCGGCGAGCGTAACCGGCGGTCGTTCGTGAGGGCAAGCCCATGAAGCGTGGGACGGGGCCGAGGGCCGACGGCTGCGGACGCTAACCCTTGTGTCATGGGCGAACTGCAGGGAATTCCCGCACCTGATCGAAGGATTGCGCCACGCCGGACCGGCGATCATGGCCCATGCCCAAAGTCATCCTCCTGCGCGTCGATGCCCCGCCCAAGCCTGCGGTGGGCCAGGCCTGCAACGGCTGCGGCGTCTGCTGCACCAGCGAGCCTTGCCCCGTGGGGGCGATCCTGAGCCGACGCTTGCACGGCGCCTGCGCGGTGCTCGAGTTCTCCGAGGATGCGGGCCGCTACCACTGCGGCCTGATCACCGACCCCGTCCGTTGGCTGCCACGCGCACTGCATGGCGTGGCGCCATGGGTTTCCAAGGTGGCGCGCCGCTTCATCGCGGCCGGGCGGGGCTGCGACAGTAGCGTCGAAGTCCAGAACGCCTAGTCGACGCCGTTTCGGGCGCGTCGACTTGCTAGAGAAACATGAACGCGGCCGCGGCGATCGCCGTAGGCCCCAGCGCACCGAGCAGCAATCCGCCTGCGCCGATGGTCTCGTCGGCAAAGCCGCGCTTGAGCAGCGCTACGCCCGCCGGGTTGGGCGCGTTGGCGATCACGGTCAGCCCGCCGCCGGCCACTGCGCCTGCGACCAGCATGTATTTCGATGCGTCCGATATGCCTTCGATCAGCGAGCCCAGATAGGTCAGCGCCGCGTTGTCGGTGATGGCCGTCAGGCCCAGTGCGCCGAAGAAGAGCGCCACGGGCGCGAGCTGCGAGACGATGGGTTGCAGCCACCATTGCTGCATGCCGCCGAGCACCACCAGTCCCGCCAGAAAGAATCCCACCAGCAAGGCCTCTTTCAGGATGAGCTGGCTCTGGAAGCGCTCGTAGGCCTGGCTGAAGCCGAGAAACAGCAGGAACAGGCTGAGAAACACCACGGGGTGGTGGGCGAACAGCACCACGCCCGCCAGCAGCGCCACATGCACCGCGACCACCGACACGGGCACGGGGGCTTCGGCGGCCGCATCGTCGCCGCCTTCGGTGGCGGCATGCAGGTGGCTCCGCAGAAGGTAGGTGGCGATGCTCGCATTCAGCAGAACGGCCAGCGCCGCTTTCCAGCCGAAGGTGGCGAGCATGAAAGCGCTGTCCCAGTTCCACGTGGTCGCCACCATCAGCACCGGCGGCGCGGCGTACGAGGTGAGCGTGCCGCCGATCGACACGTTGACGAAGAGCACGCCCAGCGCCAGGTACTTCACACGTTCCGGCACCTGCGGCCGAAAGATCTGCGGCGCGAGCATGAGCGCGGCGATCGTCATGGCGGCGGGCTCGGTGATCAGCGAACCCAGGAGCGGCACCGCCGCGAGGCCGAGCCAGGCGGTGGCGAGCGGCGTGCGCACGGGTGCGATGCGCGAGACCGTGCTGACTGTGGAAATCACCGTGCGCAGCACCGGCCGCGAAGCCGCGATCACCATCACCACGAACACGAAGAGCGGCTCGGTGTAGTTGCGCGACTCGGCGTACTCGAGCGCCGGTTCGCCGCCGACGACCAGCGCCATCGACACGATCAGCACCATCGCCCAGAAGCCGAACACCACCTCGACCTCGCCGAGCAGATGGAAGACCCCCGCATGTTCGGGGTAGCGATGCGACAGGCGCTCGAACTGCTTGGCGGTGAAGGTGTGGAGCAGGGCGACAGCAAAAATCGCTGCGGCGATCCATTGGATCGGGGAATCGGTCATGGGAAAGTTCGTGACGAGGCCGCGAGGCGGCCCGACCTTCGCTGTACCTGGCACGCCCGAATCGGCCTGCCACCCAGGGGCCATCTTAGGCGATGCGCCGGCTGCCGCCGCGCGGCGCGACAACATCGGATACTGATGCCCCCGCGCACCTCAGCGCACTGGAAAGGCACATCTTGAATCTCGAACTCCATGGCCGCAAGGTCCTCGTCACCGGCGGCTCCAAGGGCATCGGCTTGGCCATCGCCCATGCCTTCGCGCGCGAAGGTGCCCAGCCGACGCTGGTCTCGCGCTCCGCCGAAGGGCTCGCAAAAGCCGCGGCCGACGTGCAGCAGGCCACGGGCATCGAGCCGCGCGTACTGGCCCTCGACCTGTCGGTGAGCGACAACCTGGCAGCGCTGGTCGAGCAGGCCGGCGATATCGACATATTGGTGAACAACGCCGGCGCCATCCCCGCGGGCTCGCTCGACAAGATCGACGACGCCACCTGGCGCCGCGCCTGGGACCTCAAGCTCTTCGGCTACATCGACCTGATCCGGCGCGTGCTGCCGCGCATGGAAGAGCGGGGCAGCGGCATCATCGCCAACATCATCGGCATGGCCGGCGCCGCGCCGCGCGCCGACTACATCTGCGGCGCCACCGCCAACGCTGCGCTCATGGCCTTCACGCAGGCGATCGGCGGCAACTCGCCGGCCCAGGGCGTGCGCGTGTTCGGCATCAACCCGTCGGCCACGCGCAGCGAGCGCATGGAAACCATGATGCGCGTGCGCGCCGCGAGCACCTTCGGCGACGAAAACCGCTGGGCCGAGTTCACCGCCAAGATGCCCTTCGGCCGCGCCATCGAGCCCAAGGAAATTGCCGACCTCACCGTGTTCGCATGCTCGCCGTTGGCGGGGTACGTGAGCGGCACGGTGATCAACGTGGACGGGGGGCAGATGTTCCGCTGACTCGGCGGTTCGGTTCGGCGCACCTTTCGGTCGAGGCGGCAGACGGCGCACGTGCGAGGCCACGGCCGTCTCATTCGTCCCGCATATCAATGCGCGCGCGAAACGGGATTGGAAGCCGTCGACCCTTTGTCCAATACTCGAGACGACTCGCTCGACGTT